>RFHJ01000182.1 GCA_003696905.1 Gammaproteobacteria bacterium | reverse complement strand
GTGCTGTACGCTTCGAAAGCCGCCAGGGTCTCGATCATGCTGGAGAGGTGATGAGGGCATTCGCATTTCAGGGTCGTGCTGATCTCCGACAGGGCGGCCAGCTGGGCGCCGGAGAAGATCCGCGGTGGCGCGGGCTCGGTAGCGATCACATTGGGATCGAACTCGAGTGGGCTGGTGTCGACCGAGCCACTGGCCGGGATGAGCAGGTGTTGCCAGAGGTGTTCGATGCTCACCGGCGCGCGCTCGGTGTCGATCTGCAGGCGCTGCAGCTGTTTCAGCACGGTGGAGGGGGCGAACGCATAGACCACCAGGATCCTGCCGGCGCGCTCTCGCAGGGCGGGGTCCTGCAGCTGGCGTAGTGAATCGCTGTCCAGTACGGGAAGCTCCAAAACCAGCAGGTCGCAGTGGGCGTCGTCCTCGAGGAACTCGCGGAGATCGGCATAGGTACCGGTGATCTGTACCGCTTCGGGTATCTGTTCGGCATATCTTGCGCGCAGTGCCAGGGTTTCGCCGACGATGCACACCCGGTGCAGTGTGTTCGTATCCTGGGTTGGCGCGGCGCCTCCGCTCTGGGCAAGACGTTTGCGCAGATCGGCGTCTCTGAGACGTGCCACCGTGCCGATCGCATGGCCGCGATCGACCAGGGCCTTGATCAGGGTGAGGCGGGTGACATCCTCCTGTGAATAGAGGCGGCTGCCCTTTTCGGTGCGCATGGGTTCGACGACCCCGTAGCGTCGCTCCCACATTCTGAGCGTATCGGTGGGGATCCCGGTAAGACGCGATACGGCGCCGATGCGATAGCGATTGGGCATGGGTGTGAGGGTCGTTGTCATGATTTTGTCCTGGTTATTGTGGCATGCCCTGATCGTTCGGTCATGTCCGGGGTGACTTGATCGGCCGCCTCGGCCTGACTGCGACGCAGCAGCCAGCGGGTCGGCGCGCCGAGCAAGGGCAGGTGGGCATACAGCTCACTGGCGCTGTCCCAGTAGTCCCGGTGGGATTGCACCCGGCCGTCCGGGGTGAATTCCACCCGGCTCACGCCCTCGATGCGCAGCGACTGCGCCGGGTCGGGCCAGAAGTGCCAGCGCAGGTAGGCCAGGTCGCCCACTTGGCATCGCTCCAGCACCTCGAAGCGCGCCTTGGGCCAGTGGCGCAGCAGATGCGCGAAGATCCGCCGGATGGCGGCCGGACCCCGCACCCGGTTGAATGGGTCCGCGAACAGGGCCTGGGGCGTGAACAGGTCTTTGATCTGTGTGATCGAATCGGCCGAGAGCGTCTCGAAGAATGCGCAGTAGCGGGAGAGGGCATCGTTCATCTGCGCAATACCCATCGGTCGACGATCCAGAAGTAGAGGCGGTAGGGCAGGCAACGCAGCAGCTTGAGTGTCCAGATGAGGCGGCGCGGGAAGGCGATCTCGAATCCGCTGCTATCGATCTGGTCGATGATGCGGCGCGCTGCGACCTCCGGCTCCAGGAGCAGGGGCATATTGAAAGGGTTCTTGTCGGTGAGGCGCGAGCGCACGAAGCCCGGATTGATCACCCGCAGCGAAATGCCCACCGCGCTCAACTCGGGGCGCAGCGCCTCTGCCATATTGAGGGTTGCCGCCTTGGGCGCGCTGTAGGGGGCGCCCAGCGGCAGGCCCCTGAAGGCTGCGGCACTCACGTTGAGCAGGATCTGTCCGCCCCGGCCACGCAGATGCGGGATCAGGGCGTCGAGGAGATAGACGCAGGACAGATAGTTGCTCCGGTTGAGTCGTTCGAACAGTCCCGCGTCGAACTCGACGGCGGGCATCGGTTGATAGTCGCCAACATTCATGATCACCAGCTCTGGCTGGCTATTGGCAAAAACCGTCTCGGCGGCCTCGCGCAGGCTCTCCGCCTCGGTGGCATCGAGCGCCAAGGCGGTACCGCCGGTGCGCTCCGCGACCGGTTCCAGGGTGCCTCGCGAGCGGGCCGACAGCCACAGCTTCCACCCCTGGCGGGACAGGCCCTCGGCCAGCGCCCTTCCCATCCCTTGGCTGGCGCCGATGATCCAGGCCTCGCGCGGGGTGTGGGGCTGGGTCATTGGGCCAGAGCCTCATCAATGGCTGCTCTCAACGCACTGCTGTCCGGTTCGGTACCGCTCCAGAAGTCGTCGATCAGCCTGCCGTCGCGTCCGATCAGATATTTGTGGAAGTTCCACTTGGGGCGGGAGTCCGCGGCCTCGATCAGCGCCTTGTAGAAGGGGTGGGTATCGTCCCCGCGCACATGGACCTTCTCGAACATCGGAAAGCGCACGCCGTAGGTGAGTTTGCAGAATTGCTTGATCTTCTGTTCCTCGCCCGGCTCCTGGTTGCCGAAGTCGTTGGAGGGGAATCCGAGCACCACCAGCCCCTCATCGGCCTTTTCTCTATAGAGGCGTTCGAGACCCTCGTACTGGTCGGTAAAGGCGCAGCGGCTGGCGGTGTTGACCACCAGCAGCACCTTGCCGCGATAGGCCTCGCACAGATGTACCTGTTCCTCGCCGCCCAGCTTGCGCAGCGAAAAATCCAGTAGTGGCGGGCAGTTTGACGAAGTTTCGCCCAGGGAAATGCCAGGCGCGATCGTGAGAAGCAGGAGTATTGAAATGATTTTCATGGACTAATCCTTGACAATGAAGAGATAGTGTACAAGTATTTGTAGAACAAATCTTCAGCTTTGGCAAACAAAACCAGGACAAAAACGATGCACGACGGAAGAAGGGTCGCGGTGGTGGGCAGTGGTATCAGCGGGCTGAGCGCCGCGTGGCTGTTGCGTGAGTCGGCAGAGGT
>RFHJ01000181.1 GCA_003696905.1 Gammaproteobacteria bacterium | reverse complement strand
GGCGAAGAAATGGCGCAAAGAGTGGAGACGTACCGCAACCTTCTGGCCCAGACTCCTGTCGACGAGATCGAGGTCAATGAGGAACCGGTCGTGCTGTTTCGTGCCCATGAAAACACCTGGATCGAGGCCGTGGTGCGTTTCCTGGTCGAGCCCAAGCGGGCTGGTCCCGTGAAGACCCGTATTTTCAGGCAGTCCTTGGCACGTCTCAATGCAGAACCGCAACGCGTCCTGTTTCCCGCGGGTGATGCCCGGTGACCGGCTGGCATGCACGCGGGTCTTGGAGCAGACCGAGCCGACGGCAGCGTTGCCGGAACAATGCTTATCCGATTACCCGGCACTATTGTCGCAGCGCCGACGGCAGCAGCCCGGTGCCGGCCGAAGTCCGACGACAATGAACCGGGAGGCCGCATGATCGAGCAGTCTGACACAGGAAGATACCTATCAGAAAGAAAAAGGCGCCAAGTGTGGACGCGAAGCGCCGGTCGATCAGCGGCATCGGTCCTGCAATCGCAGGTCAGAGATATTGATCATCGCGCCGGTTTGCCCTGCTCTATATCCCGCCGCAACACCAGTTCCAAAGGCCGGCTGGTGTCGAGATGCACGTCGCGCTGCGGGAAGGCGATCACGATGCCCGCCTCCTCGAACTTGTCGTTGATCGCCTGATGCAGGTCCGTGATGGTCGGAAGGCGCGCGTCCACATCGTCCAGATAGGCGCGCAACAGCAGGGTCAGGGCGTTGTCGCCAAACCCTTCGAAGGTGATACGTGGCGGCGGCTCGTCCAGCACCTTGGGGTGCTCCGCTGCCGCCTCGGCCATCAGCGCCATGGCCTTGCGGGTGTCACTGCCATAGGCCACGCCCACGGTGATGACCACCCGGTTGACGGTGTCGGACAGTGTCCAGTTGATCAGCTGCCCGGTGATGAAGTTCTTGTTCGGGATCACCAGCTCCTGCCGTTCCCAGTTCAGGATGGTGGTTGCCCGAATGCGGATGCGCGTGACCTTCCCGGTGACGCCGTCGACCGTCACGATGTCGCCGACCCGGATCGGCTGCTCGAACAGCAGAATGACACCGCTGACGAAATTCGCCACGATCTCCTGCAAGCCAAAGCCCAGACCTACCGACAGGGCCGCCACCAGCCACTGGATACTGGACCATTGGAGACCCACTGCCTTGAAGACCACCACCAGCCCGATCATCGCGACTGTGTACTGGGTCAGCGTGACAATCGCATAGCGTGTGGCGGGCCGAATGGGCAGGCGTTGCAGAAAGCCCATTTCCAGCAGGCCCGGAATATTGCGCGCGGCAAGAAAGGTCAGCCCGGCCAGGATCAGGCCAGAGAACAGGTCTCCCAAGGTCAAAGGCACCTCTTGGGTAGTGCCGTCGACCAGTTTGCCGGTGGTGATCGGCAGCTGTATCTCATTGAGAAAGCCCAATGCGGGAAAGACATCGCGCCACAGCCACCAGAGCCCGATGAGCAGTGCGGTCAGATAGGCGCCTTGTACCAGCTGCCGGACCTGCCCGCTCAGTTCGCCATAGTCGATCGTCTCCTCATCCACCGGCGGCAGTTCCGGCGGGGATGCCTCTTGCGTCGCTTCGTTCGTCATCTGCGCCAATGACGCCTCACGAGCCTGCAGGGCTTGCTCGAAACGTATCCGTCGCTGTTCCACATAGAGGGCGCGCAACAACAGGTCCCTGAACATCCGTAGGCCGATGACGAACCACACCGTTTCGCCGACAATTGCAAGAAAGTAGGCTGCCGTATAGTCGTAGCCTAGGGCGGAGGCGACCGCAAAGGCCAGCGGGAGCAGCATCACCAGCGGAAACCAAAGCCCGTGATACTGGACCCAGCGCGGCGGGCTCGCCGATGCGGCGAGTGCCTGAATCCAGGCCTGCCGTCTGCCCCAGATGCGCCGAATCCCGACCCATACCGCGACCATCAACACGATCATGCTAAGACGCCCCAGGAGCGAAAGGCCGGGAGGATCGGTCTGTACGACCCCGGCCAGATGGATAAACCCCGAGGGCACGCCGGCAGCAGTGGCGGCCTGCAGAAATCCGAGCGGCACGGCCAGTGGCAAAATCCAACTCGCAACCCCGCGTAGACGCGAACAAAGCTGGGAATGCCAGCGAAAATGATCGAGTGCCACGCCCCGTGGCCGGCACATCTCCCGGAAGAATAGAAAGAACAGCAGCGTCTGCCCCGCACCCTGCAGGCCGGCCGCAATCCGCAGACTGTATTCCCCGGCAGTGGCCAGGCTACCCAATAGAAGACCTGCGCCCAGCACCAGCACCGGCAAGGGCAGAATCAGCACCGTTGTCCAGGCCAACGCGACCAGGGTGGCAGAGAAACGGTCAGTACGCACCCGCCGAGTCAGTTCGCTGGCCTGCGCCAGTCTTGCGAGGGCGCGGCGACGCAGGCCGAACAAGACGAGCACGGACACCAACCAGAGCGCCGTGAGCAAGGGCCGCTGCAAGAATGCCTCGAGCGCATCATTGCCCAGCCTTCGCACGTTGTCCGTGTTCACCAGCCACCTTAGCCCCAGTAACAACTCCCCCGGGTGCATCCAGAGCGTCCAATCGGAGCTGGGCATCCACAGCAGCTTGGAGATGATCAGGGCGTGATAGGCCTGGACCGCCGCGAGGAGCTGCCTCAACGTGGCCTCGAGGTCGGACAGACGTGAAATGTAGGTGCTATACGTGCGCACCAACTCCTGGAGGGTACTACGATAGCGCCTCTCGACCTTGCGCAGCTGTGCGGATTCCGCGTCGACGCCTGGTTCGGCGTCTGTTCCCTGCACCTGCGCGACCAAGGCCTGGTTGGTAGTGGCAGGCGTCTCGCGGGATTGTTCATCGAGTTCCAACTGCCGCAGCACCGCGGCGTCGAGGCGCTGGCGGTAATCCTGGATCTGAGCTGTTAAGGCGGCAGGCGACGGCAACAGCGCGCGCCGCTTGCGCAGCATCGCCGAGACGGTCTCGGCCCCGCCGGCTACCTGCAGACTCTGCTCCATGCGCTGACGGTCGGCCTGGATCTGATCGAGACGGCTCTTTGCTGCACTCAATGCCTGTTCCACGGCTGCGGTACGCGCGATCACCTGCGATTGCTCTTGCAACAGTGCGGCGAGGCGCTGCTGCGCCTTGGCCACCGCGGGCGGCAGCTGGGAGTCACTCTGGGCGTTCGCCTGCTCGGCCGCCTGTTGAAGATTCTGGACCTGGCGCTGCTTCAATTCGCGCGTGAGCAGGTCGACGTTCGCCTGCAGCACATTGACCTGGGCGGCTGCGTGGTCGCGCTCCGCCTGCTCGAGCTGGATCAAGATGTCGAGATTGTCCTGACGCAGTTTGAGCCATTGGTGGCGCGCCTTCAGCCACTGACTGCGGGCCGCCTGGTTCAGCTTCTCTGCAGTCGACGCCCCTGCCGCCGGCGCGCTCAGGGCATCGATTTGGCCGCGCACTTGCGCCAGTTCGGCGCCCCCGCTCTTGGCCGCTGCGAGGTAATTGGCCAGAGCGGTCTCGTGCGTCGTTAGCGCCTGCTGCGCCTGTTCCAGGGCCTGACGTTGCTTGTCCAGCCGCGCTTGCAGTGCCTCAGTGGACTCGCCTCGCAGCACCTCCGCATCCAGCGTCTGTGCCTCGGGCTGTGCCTTTTTGAGTTCGGCGATCCGCCTCGGGGCCTCACGAACGGCCCGATCGAGTTGCTTGATCTCCTCTGCCAATACAGACGCCTTGTCCAGCAATGTGGTTGCCTCATTGAGCAAGGCGAGCTGTTGCTTTTTTTGCTCGTCGCTGAGCCCGCTGCTGCCTTCGAGACGCGTCTTTTCCGCGGCAATGGCCTCCGCCGAAATCCCCTGTCCACTTGCATCTCCGGCGGCCGCCAGCGCCGGCTGCCAGAGGATGAGACTTACCCATAACAACGCCAGCGCGAGGCCCCAGCCCCCGGATCGCACACGGAATCCCGGCGAAGACGTACAAAAGGATGGCAAGGCGTTCTGCATTATCACGACTCGTTCATGGTGGCCGGGTAAAAGACATCCGGTCGGGTCCGCCGCGGCAATCCGGCTGTCTGGCGGAAGTGATGCTCGGCCAGATGATTATGCCCGTTCCCTCGCCTCGCAGGCCACTGCGCTAAACTGGTTCAGCGAACAACCAGACAGGGTCACGCTCATGCGCCTTTTTTCGAAACGCCCGCACCCGCCCGGCACCCCACCCGGGACCGTCCAACGTCCGGTCGAAACAGGCACCCCGCCGCCGTCGATCCGCCTGATCGATTACTCTCGATCTGAAATTCTCGAACGCGAGAGTCCGGACCTGAATGAGATCGCTGAACGGCTC
>RFHJ01000180.1 GCA_003696905.1 Gammaproteobacteria bacterium | reverse complement strand
GCAGCGCCAGCGCATCGCCATCGCCCGGGCATTGGCGGTGGATCCGCGTCTGATCGTCTGCGACGAGCCGACCAGCGCCCTGGATGTGAGCGTGCAGGCCCAGGTGCTGAACCTGCTGAAGGAACTGCAGCAGGAACTGGATCTGGGTTATCTCTTCATCACCCACAACATCGCCGTGGTCGCCTACCTGGCCGACGAGGTGGCAGTGATGTATCTGGGCCGGATCGTCGAACAGGGGCCCGTTTCGGTGATCCTCAACCAGGCCCTGCACCCCTACACCCAGGCCCTGTTGTCGGCGGTGCCGGTGCCCGATCCACAGCACCGGAGGTCGGTGCTGCGGCTGGAGGGCGACATGCCGTCGCCGGCCAACCCCCCGGCGGGCTGCCATTTCCACGAGCGCTGTCCCCGGGCCGAGCCGCGCTGCCGGGAACAGTATCCGCCGATGCGTTCAATCGATGAGGGACACCGGGTGGCCTGCTGGCTGGTCGGTGATGGAACAACCGATGGAGACAATGCGAAGGAGACAAGGAGATGAAGAAACGCTATCTGATCTTAGCGCTGCTCGGCGGGCTGCTGTTGGGGCCGGTGCAGGCCGAGCAGGACCGGGATGCCAAGCTGAGGAAGTACATCGGGGACAGCTCGGAGGCGGCCCGGCAGGCACGCCTTGGGAAGGTCTACTCCAGTGCCTGCTCCTGCACGCAGGGCACCCTGTTGAGCGGCACTGCCAGCATGGTGTTCAACTGCAGCTGCGGGACCATGCAGTGCGTGGTGGCGGCGAATCGCAGTGGGGGCGGGGCCCCCAACCTGGTCTGTCGCTGAGTCCGCTGGAGCGTCTCATCCTGCCTTGACGTAGACGGTCAAACGCTGACCCGGGCGGATGTAGCGACCCACCCGGTTCCAGCGCCGCAGGTCCCGGATGGAGACGGAGAAGCGGCGGGCGATGGCATACAGCGAGTCTCCCCGGCGCACCCGGTAATGGACCTTGCGACGGGCAACGCGGACCAGGCCACGGCGTACATCGGCCGCCTTCCCCGAGAGGGGAATGCGCAGCGTGCGGCCCGCGCGGATACGGTCGCCGTGCAGGCCGTTGGCCTCGCGAATGGCTGCAATGGTGACCTTGTAGTGTCGGGCGATCTTGCCGAGGGTATCGCCGCGTGCGATGCGGTGCTCGGCCCAGCGCAGCCACTGCCGGCGGGGGAGGGCGGCCAGGGCCGTCTCGAACTGCGTCTTGCGGTCTTCGGGCAGGAGTAGCCGGGAGGTGCGGCCGGGAGGGGTGACACCACGTCGGTAGGCGGGGTTGAGGGCCAGCAGCTCCTCCAGGGGTATTTGGGCCAGTCGGGCGGCAATCTCGAGATCGAGCGAGCCGTGTACCTCGGCCGTCTGCAGTCGGGGCCGATCGTCGAGTTCGGGCAGTTCGACACCGTATTGCCGGGGATGCTCGATGATCTTCGCCAGGGCGATCAGGCGCGGCACATAGGCGTCGGTCTCTGCCGGCAGGTCGAGCGCCCAATAGCTGGTCGACCGGCCCTTGTGGCGGGCCTTGCGCATTGCCTTTTTCACCGTGCCGATCCCACAGTTGTAGGCGGCGAGGGCATGCAGCCAGTTGCCGTCGAGTGCCTGGCGCAACTGCACCAGGTATCGCAGCGCGGCGCGGGTGGCGGGTATCAGGTCGCGGCGCCCGTCGTACCAGCGGTCATGCGCCAGTCCCATTATCCGTGCGGTCGCGGGCATGAACTGCCAGAGGCCCACCGCGCCGTAAGGAGAATAGGCATAGGGGTCGAAGCCACTCTCGACGGCGGGCAGCAGGGCGATTTCACCCGGTAGTTCTTGTCTTTCGACCGCCTCACTGATCAGGGGTAGATAGCGGCGCATCCGCTGCAGCAGGGCGCTCAGCGAAGGGGGATGGCGGCGAAGCCTCTGCAGTTCGTGGTCGATCCGTGGATGTTCGATCGAGGTGAAGGCGAAGCGGCCACGCAATCTTTGCCAGGGGTCCGGTGGCGCCTCGGGCTTGGCCACTGTCTCCGGCAAAGGCAGCGGCGATCGTTCCCTGGCGGCTTGCGTGTCTCCAGCGACTTGTCTCGGCGCGGCTGGGGCCCCTGTGGCGGGAGCCGGAGGCTCGGTCAGGCCGGTGTGCGCTCCCTGGGAGGCACAGCCCGCCAGCAGGGCGAGCAGCAGAGCGAGCACCACGATTCTCGCCGGCCATTGCCGTGGGCACGATGTTTGGTCAGAATCGGGGTCCGCTTGCGTGCCAGGCAACTCGTTCATGGCGCGTGACTATACGAAATCTTCCCGGATCAGACCACAGAGATGCGCGCTCCCGCCTGCGAAGAATCGACCGCTGCACCGCCAGAGCGCCTGCGAGAGTGGCTCCCGGGCGCGGCGGGACGGCGTTTGATCGCGGCGGAGGAGGCCCTGCTGCGGCGCTTCGTGGAGGGGTTGTTCGGTTACTATCTGGTGAGCGTCGAGGGGCTGGGCGCCGATCTGAGGCCATTGCATGAATGCCCTGTGCGCCACAAGCTGCGCCTGGCTCCGAGTGAGGAGGAGGGGGGGGATATCGTGGCCAGGGCCGAGCAACTGCCATTGCGCAGCGACACCATCGATGCAGTCGTACTGCATCACAGCCTGGACTTTTCCGCCGATCCCCATCTGGTGCTGCGCGAGGTGGAACGGGTATTGATCGCGGAAGGCCGGGTGGTGATCCTGGGCTTCAATCCCTTCAGCCTGTGGGGAGTCTGGCGCCTGCTGTTGCGGGGTCGGAGCACCGGTCCCTGGTGTGGTCATTTTCTTTCCTACCGGCGCGTCGTGGACTGGCTGGGCTTGCTCGGCTTCGATGTCGAATACACCGATGTCGCGGCCTTCGTGCCGCCGTTGCCCCAGCGGTGGGAGGGGCGCTTTGCCGGTGTGGAGCGCCTGGCACGACGCTACCTGCCGATGTTCGCGGGTGTCTATGTCATTCGGGCGGTGAAGCGGGTCTCCACCGTGACGCCGGTACGACTCCGCTGGCAGGCGTTGCGGGTGTTCTCGCCCTCGGGGGCCATGGAACCCACGGCGGGGCGGCAGAATATGGGCAAGGGTGCGCGACGATGAGCCGCATGGTCGAATTGTTCACCGATGGGGCCTGCAAGGGCAATCCGGGTCCCGGTGGGTGGGGCGCCCTGTTACGCTACGGCGAGGTGGAGAAGGAGCTCTATGGCGGCGAGCGCCAGACGACGAACAATCGCATGGAGCTGATGGCGGTGATCAAGGGCCTGGAGGCGCTGAAACGGCCGAGCAGGGTACGGATAACGACCGATTCACAGTATGTGAAGAACGGCATCACCCAGTGGATCCACAACTGGAAGCGCAACGGCTGGAAGACGGCGGCGAAGAAGCCGGTCAAGAACGCCGACCTCTGGCAGCGGCTGGACGAGGCGACCCGGCGCCACGAGATCGAGTGGCAATGGGTGAGGGGACACACCGGGCATCCAGAGAACGAACGTGCCGACGCGCTGGCCAATCGGGGGATAGCGGAGCTTCGCTCATGACAGAGCAGATGAAACGACAGATCGTCCTGGACACCGAGACCACGGGTCTGGAGCCCCACCAGGGCCACCGTATCATCGAGATCGGTTGTGTCGAACTGGTCGATCGGCGGCCGACCGGCAACAATTTTCACGTCTACCTGCAACCCGACCGCCAGATCGATGCGGGGGCCGTGGAGGTGCACGGTATCACCAATGAATTCCTTGCCGACAAGCCACGCTTCGCGGACATCGCCGAGGCCTTCATCGACTATCTCCGCGATGCCGAGGTCATTATCCACAATGCGCCGTTCGATGTCGGCTTCATCGACGCGGAGTTCGCCCGCCTGCCAGATGGCCCGCAAATGGCGGAACTCTGCGAGGTCACCGACACCCTGGTGATGGCCCGCGAACTGCATCCCGGGCAGCGGAACAGCCTGGATGCCCTCTGCGGTCGTTACAACATCGACAATACCCACCGCACCAAGCACGGCGCCTTGCTCGATGCCGAGATTCTGGCCGATGTCTATCTCGCCATGACGGGTGGACAGAAGGCATTGGGGCTGGAAGGCCATCAGGAAGGCGGTGAGATCGATCGGGAACAGGGGATTCGTCGTCTCCCACCCGATCGTCCGCCGCTACCGGTGATCCGTGCCAGCGCCGAGGAACTGGCAGCGCATGAGGCACGCCTGGAGGCCATCGACAAGGCCTCTGGCGGAGCCACGCTTTGGGGCGGCATTGAGGCAGGGTGAGAAGGGCGATACAAGGCCGATGCGGTCCTTCGCGTCCTTATCTGTATCAGGGGTCGGAGTCGTTCGACACCGCCAAAGCCAACCCCAGACATGCTCGGAAACGACTCCGCCCCCGGGGCAATGCCACGCTAACGCAGGGTTAGGTGCGCCTCGTTGCGGTTGTTGTCGATGCGCCCATGCAGCTGCCACCCGGCCTCGGGAGCACTGAGCTGGATCTTCCAGTTGACCTGGGCAAGATCTGGTGGCAACGATGCCTGATAGCGTGAGGGGCCGACGGGCTGGAGATCGAGTGTCAGGTCGTGATTGGGCCGGGTAGGATGGCGGAGCGCGATCTGCAAGGGCCCGAAGGCCTGGTTCTTCTCGCTCTTCAGGTCGACGATCAAAAGATTGCGGCTACGCGACATGTTGATGTCCGCCACTATGCCCAAGGTGCGTGCCTTCTGTAGCGCATCGGCATCCATGTGGATGGCCAGCCCCTTCTTGTAATAGTTGTCTGCGACCAGGCCATCGTCACTGGTCGTTGCCAGGTGGATGGTGATGATCGAGCCGATGACCGTGGCCAGCGGGATACTGATCAGGAACCACGGCCAGAACTGGCGGTACCAGGCGGGTGGCGTGGTGTCGGCAGTGTGCATAACCGATTTCCTCTCTCGCTTCATCGCGACACCGGGCCCAGGAAGCGGGCTGGCTCATGGACCTTGAGGTCCGGCTTGTCGCGGGCCACGACATCGAAATAGATCTGGTTGGATCGCTCTTTGATCGATTCGGGGTCGATCTGGACGCGTGCGGGTACATCTTCCACCTTGCCGCTGTCGACATGGACCACCAGCGGCGACTTGCCGACCAGTGAGACTCCCTCCATGCCCGAGACGGTGATCTCGAAGTCGTGCGGCTTCTCGTCCATGTTGATGACCTTGAGCCGATAGACATTCTCTATGTAACCCATCTGATTCTCGGTGTAGAGATTGCTGCGGTCGCGCAGGACGTCGATCTGCAGCGGGTTGCGCGAGGCAATGGCGTAGAAGAGCAGTCCGAGCACCAGGGTGATGATGCCAAGGTAGACGAACACCCGCGGGCGCAGGATGTGGGTCGGTTTGCCTTCCAGGGCGTTTTCCGTGGTGTAGCGGATCAACCCCTTGGGCTTGCCGATCTTTTCCATCACCTGGTCACAGGCGTCGATGCAGGCGGCACAGCCGATACATTGGTACTGGAGCCCGTTGCGGATATCGATCCCGGTGGGGCAGACCTGGACGCAGAGACCGCAGTCCACACAATCGCCCACCTTTTCTCCCGCTTCGGCCTGCTTTTTGGGCTTGCGCGAGCGCGGCTCGCCCCGCTTGGCGTCATAACTGATGATCAGGGTGTCCCGGTCGAACATGGCGCTCTGGAAGCGCGCATAGGGGCACATGTAGATGCAGACCTGTTCGCGCAGGAAGCCGGCGTTGCCATAGGTGGCAAAGCTGTAGAAGAAGATCCAGAAGGTCTCCCAGGGACCCAGGTTCCAGGTGATCAGGTTATGGGCCAGTTCCCGAATGGGCGTGAAGTAGCCGACGAAGGTGAAGCCGGTCCACAGGGAAAAGGCGATCCACAGGGCGTGCTTGGTGAGTTTGACCCGCCAGTAGTGCGCATCGTGAGGCCCCTGATCGAGCTTGCGTTGCTTGCGTCCATCGCCCTCGACGAGACGCTCCATCCACATGTAGATCTCGGTCCACACGGTTTGGGGGCAGGCATAACCGCACCACAACCTCCCCGCCAGCGAGGTGAACATGAACAGCGCCATGGCCGCGACGATCAGCAGCGCGGACAGATAGATGAAGTCCTGGGGCCAGAAGACCAGTCCAAAGATATAGAACTTGCGTGCCGGCAGGTCGAACAGGATGGCCTGATGGCCGTCCCAGTTTACCCAGGCCATGCCGTAGTAGAGGCCCAGGAGTACGACCATGGCGGTGTTGCGCAGGGTAGCGAACAGACCATGGACCTCGCGCACATAGACCTTCTTGTGCTTCTGGTAGAGTTCGCCGCTGTCGGCGGTCGGGCTGGCGTTGTTACTGCTCAAGATCGTCATCCTCTGGATAGTGAGGTACTGGCTGCTTGTAGCAGGGCCTGCGGAAATAGCAGGTCAGGGCGCTGCTGATTGAGGTGAGCAGCCAGAATCCGAAGAAGCCCAAAGTGTAGCCGGCAAGACGGGAAAACGCCTTGATATTCCGCAATTCGGCCAGATCCCTGGGGTCGAACAGGGCGAAGAAGACGATGGTCCCGAGCGCCGCCGTGAGGAAGGAGGGCCAGAGTATGGACACGATACGCTGCAAAAGGGGAATCGATTCCTGAGGTTCCCGGGTGGTGGGTAATGTAGCCATGCCTATCTCTCTCTTTTCTCGCTCTTTATCCAACGAAACAAAATGCCGGACGGGAAGAGGCTCCCCGCCCGGCAAATGATGTCACCTTCTAGTTATTTGTGCGACAGGCTGTACACATAGGCCGCGAGCAGGTGAATCTTCTCTTCACCCAGCAGCTTCTTGTGCGCCGGCATCACGCCCTTGCGACCGTCGCGAATGGTCTTCTCGATGGTCTTGGGGCTGCCGCCATAGAGCCAGATGTTGTCGGTCAGGTTGGGTGCGCCCAGTGCCGGGTTGCCCTTGGCATCCGGTCCATGGCAACCCGCGCAGCCGACGGTCATGAAGAGGTTTTTGCCCTCTTCGGCGGCCGCCTTGTCGCTTGCCCGTCCGCTCAGGCTCAGTACGTATTGAGCGAGCTTGTGGACCTTCTCGTCACCCAGCTGGGCATGCGCCGGCATGCCGATGCTGGTACGACCGTCGGCGATGGTCTTGACGATGTCCTCGGGCTTGCCACCATACAGCCAGTCGTTGTCGGTCAGATTGGGAAAGCCCCGGGCACCCGACGCATCCGACTGGTGACATTGCATGCAGTAGGTGAGGAACAAGCGCTTACCCATCTCCCGTGCTTCCTTGTACTCCGGCTTGGTGGCCAGCGCGGCCACCGGCACCTTGGCGTACTGCTGATAGATGGGGTCGTACTTGGCCTTCGCCTTCGCCATCTCGGCCTCGTACTGGCTGCCATGGGACGACCAGCCGAGGACCCCTTTCCAGATCCCAGGATACAGGGTCAGATAGACCGCGGCGAAGATCAGGGTGCCATAGAAGAGGTACAACCACCAGCGGGGCAGGGGGTTGTTGTACTCCTCCAGGGTTTCGTCCCAGACATGTCCCGTGACCTCACCCTGGGCGGCCTCGCCCGCACGCTTCTTTATGGTCCAGCGGATCAACCAGAAGCAGGCGAGGATATTCAGGACGGTCAATACGGTGATCCAGCCTTGCCAGAATGCGCTCATGACAGCTTCTCCTTCTTTTGTGCGTCCTCTGCCTCCAGCTCGGCGATGGATTGCCGGTCGAGCCGTTCATCGGCAAAGGGGAGGTTGGCGGCCTCGTCGAAGGCCGGACGGCGATGCTTGCTGTAGGCCCACCAGACGATGCCGAGAAAGGTCACCAACATCGCCACGGTGTGCCAGGCCCGGATGTCGTTCAATGTGATATCCATGACGACCCCCTTACCACTGCTTGGAGGCAAGGCCCAGGCCCTGCAGGTAGTGGACGACCGCCTCGGCCTCGGTCTTGCCGGCCACCGCCTTTTGTGCGTTGGCCATCTCTTCCTCGGTGTAGAGCTCACACTTCGGACAGGTGGCGGCGATGACCGTGTTGAGCGCCTTCATTTTGGCCGCGGTGTCCTTGCCGTCCAGCTTGTTGTCGAACAGCCAGGTGAAGGCCGGCATGTTGGACTCGGGCACCACATCGCGCGGGTTGTAGAGGTGGGCGAAGTGCCAGTCGTCACTATAGCGACCGCCCACGCGGGCCAGATCCGGCCCGGTCCGCTTGGAACCCCACTGGAAGGGGTGGTCATAGACGAACTCTCCGGCCACCGAGTAGTGACCATAGCGCTCGGTCTCGGCGCGGAAGGGGCGGATCATCTGTGAGTGGCAGACATAGCAGCCCTCGCGGATGTAAATGTCGCGTCCCTCCAGCGCCAGGGCGTCATACTTGTGGACGCCCGGCGCCGGCTCGGTGGTATCGGCCATGAAGAACAGAGGCACGATCTCCACCAGACCACCGATGCTGACCACGATGAGGATGAGAACCATCATCAGGCCAACGTTCTTTTCAACGACTTCATGTGACATGACGATTCCTCCTCTCAGGCTGCGGCCGGCACGGTGTCATCGACCGGCTGGGCAGCGGACGCGGTCTTCCAGGTGTTGTAGGCCATCAGCAGCATGCCGCTCAGGAAGAAGATGCCGCCGAGTAGCCGCACGTAATAGAATGGATAGGTGCGCTCCACCGACTCGATGAACGAGTAGGTGAGGGTCCCGTCTGCGTTCACTGCACGCCACATCAGGCCCTGCATCACCCCGGCGATCCACATGGCCGCGATGTAGAGCACCACGCCGATGGTGGCGATCCAGAAGTGCAGTTCCACCAGCTTCATGCTGAACATGGATTCCCGTCCAAACATCCGCGGAATCAGGTAGTACAGCGAGCCGATGGAGACCATGGCGACCCAGCCCAGGGCACCGGAGTGGACGTGTCCGATGGTCCAGTCGGTGTAGTGGGACAGGGCATTGACGGTCTTGATCGACATCATGGGTCCTTCAAAGGTGGACATGCCGTAGAAGGACAGCGAGACGATCAGGAACTTCAGGATGGGGTCGTCACGCAGTTTGTGCCAGGCGCCCGAGAGGGTCATG
>RFHJ01000021.1 GCA_003696905.1 Gammaproteobacteria bacterium | reverse complement strand
TGTGCGAAACCCATCGAACGCGGCCTGAAACGGTGGGTTTCGCTGCGCTCAACCCACCCTACGCAGAGCGAATCGCTTGCCAACATCGGGTATTTCCACGCTAAGCATTGGATCGACGAATCACGGGAGGGGCTCGGGAGGGGCCAGGACGTTCCCCTGCGCCAGCTCGACACCCAGGGCGCGGAGTTGTTGGATCTGGACCTCGGTATCCACTCCCTGGGCAATGATCTGCAGGTGCATGGTTCGGGCGATCTCCACGATGGCCTCGGCGATGCGGGCGTCGACCCGATCGTCTCCTAGGTGATGCACGAGGCGTTTCCCCAGTTTAATGAACGCCACATTGAGCGTGCCGACTTGTTGCAGGTTGCACAGTCCCTTTCCAAGATCGTCGATGCAGATTTGGCATCCCAAGGTACCCAGTTTGCGCATGAACTCGCCAGCTGTCCCCGGACGGGAGAGCAGCGCATTTTCACTGATCTCGAAGCAGAATTTGTCACCTTCCAGGTGCAATTCGCGGAACAGCTGCCTCAACAGCGCTGGGTAGTCGTTGTCGCTCAACGTCTGGCCGGAGACATTGATAAACAGCAAGCCGGGATAATGTTCGGGTCTTGCAGCAACGGCCCGGCAGATCAGCCGCAGCACTTCCTGGTCAATTCGCGGCATCAGGTTGAACCGCTCCGCTGCGCTGATGAACTGATCGGGTGTCAGGAGCTGCCCTCGTTCATCCTGCAGGCGCAGCAGCAATTCCCAACCGAGGATCCGCTGGTCGTCGATGTGAAGGATCGGTTGGCGGTAGAGTAGCAGGCGGTGTTCTGTCAGAGCGGCCTCGAGCCGGGGTACCCAGGCCATCTGTCGCGAATGCTCCTGCGAGGCGGGCTCGTCATCGGCCACTTCTATGGTATTGCGCCCCTTCTCCTTCGCCGCATAGCAGGCCATATCGGCCATTGCCAGGAGTCGCTCGACCGAGGGGGATTCCGCATCGATCTCGGCCACACCGATGCTGACGCCGAGGTGAAACTCGCGCCCGTCACAGTGGAAGCGGAACTCGTCCACCGCGCGGCGGAGCTTTTCGGCCACCGTCAGTGCCTCGCCCAGGGTGATGCGATCGAGCAGGACGCCGAACTCGTCGCCGCCGAGTCGGGCAAGGGTGTCACGGGTCCGAAGTTGGGCGCGCAAGACGTTGGACAATTCGGTGAGCAATCGGTCGCCCGCATCGTGGCCACAGCTGTCATTGACCAGCTTGAACTGGTCCAGGTCGAGGTACAGTAGGGCGTGCCGCGTGTGGTAGCGGCGGGCAGTATGCAGTGCCTTCTCCAGGCGTTCCTGAAATTGCAGGCGGTTGGCCAGTCCCGTCAGCGGATCGTGGTAGGCCATGCGCTTCATGTCCGCCGCCTGCCCGTGCAATGCCTCGACCATGGTGTCGATGGCGCGGCTCAGGGCACTGACTTCGTCCCTGCCGCCTACCTCCACGGCTTGCACCTGCTCTCCCCGGGCCACCGCCTCTGCATAGCGCGTCAGGCGACTGAGGCGCCGGGTCAACAACATTCCCAGGCCGATGCTGGCCAGCGCGATCAGGCCCATCCCCACCAGCCCGAGGACCATGCCTCTACCCAGAGACTCGGCATAGACCCGGTGCAAACGCTCGCCAGAGAATACGACGATCAGCCTACCGCCCTCGCTGCCAACGTTTTGCAGCATCAGGTTGCGCTGGTAGTCCCCCTTGGCAAGGGGCAGCGAGGCCGTGGGATCCCCCAAGTAATGGCTGTCGCTGACGGCAACCGGTATGCCGCGCTCGTCCAACAGCAGAATGGCGCGGATATGCCGGTTGTTGGCGGCCTGCCGGAAGATATCGGTGAGATTGTCGTACTCCAGTGTCAGCAGCGCCTGTCGCGCATCCTCTGCCAACAGGTCCAGGGCAATCTGGTCCTGTTCCTCGATCAGTTGCCGCGCCCGCTCCAGGGCATAGTTCTGGGTCTGCCACAGGACGACGGCGAGCATCACCGCCTCAAGCAGAAAGATGACTGCGGCGATGCGCAGTCGCAGGGAATGCCACCAGCGAATCCTCATCGTGGCGGAACCCCCAGGCGGCGTGCAAGCTCGCGATAGTGCTCCCAGTATTCGGGCTTGGCCGGGCGCAGTCCGGGGCGTTCCTGGAGATATTCGGCCAATGCCTGCCGCCTCTCAGGGTCGACCTCCGGGTGGGCAAGGTAGACGGCGCCTGCATGGGGTGTGGATTCCGACAACGTCAAATAGGGCGCCGGGCGTTCCTTCTCCAGGATCTTGAAAATGGGCGTTGCCAGGCCGCAGGCATCCACCAGTCCGATCAACAGGGCGTGGATGCAGGCCCTTTGCGAGGCGAAGGTTCGCGTCTGCAGCGCGTCCCGTGGATCGATCTGGGCGTCGTGCAGCAGGGCCTTGGTGACCAGCCAGGTGCCTGTGTGGGGCCACATGAGGCCCAGCCGGTGGCCTCGCAGCTGCGCCAGGGTGCGGATATGGGTCCGCTGCAGGGTGACGATGCGATAAGTGATTAGTCGTTCGGTAGTGGCGAGCGGGATATAGCCGGCTGGTTCGGCGTAGTAGATGAATTGACCCGGCCCGACCAATGCGATGTCCCAGCGACCGGCGGCCAATTCGTCTTGGAAGCGCCCCATGCTCGAACTCGAGGCAAGGCGGACCCGGCTGTCCAAGACGAGGGAAAGCTCTTCAGCGAGGGTGGCATAGGTGTCCAGCAATTGGCGGGTGCCGGTATGCGGAAATACGCCGAACAGACAGTTGCCCGTGCCGTCGCAGCGACCGGCGTGCAGCTGCTGCGACGCCAATACCAGCAACAGCACGGCGATTTGTCCGAGTCGGATACGCATGGATAAGGGATTGTAGTCACTCAACAAGGAATTCATCGGCCAGCCCACGTTGGACTTGACTCCCACCTCGGCAATGGCGGTCGGTCGTGGTGCGGGATTGGGTACAATCGTGACATGGACGTCACTTCTTTGATCGATCCGCTCAACGCAGCGCAGCGCGAGGCGGTCACCGCCCCGCTCGGTAGTACGCTGGTGTTGGCCGGTGCCGGCTCGGGCAAAACCCGGGTGCTGGTACATCGCATCGCCTGGTTGATCCAGGTCGAAGGCCTCTCGCCCTGGGGCATACTGGCGGTGACCTTCACCAACAAGGCGGCGCGCGAGATGCGCGGTCGCATAGAGGGCCTGCTCGGCCAGCCGGTGGGTGGCATGTGGGTCGGCACCTTTCATGGTTTGGCCCATCGACTGCTGCGCGCCCATTGGGAGGAAGCCGACCTGCCGCAGGGGTTCCAGATCCTCGATGCGGATGACCAGTTCCGCCTGGTCAAGCGCATCATACGCGAGATGAATCTGGACGACGCCAAGTGGCCGCCGCGCCAGGCACAATGGTTCATCAACCATAACAAGGACGAGGGCCTGCGGGCCGAGCACCTGGACGATGGTGGCGATCCCTACCAGCGACAGATGATCGCCATCTACCGCGAGTACGAGGCTGCCTGCCGACGCGCCGGGGTGGTCGATTTCGCCGAGCTGTTGCTGCGCGCCCATGAGCTGTGGCGTGATCGTCCGGATATCCTGCAGCACTATCAGCAGCGATTCGGCGCCGTCCTGGTAGACGAGTTCCAGGACACCAATGCCATTCAGTACGCCTGGCTGCGTCTGCTGGCCGGCGGGCGCAACAATCTGTTCGTGGTGGGAGACGACGACCAGTCCATCTACGGCTGGCGGGGCGCCCGGGTGGAGAACATCCAGGACTTCCAGACCCACTATCCCGAGACCCAGGTGGTGCGCCTGGAGCAGAACTACCGGTCCACCGGCAATATCCTGAAGGCCGCCAACGCGGTGATCGCCAACAATCCCACTCGTCTGGGCAAGCAGCTCTGGACCGCGGACGGCGAGGGCGAGCCGATCCGGGTCTATGCGGCCTTCAACGAGGTGGATGAGGCACGTTTCGTGGTGGACCGTATCCGTGAGGCGGTCGATGGTGGCATGGCACGCTCGGAGATCGCCATTCTGTATCGCACCACCGCCCAGTCACGGTTGTTCGAAGAGGCGTTGATCCAGCAGGGCATCCCCTACCGGGTCTATGGCGGCCTGCGTTTCTTCGAGCGGGCCGAGATCAAGGATGCCCTGGCCTACCTGCGGCTGCTCTCCAACCGACATGACGATCCCTCTTTCGAGCGCGCGGTCAACCAGCCGCCACGGGGCATCGGCGCCAAGACCATGGAGGCGATCCGGCTGCATGCGCGGGACTTTGGCTGCAGCCTGTGGCAGGCGAGCGAGGATCTGCTCGAGGGTGGCCGAATGACCGCACGGGCCGCCGGGGCCCTGCGCGGCTTCCTCGAGCTGATCGAAGAGGCTGCGGTAGAGGCACAGGGTCTGGACTTGGCCGAACAGGTGGAGGTGGCGCTGAGCCGTTCACGCCTGCGCGAGCACTTCGAGAAATCGCGCGACGGCAAGGGCCGGGACCGCATCGAGAACCTGGACGAACTGCTCAACGCGGCGCGCCAGTTCGAGCGGCTCGAGGAGGACGGGGTGCTATCCGATCTGGACGCCTTCCTCGCACATGCGGCGCTGGAGGCGGGTGAAAACCAGGCCGAGGCCTATGAGGACAGCGTCCAGCTGATGACCTTGCATTCGGCCAAGGGCCTGGAGTTTCCCCTGGTCTTTATCGGCGGCATGGAAGAGGGCCTGTTCCCGCACAGCATGTCGGCGGAGGACCCGGAACGCCTCGAGGAGGAGCGGCGCCTCTGCTATGTCGGCATGACACGCGCCATGCGCCAGCTCTATCTGTGCTTTGCCGAGAGCCGGCGGTTACACGGCTCGGAGAGCTACCCCATGCCCTCGCGTTTTCTGCGCGAGATCCCGGGCGAGGTGGTGGAAGAGGTTCGTGCCCGGCCACAGGTCTCGCGCCCCTACGCCCCGGCTGCGGGATCGCTGGGGGGCGCGCGCGAAACCACCGGTTTCGAGCTGGGGCAGCGGGTGGAGCATCCCAAGTTCGGCGCCGGCATCGTGCTCAACGCCGAGGGCCAGGGCAGCGGCGCCCGGGTGCAGGTCAACTTCGAAGCGGTCGGCCCCAAGTGGCTGGTAGTGGCCTATGCCAACCTCAGCCCTGCGTGAAGTTCGCTTCCTACCGCAAAGGACGCGAAGAAGCGCAAAGACTTTGTTGCTGAGAGTCTATGGGTATTTTCGCCTAGCTTCGCCCACTGGGTCTTTTATCCGTGCACGACTAGAAAATCGTTGCGGAGCTTCGCGTCCTTCGCGCTTTGGAGCATGTTGGTGAACATCCCCCTCGGCCTGTACGTACACATCCCCTGGTGCGTGCGCAAGTGTCCGTATTGCGACTTCAATTCGCACCGGGCGCCTGAGGTCCTGCCCGAGGGCCAGTATGTCGATGCACTGCTGCGTGACGTGGCGGCGCAGGCGCCGCGGGCCGGGGGGCGCCGGGTGGATACGGTATTCATCGGCGGTGGCACCCCGAGCCTGTTCTCCGGACGTGCCATTGGCCGGCTGCTGGAGGGCGTGGCGTCCCTGGTGCCGCTGGCGACCGATGCCGAGATCACCCTGGAGGCCAACCCCGGTACCGCCGAGGCGCGTCGCTTCGCCGACTATCGCGCGGCCGGGGTGAACCGGCTCTCGATCGGGGCGCAGAGCTTCGACGACCGGAAGCTGCGCTCCCTGGGCCGTATCCATGACCGGGCCGAGGTACTCGTGGCCGCGGCTCTGGCCCGCGATGCCGGCTTCGACAATCTCAATCTCGACCTGATGTACGGCCTGCCCGGGCAGTCCCTGGAGCAGGCCATGGCGGACCTGGAGGCCGCCATCGTGCTCGCGCCGGAGCACCTGTCCTGGTACCAGCTGACCCTGGAGCCCAATACCCTGTTCCATCATGCCCCGCCCTCGTTGCCCGATGACGATGTCCTGGGCGACATCATGGATGCCGGTCTGGAGCGGCTGGCGGAGGCCGGGTACCGGCAGTACGAGATCTCGGCCCATGCCCGGGCTGGGCGGGCGGCGCGCCACAACCTCAACTACTGGCAGTTCGGTGACTATCTGGGCATCGGCGCCGGCGCCCACGCCAAGCTGACCCAATCGGACGGGACTGTATGCCGCCTTTCGCGTCCGCGTCATCCGCGGGACTACCTGGCCGATCCCATAGCGAAGGGCGGCGAGCGTCTATTATCGGAGGAAGACCTGGTAGTCGAGTTCTTTCTGAACGCCCTGCGCCTGGCGGAGGGGGTGCCGGCCCGGCTGTTCGAGGCGCGTACCGGACTGCCCCTGGCGACCGTCGAGCCGCGCCTGGCCGAGGCCCGAGGCCGAGGGCTGCTCGATCCCGACCCGAGTGCGTTGCGCCCGACCTTGCAGGGGCTACGCTTTCTCAACGATCTGCTGGAGGTGCTGGACGGATGAACGGTCTGGAGGATTTTTCCCTGGCATGCCCCTATTGCGGCGAGTCGCAGTGGTTGCGCGTCGATCTATCCGTGGAGGGGGATCGGTTCATCGAGGATTGCCAGGTCTGCTGCCGGCCCATGCTGCTGCGATTGTCGCGGGAGGCCGGTGAATGGTCTTTGCAGGCGGCCCGGGAGGACGATGCATGAGCGGCAACGACGACTATCGGCCGATCGCCTGCGGGTTTCATTCCGAGCTGGAGCTGTTGGCGATGCACCGCAGGCCCGTCCGCCTGACTCTGTCCGATGGAGAGGCGGTCGGCCGGGCGGTCGACCTGGTGGTCCACGACGGTGCGGAATATCTGGTACTGGAGTCAGCCGGCGGGAGGACAGAGATCCGGCTCGACCGAATCCGCGAGATCTGCTCGGCGCCGCCAGGCGACGAAAAACCGACGGCACACCAGAATCATTCCTAACGCATTGATGTAAAAGGCAAAGTGTTGGGAATCGGGCTCCCGAAATGCACCTTTTAATTCGCGGAGACAAGCCGTTTTCGCTGTGCTAGCTTTTGCCTTGAAGGGGCGGCCGAAGGGATACCATCGGCCCCACGGTGAGAAGCTTTAGGGAGAAGGTCATGAAGAAGACCCCGACGATTGCCGGCAAGGATTTCGATGAGTGGGCCACCCTGGCCAAGGAGGATCCGCAGGCCTTCGAGAAGATGCGCCTTGCGGCCATCGACGAGTACATCGCGAGTGCACCGGACACGCATCGCCAGCGCCTGCGGCGCCTGCAATGGCGCATCGACCAGGAGCGGCGACTGGCCCGCAGTCCGATGTCCGCGTGCCTGCGCATCTCGCACATGATGTGGGACAGCCTGTTGGGGAAAGGCGGGCTGCGCGACCAGTTGCTGGGGTTCGTCTCGGTATGGCGCAGCGGCGAGGCAGCGCCCCTGTCGGCGCCTGTCGGCACCGAAGGCGCGCGAATACTCGCCTTCCAGAGGGGTGGCCGAAACCAGTTGCGTAGCGGCGGCTGATCGGGTAGATTACGCGGCCTTTCGCTCCCCCGCGCCGCTTGCGGCCCGGTTCCTCGGGGCTATTGGATCACTGAATTTTGGCCGAATGGCCGGAGACGGACATGAAAGCGGGTATCCATCCTAATTATCATGAGGTGAAGGTCGTGTGTAGCTGTGGCAACAATTTCGTCACGCGCTCGACCTACGACAAGGACGAGCTGCACATCGAGGTCTGCTCTGCCTGTCATCCCTTCTATACCGGTCAGCAGAAGCTGATGGACACGGCAGGTCGCGTGGACAAGTTCAAGAAGCGTTTCGGCCGCTGAGTCGTGCGCCCGTGGGGCGCGGCAGATCATTGAGAATTCAAAGGGCGCCCCGGTGGCGCCTTTTGCTATTCTGCGTCACCCCAGCAATCTTCGACGGAGCCTTCGATGACCGAGCCCAGCGACCGCGATGCCGACTATGAGTTGAACCAGGCGGCCTTGGACTACCACTCCAAGCCGCGCCCGGGCAAGATCTCGGTGGAGGTAACCAAACCGACCGAAACCGCGCGCGACCTGTCGCTGGCCTACACACCCGGTGTTGCCGAGCCGGTGCGCCGGATCGCCGAGAATCCCGAGGAGGCCTACCGCTATACCGCCAAGGGCAACCTGGTGGCGGTGATCACCGACGGTACCGCGGTATTGGGTCTGGGCCGGGTCGGCTCGCTGGCGGGCAAGCCGGTGATGGAGGGCAAGGGGGTGCTGTTCAAGCACTTTGCCGATATCGATGTGTTCGATATCGAGGTACAGGCCGAGACGCCGCAGGAGTTCATCGACACGGTACGCCGCATTGCGCCCACCTTCGGTGGTATCAATCTGGAAGACATCGCCGCCCCGCACTGCTTCGAGATCGAGCAGGCACTGATCGATCAGCTGGACATCCCGGTATTCCACGACGATCAGCACGGCACCGCCATCATCATAGCCGCCGGGCTGCTGAATGCCCTTGAGCTGCAGGGCAAGACCCTGGAGGCGGCACAGATCGTCATCCTGGGCGCCGGCGCTGCGGGGATCGCTGCGGCACGGCTGCTGATCGCCATGGGTGCCTCGCGCAACAAGATCCTTCTCGTCGACCGGAAGGGCGTGATCCATACCGGGCGTGAGGATCTCAACCCCTACAAATTCAGCGTCGCCGCCGAGACCGGCAGGCGTACTCTGGAGGATGCCATGGAGGGTGCCGATGTCTTCATTGGCGTCTCCGGTCCGGATCTGGTTACCAAGGCCATGCTGGCGTCGATGGCGGAGCGGCCGGTGGTGTTTGCGCTTTCCAATCCGGTGCCGGAGATCCGTCCCGAGGTGGCCTGCGAGGTGCGGGACGACATGATCATGGCCACCGGCCGCTCGGACTACCCCAACCAGGTGAACAACGTGCTGGGTTTTCCCTTCATCTTCCGCGGTGCCCTGGATGTGCGCGCCAGCCGCATCAACGAGGCGATGCAGATCGCCGCCGCCCATGCCCTCAAGGATCTCGCACGGGAACCGGTGCCGGAATCGGTGTTGCGCGCCTATGGCGCCACCGAAATCGCCTACGGCCCAGGCTACATCCTGCCCAAGCCTCTGGACCCGCGCCTGCGTGAGGTGGTGCCACCAGCGGTGGCCCGCGCTGCCCTCGAGAGCGGCGTGGCGCGTGGCGAATGGCCAGAGCACTACCCCCGCCGCTGATCGCCGGCCTTTCTGCTAACCCGGAGCATTGAAGGGTTTCATGCCTCTGTCACCGATCCCCTGCTATTAATGAAGCAGACCACCGTCAGGATCCGGGGTCGGAGTCGGTACTCCCCACCCTTGTGGAAGGCGCCGGCTCTCTCAGGTGACGACTCCGACCCCTGAAGGGGTCTCGGATCCGGGGTCGGAGTCGGTATTTCCGACCTCTGGGGTGGGCTCCGGCCCCTGACGACACATCTAGTGAAGCAAACCGCCGCAAGAGCGGGTCTGAAGGGATAGCACGGGTACGGCGTGCCACCGAAGCACCCTGCCGGGACGTTACCAAAGGAGGCATGTCATGCAGAAAGTGGCCATCATCGGTGCGGGGCGAGTCGGCGAGACCACGGCCCAGGTGCTCGCCCAGCAGGAGACCTGTCGCGAGGTGGTGCTGATCGACATCCGCGAGGATACGGCCCAAGGGGTGGCCCTGGATATCACCCAGATGGCGCCCCTGTTCCATTTCGATACCCGTCTTAGCGGCAGTGGCGATCCAGCGGCCATGGCGGACGCCGATGTGGTGGTCATCACCGCCGGGGTACCGCGCAAGCCGGGGATGTCGCGCTCGGATGTGCTCGAGGTCAACGTGAAGGTGATCGATGGCATCGTCGACGAAGTACTACGGCATGCCCCCCAGGCGATCATACTGATGGTGACCAACCCGGTGGATGTATTGACCTACCGCACCTGGCAACGCACCGCCTGGCCCCGCGAACGGGTGCTCGGTCAGGCCGGTGTACTGGACGCCTCGCGAATGGCGGCCTTCATTGCCATGGAAACCGGGTTTTCCTCGAAGGACATCACCACCATCGTGCTGGGTGGCCATGGGGATGCCATGGTGCCGGTGCCTCGTTTCTGTACGGTCAACGGGATACCGGTGAGCCATTTCATCGATGACGCTCGCATGGCCGAAATCGTGCAACGCACCCGCGATGGTGGGGCCGAGATCCTCTCCCTGCGCAAGATCTCCAGTGCCTATGATGCGCCGGGGGCGGCGGTGGCGGCGATGGTCGACGCCATTGCCCACAATCGTCGTCGGCTGTTGCCGGGGGTGGCTATCCTCGACGGCGAATACGGCCTGCGGGATATCGCCATGGGCGTGCCCTGTATTCTCGACCGCCAGGGGTTGTCAAGGGTGGTGGAGCTGCCGTTGACCGAGGCCGAGGCCGAGGCCTTCAGGCAGTCGGCCGATGGAGTGCGCGGAGATATCGCGCGCCTCCCCTGAGCTCGCGGCATCGCTGTCGCAGCTGCTGCAGCGGACCTGTCGGGGAGCTGTGTTAGGCTTCGCGATTCCGGATGAGGAGCGAGCTCACCGATGGGCCCTTTGCGCAGACCCGGCGAGGCCGCGTGCGCGAGTCCTTCGGTCGCCATGTCAATTATGCAGTGGAGGAGCGAAATGTCCGACAAGATGGCCAGGCTTTCATTCAGCGATCGTGACCAGCAGCTCGAACTGCCGGTGCTCAGTGGTACCGAGGGGCCGGACGCCGTGGACATCACCACCTTGTACCGACAGGGAGGCGTGTTCACCTACGACCCGGGCTTCATGTCCACGGCCAGCTGCAGCAGTGCCATCACCTACATCGACGGGGACAAGGGCATCCTGCGGTACCGGGGCTATCCGATCGAGCAGCTGGCGACCCACTCGACCTTTCTGGAGGTCGCCTACCTGCTGATGTATGGCGATCTGCCGAGCAGCGAGCAACTCGCCTGGTACAGCGATCAAATCACCCACCACACCATGATCAACGAATCGCTGCTGCGATTCTTCGAGGGCTTTCATTACGATGCTCATCCCATGGCGATGCTGGTGGGCGTGGTCGGCTCCCTGTCCGGTTTCTACCACGACTCGATCGACATGAACGATCCGGCACATCGGGAACTGGCGGCCCACCGGTTGGTGGCCAAGATGCCGACCATCGCTGCGGCGGCCTACAAGCACAATGTGGGCGAACGAGTGATGTATCCCCGCAACAAGCTGAGCTACGTGGGCAACTTCCTGCAGATGATGTTCGGCCGGCCGTGTGAAGAGTACGAGGTCGATCCGTTGGCCGAGCGGGCGTTGGATCTGCTGTTCATCTTGCATGCCGACCATGAGCAGAATGCGTCCACATCTTCGGTGCGACTGGTGGGGAGTTCGGGCGCCAATCCCTTCGCCTGCATTGCCGCGGGCGTGGCCTCCTTGTGGGGGCCGGCCCATGGTGGTGCCAATGAGGCGGTACTCGACATGCTGACGGAGATCGGCGATGCGAGTCAGATCGACAAGTATCTGGACAAGGCCAAGGACAAGGATGACCCATTCCGGCTGATGGGTTTCGGCCATCGGGTCTACAAGAACTATGACCCGCGGGCCAAGATCATCCGCGAGGTCTGCCTGCAGGTGCTGGAGAAGCTCGCCGACAGCAACAATCCATTGTTCGAACTGGCCCGCCGTCTGGAAGAGCGCGCCCTGCACGACGAGTATTTCCTGGAGCGGGGTCTGTATCCCAACGTCGACTTCTACTCGGGCATCATCTATCGGGCGCTGGGCATTCCCGAGAGCATGTTCACCGTGATGTTCGCCATCGCCCGCACGGCGGGCTGGGTGAGCCATTGGATGGAGATGTGGGACGATCCCAAGCACCGCATCGGCCGTCCGCGGCAACTCTATGTCGGACCCGCGGAGCGTGACTACGTGCCCATCGAGGCGCGTTGAGCGGGGCTTTTTTTCCGTCGCCGTTTGTCAGAACAGGTCGGTGGGTTGCTCGGGACCCTCGCCGGCGTTCGGCGCGGACGGTTCGCTGCCGCTGGATTCCATTGAGGGTTCATTGCCCTTGCGGAAGATCTCGAAGATGGCATCGGTGGTGCCGGCGCGCGCGCGCTGCCCGGTCTTGGGGTCGATGCGCACCGTGACCATGTCCGGCGGCATCTGCGGCGGTCGATCTTCGGTGCCGGCGAGGACCTCGCGCATGTAGTCGATCCATGCCGGCAGGGCCGCCTTGCCGCCCACCTCGCCGCGCCCCAGCTTGCGGTTGTCGTCGAATCCGACCCAGACATTGGCCACTACCGACTGGTTGTAACCGTTGAACCAGGCGTCGCGCTGATCGTTGGTGGTGCCGGTCTTTCCGGCGATGTCCTTGCGCCCCAAAACGCGCGCACGTATGCCGGTGCCTCGTTGGATGACATCCTGCATCATGGAATACATCAGATAGCGGTTCTGCGGCGTCAGGGTGCGCGGTGCATGTTCGGGCCTCGCACCATCTTCCCAGGACGTCGGTTCGGGAATCTCGCCAACCGGGCAATTGGGGCAGGCCTCGAGGGGTGTGGCCTCGTACTCGGTTTTGCCGTTGCGCACGATGCGTTGGATGAGATAGGGCTGGATCAGGAAGCCGCCGTTGGCCAGTACGGCGTAGCCGCGGGCCATCTGCAGGGGGTTTACATTGGCGCTGCCGAGGGCCAGTGACAGGTTGTGGGGCAGTTGATCCGGATCGAATCCGAAGCGGGCGGCGTATTGCACCGCATAATCGATGCCTATGCTGCGCAACAGCCGAATGGAGACCAGATTGCGTGATTTGGTGAGTGCCCAGCGCAGCCGCGTGGGTCCAAAAAACTTGCCGGAATAGTTTTCTGGTCGCCAGGCGCCTTCCAATGCGGGGTCGTCGAAGACCACTGGTGCGTCGTTGATCAGGCTGGCGGGGGTGAAACCCTTCTCCAGTGCAGCCGAATAGATGAAGGGCTTGAACCCCGAGCCAGGCTGTCGCAGTGCCTGGGTGACGCGATTGAACTTGCTCTGGTAGAAGTCGTATCCGCCGACGAGCGCGAGCATGGCGCCGTCCCGTGCACGCAGGGAGATCAATGCGCCCGAGACCTTGGGCAGCTGCGTCAGCTTCCAGAAGGTGCTTTCCTTCTTGCCATGGCGTTCTGTCACCGGTCTGACCATGATCAGGTCACCGACCTTGATGACATCGTCGGCGATCTTGGGGGGCTTGCCCCGCCGATTGGTGTCGATGTAGGGGCGAGCCCATTTGAGGCCCTGCCATGGGATCTCGCCGGTCTCTCCTTCCCCAAGATAGATCTCGGCCGAATGTTCGTCGGTGGTCAACACCAGTGCCGGGCGAATCTCGCCGAAGCGACGGTGTTTCGCCAGCAAGGCATCTCTGGCCTCGTTCTCTACAGGTATTTCGTCCACGTGGCGTATCGGCCCTCGGTAGCCATGCCGTTCGCTATAGGCATGCAATGCCCGCCGCAACGCGCGGTTGGCCGCAGTCTGGGCCTTGGCGGAAAGGGTGGTATGAACCTCGATGCCACTGGTATAGGCCGCCTCGCCGTACCGCTCGAGCATGCGTTTGCGCACCATTTCGGCGACATAGGGCGCCTCCACCTCGATCTTTGGCGCATAGCGGCGAGCGGTCACCGGTGCGGCAACCGCTTCGTCGTATTCCTGCTGGCTGATATGGCCGAGCTCGCGCATGCGCCGCAGCACATAGTTGCGACGCGCGACCGCGCGCTCGGGGTTCGAGAGCGGGTTATAGGCGGATGGGGCCTTGGGCAGGCCGGCAATCATGGCGATCTCCGGTAGGGTGAGGTCGCTGAGGTCTTTCCCGTAATAGACCCTTGCGGCCGCGGCGACGCCGTAGGCCCGATGTCCGAGGTAGATCTTGTTCAGATAGAGTTCCAGGATCTCTTTTTTGCTCAGCTCCTGTTCGATGCGCAGGGCAAGGAAGATTTCATACAGCTTGCGCAGATAGGTCTTGCGGCGGCTGAGATAGAAATTGCGTGCCACCTGCATGGTGATGGTGCTGCCCCCCTGTGCCCGTTTGCCGGTCAGGATGAGCTTGATCCCGGCGCGCAGCAGCCCGCGGGGGTCGATGCCCGGGTGGCTAAAGAATGCGGCATCTTCTGCTGCTGTAATGGCCTGCACCAGTCGCGTCGGGAGTTGATCGTAGGTAACCGGGGTGCGCCGCTTCTCGCCAAACTCCGCGATCAGTTCGCCCTCGCTCGCATAGATGCGAAGGGGTACCTGCAGCTGCACCTCGCGCAGTGCCTCTATATCGGGAAGGTCTGGTGCGATGTACAGATAGGCGGCAACGAAGGCTGCAGCGCCGACGAGGGCGCCCGTCAGGGCGACGACGACGCCGAATTTGAACAATTTCTTGAGCCAGGACATGCGTTCGATCACAGATCAGTCGGGAAAATGGGGTAACGACCAAGCGGGGCGGGGCAGATAGTTTAACATTGCCTTGGGAGTATCTGATGACTCTCTCCCTCGCTTGCGGCGGGAGGTTGAGACCCGGTGAGCCGTTGTTTGGGCTTTTCCTCCCCAGGCCCCGTCGCGGCCATCCTCCCCCGCAGGTGGAGGAGGTGGAAGTGAACCCTTGCGGGAACTCGTTGCCTGGCGACGGGAGGCCCAAGATGTGTTGGCAACGGCCGAAAGTCGGCACCATTTCACAAAAAACTGACATTGGTCTATATAGTTAAGGCAAATTTTTAAAGAAAAACCTTCATCCGCCCGTTACACTCGATATCACATGGCCCAGATATGGGCCGTCCAATAAGGACGCTGGAACGCTAAGCGAAACCAATGGGATTGTTCTCCAAGAAAAAGCCCTTGATGCTGGGGCTAGACATCAGTTCGACCGCCGTAAAGTTGCTCGAGCTCAGTCAGCACTCCGGGCGCGGCGGTGTCCGCTACCGTGTCGAGAGTTATGCGGTGGAGCCGTTGCCACCGAATGCGATGGTGGAAAAGAACATCGCGGACGTGGAAGCGGTGGGCGATACCATCGCGAAGACGGTGAAGCGTGCCGGTACCCGTACCAAGCATGCCGCGGTGGCGGTTTCGGGTTCGGCGGTGATCACCAAGGTGCTTTCGATGCCCGCCTCGATGAACGAGCGCGAGATGGAGGCGCAGATCGAACTCGAGGCCGATCAGTACATTCCCTATCCTCTGGAGGAGGTCAATCTCGACTTCCAGGTCATCGGTCCATCCGAGAAGTCGCCCGAGATGGTCGATGTGTTGCTGGCGGCCTCCCGTAGCGAGAACGTGGAGGCCCGTGTGGATGCACTCGAGCACGCCGGGCTGATCTGCGATGTGGTGGACGTCGAGGCCTACGCAATGGAGCGGGCCTGCGGTCAGCTAGCCGAGCAATGGCCCAACGGAGGTGAAAACCTGGTCGTGGCAGTGGCGGACATTGGTGCCACCACCACTACGCTCGATGTCCTCTATGACAACCGAGTCATCTACACCCGCGAGCAGAATTTCGGTGGCCGCCAGCTCACGGAAGAGATTCAGAGACGCTATGGCCTGTCCGTGGAAGAGGCCGGCATGGCCAAACGCCAGGGTGGGCTCCCCGACAACTATGTGCCCGAGGTGCTGGACCCCTTTCGCGAGGCCATGGTGCAACAGGTCAATCGGTCCATTCAGTTCTTCTTCTCCGCGAGCAATCACAATGCCGTGGATCTGGTAGTACTCGCCGGTGGCTGTGCATCGGTACCCGGCATCGATGACCTCGTTCAGGAGCGGCTGGGTATCGAAACCATGATCGCAAATCCCCTCGCCAACATGTCGGTGGGGCCGCGGGTCAAACCGCAGGCCTTGAGCAATGATGCGCCGGCGATGATGATCGCCTGCGGCTTGGCCTTGAGGAGTTTCGACTGACATGGTGAACATCAATCTGCTCCCCTGGCGAGAGCGACTGCGTGCTCAGCGCAAGCGTGAGTTCGGCATGCTCGTGCTCTTGGCGGTGATTCTGACCGGTGCGGCCCTGGGGTATTGGCACTGGTACAACGAACAGCTCATCGATTTCCAGCAGGAGCGCAACCGTTACCTGAAGAATGAAATAGCCAAGGTCGACAAGCAGATCAGGGAGATTCGCGATCTGGAAAAGATCAGACGGCAGCTGATCTCCCGGATGAAGGTGGTGGCCGAGTTGCAGAGCCAGCGCCCGCTGGTGGTCCACCTGTTCGACGAATTGGTTGCGACCCTGCCGGATGGCGTCTATCTGAACTCGGTCGTGCAGAAGGGGCGGTCGGTAACGGTCGAGGGGAAGGCCGAATCCAATGCTCGGATCTCTGCCTATATGCGCAACATCGAGGCGAGCCCCTGGCTTTCGAATCCACAACTTCGCATCATCCAGCAGAAGGGAGGCGGCAATGACTCTCCCACCTTCTCTTTGACCATGCAGCAGGTGGTGCCGAAGGCGGAGGACGAGCAATGACGCTGGACGAACTCAATCAGCTGGATTTTGGCAATATCGGCGAATGGCCAGCCGTCGTGAAGGCGGTGGTCATCATCCTGCTGTGCGCCCTCCTGGCGGTGGGTTGGTATTACTTCGATATCGAAGATCAGTATCTTTCCCTGGATCGGGCCAAGCAGAGCGAGCAGGATTTGCGCAAGCAATTCGAACGCAAGCAGGCCAAGGCCGCCAACCTGGATGCCTACAAGGCCCAATTGGCGGAGATGCGGGAGTCGTTTGGCAGCATGCTGCGCCAGCTGCCGAACAAGACCGAAGTCGCGGGCTTGCTGGTGGATGTATCGCAGACCGGGCTGGCCGCAGGACTGGAATTCGAGCTGTTTCAACCACAGAAGGAGATTCCAAAGGAGTTCTATGCCGAACTGCCCATCAAGTTGCGGGTAACCGGTCGCTATCATCAATTCGGCGAATTCGTCAGCGGCCTGGCGTCGCTTCCGCGCATCGTGACCGTCTACGATATTGCGATTCGACGGCGCGGCGCAAAGGCTCGTGGGCGCGGGAAGTCGCCCGCGAATGGAAAGCTGGTGCTCGAGGCCACCGCCAAGACCTACCGTTATCTGGACGAGGAGGGAAGCTGATGCGCTGGCTTGCAGTTTTCGTTCTCGCCGGATTGCTCGCCGGATGTGCGAGCCGGGACATGTCCGATCTGGAGGAGTTCGTGCGGGAGGTCAAGGCACGGCCGCCAAGTGGCATCAGTCCGCCTCCCGAGCCGGTCGAGGTGGAGACATTCGTCTATGTGCCCGGCGACCGCCGGGATCCCTTCACTCCGGATACGAATCCGGAGGAGGAGGCCGAAACCGTTGCGGACAGCGGAATTCGCCCCGATCTCAACCGTCGCAAGGAAGAGCTCGAGTTCATGCCGCTCGATAGTCTGCGCATGGTCGGCACGTTGGAGCAGGATGGCAAGACCTGGGCACTGGTCAAGGACAAGGACGGCATCATTCATCGGGTTACCGTGGGTAACCACATGGGTCAGAATTACGGACGCATCATCGATATCAGCGAAGATCGAATCAAGCTGGTCGAACTGGTGAGAAGCGGTTCCGGGTACAAAGAACGTGAGGCAGAGATCAGCCTTGCTGGAGTCGAGTGAGTAACCAGGAGAGTTTCATGTCATCCATCACGTATCGGACACATCGCATGCTGGCCCGATTGGCCATCGTACTGATGGGCTGCTCGGCGACGCTGTTGTGGGCTACCGAGTTGAAGGATATCTCCTTCTCTACGCTCCCTGGAAATCGGGTCGAAGTGGTTCTCACCCTGGATGAGGCGATTGGAGAGCCAACGTCTTTTGCAACCGACAACCCGGCGCGCATTGCCATTGACCTGCCGAACACCAAGAGTGCGCTCAGCCGCAAGGTGATCCCCATTGGGGTGGGTGTCGCGCGCAGTGTCGCCGCGATCGAGGCCGCGGACCGGACGCGCGTGGTAGTGAATCTGCTCGAGTCGGTACCGCACGACATTCGTGTCGAGGGCAAGCGGGTGCTGGTGGACATCGGAGGGTCCGAAGGCTCCGCTACCATGCATGCCTCGCACGCCACCAAGCGGGCTGCACCTGTCGCCACAGCTGCCGCCAGCGCAGCACCGGGGATCCGGAACATCGATTTCCGGCGCGGGCCGGATGGCGAGGGCAAGGTCGAGGTGGAGCTGAGCGACCCTTCGGTAGTGGTGGACATGCGCCAGGAGGGACAAAAGATCGTGCTCGACTTCATCGACGCACAGTTGCCGCCTGAGCTGGCTCGGGTGTTGGACGTGACCGATTTCGCCACCCCGGTGACCGAGATCGTGGCGCGCCCCTCGGGACGCAATACCCGCATGGTGATCACCACACACGGTGACTTCGAGCACCTTGCGTATCAAAGCGATAATGTCTATGTCGTCGAATTTCGTGGGCTGACCAAACAAGAGGTCGAGGCCAAGCGAGCACGGAAGAAAGTCTATGAGGGGGAGCGGCTGTCGCTCAACTTCCAGGACATCGAGGTACGTGCGGTCCTTCAGTTGTTGGCGGATTTTACCGGTCTCAATATGGTGGTGAGTGACAGTGTCACCGGTCGGATCACGCTGCGGCTGAAGAATGTTCCCTGGGACCAGGCGATGGACATCATCCTCAAGACCAAGGGATTGTCGATGCGGCGGAATGACAATGTCATTTTGGTGGCGCCGACGGAAGAGATTGCGGCGCGAGAGAAGCTCGAACTGGAGTCCCAGAAGCAGATTGAAGAGCTGGCGCCGTTGCGCTCGGAGCTCATTCAAATCAATTATGCCAAGGCGTCAGATCTGGCGGATCTGCTCAAGTCGAAGGAGAACAAGCTGCTCTCCGAACGCGGCAACGTCACTATCGACACTCGTACCAATTCACTGTTGGTCCAGGATACGGCCGCCAAGCTTAGCGAGATTCGGGAGCTGATCGCCAAGCTGGACGTGCCGGTGCGTCAGGTGTTGATCGAGTCGCGCATCGTCATCGCCAACAACGACTTTGCCAAGGATCTGGGGGTCAAGCTGGGACTAAGCGCTCAGAGGACGACTGGACTTGCCGGCAATACCATCGCGGTTGGGGGTGGTGTCAGCAACAGCGTTAACACCATTGCGATTTCCGGCACCCCGCCTACCCTCAGCAATACGGGTACCGATGCCTCGGAGAACCTGCTGGTCAACCTACCCCAGACCTTGGCAGCCGGCAGCGGTGGCGCGGTCAACTTCCTGTTGGGCAAGCTCGGATCGCACCTTTTGCGGCTGGAGCTGAGTGCCATGCAGCAGGAGGGCAAGGGTGAGATCATCTCCAGCCCGCGGGTGATCACTTCCGACCAGAATACCGCCACCATCAAGCAGGGTGTCGAGATTCCCTACCAGGAAGCAACCTCCAGCGGTGCCACTTCGGTGTCGTTCAAGGAGGCCGTATTGCAACTGGAGGTGACGCCGCATATCACACCGGATGACCGGGTGATCATGGATCTCAAGGTGAACAAGGACAACCCGGACTTCACGCGCGCGGTATTGGGAGTGCCGCCCGTGGACACCCGGTCGCTCGAGACCTCGGTATTGGTCGACAATGGCGAGACCGTGGTACTCGGTGGGGTCTTCGAACGGACCAAGTCCGATCAGATCAGCCGCGTGCCCTTTTTCGGTGACCTGCCTTATGTGGGCTGGGCCTTCAAGCAAAAGCAGGTGCAGGACGAGAACAGCGAATTGCTGATCTTCGTTACGCCGCGGATCCTAAAGGATACGCTCACCCTTCGCTGATGGTGGCCACTGCCGGATGTCGCGAGCAGTCTCTGGCTTGCTTGCGGCGTCCGATTCTGGCATATCTGTCGGATGGCAAAACCGAATCGCATCTTTCTCATCGGCCCCATGGGCGCCGGCAAGACCACCGTCGGCAAGACACTGGCCTCGCAGCTCGGCCTCGATTTCATCGACAGCGATCAGGAGATCCAGCGTCGCACGGGTGTCGATATCCCCACCATCTTCGAGTACGAAGGCGAGGAGGGCTTCCGCAACCGCGAGCAGCAGGTAATCGATGAATTGACGCAGCGCGACCAATGCGTGCTCGCGACAGGCGGCGGTGCCGTGGTGCGGCCGGCGAATCGTGACCGGTTGTCGGCCCGAGGGATCGTCGTGTATCTCGAGTGTTCGCCTGAACAGCAATACGATCGTACCCACCGGGACCGCAAGCGTCCATTGATTCAGACCGAGGACCCTCTGGCCCGGCTGCGTGAGCTGATGCAGGAGCGCGCCCCACTGTACCGGCAGACCGCCGATTACACTGTTTCGACCGAAGGGCGGTCTGCCGGCGTCGTGGCGCGCGACATCATCGATCTGGTGACTTGACCCGATGCGAGATCCGAGATGCGCCACGCAGTGGTTGCGCCGGATCGACCAATTGGCAGTGAGGAGCAACCATGACCACGCGGCGAACCCTGGAAGTCGATCTTGGAGAACGTTCCTATCCAATCCATATCGGAGAGGGACTGCTCGGCGATGCCTCGCTTCTGGCGCCCCATGTTCGTGGCAGGCAGGTGATGGTGGTCTCCAACGAGACGGTTGCTCCGCTCTATCTGGAGCGGCTGCTTCCCGCCCTGGAAGGCTTCGAGGTGGCCCAGGTCATCCTCCCGGATGGCGAGGAATACAAGAACTTGCAGGTGTTGGACCAGATCTACACGGCCTTGCTGGAGCGCCGATTCGACCGCAGTTGCACCCTGGTGGCCCTGGGGGGCGGTGTAGTGGGCGACATGACAGGCTTTGCCGCCGCGAGCTATCAACGGGGTGTCGATTTCATCCAGGTGCCGACTACCCTGCTCTCTCAGGTCGACTCGTCGGTGGGCGGCAAGACGGGTGTCAACCATCCCCTCGGCAAGAACATGATCGGCGCCTTTCACCAGCCCCGTGTGGTGATCGCCGATACCGATACCCTCGACACCCTGCCCGACCGGGAACTCTCCGCCGGGATGGCCGAGGTCATCAAGTACGGGTTGATCAATGATGCCGATTTCTTCGTCTGGCTGGAGCAGCGGATGGACGTCCTGATGCGGCGCGACAAGGCGGCGCTTGCGGAGGCCATCGAGCGCTCCTGCGCCGACAAGGCGGCCATCGTCGCCGCCGATGAGCGAGAGGCGGGGCGGCGGGCCCTGCTCAACCTCGGGCATACCTTTGGCCATGCCATCGAGACCGGCCTGGGTTATGGGGAGTGGTTGCATGGTGAGGCGGTCGGCGCCGGCATGGTGATGGCGGCGGAGATGTCGCGGCGCCTCGGCTGGATGAGTGATGCGGAGCGGCAACGGGTCGAAGTTCTCCTGCGGCGTGCCGGGCTGCCGACCACGCCACCGTCTGAACTGAGTCCGGCGCGCTTTCGCGAACTGATGTCGGTGGACAAGAAGGTGCTGGGCGGAAAGTTGCGGCTGGTGTTGCTCAAGGGCATCGGCCAGGCGGTCATCAGCGATGATTTCCCGCTCGAGGTCCTGGATGCGACCCTGCAGGGCTTTACCGGTGATTGAGACATCCGACTATTTCGAGACGCCGCAGCGCAGCGAGCGGTTGCAGCTGCTCATGCACCTCATATCCAATGCGACGGACATCCCCTATCTGCGTGCCCCCCAGGGTGCGGGCAAGACCCGGTTTGCGCGCGAGCTGGCGGCTCGAATGGGGGACGATCACCAAGTGCTGTGGCTGGTGGCCGGCAGTAATGCCTCGCTACGCGAGCAACTGGCAACCGAGTTGGGCCTGGGCGGGGTCGGGGACAACTGGATGGCCGAAGTGCTCGAGAGTAGCCCGGACAGGCCGCTGGTGCTGATCGTCGACGATGCCGAGCGTCTGCAGCTGGCAGAGATTGTGGACCTGCGGGGCCTGGTGCGGGCCGGTGCACGGTTGTTGCTGGTCGGTACAGGTGAACTCGCGCAGGCGCAGGGCGAGTGGGATCTGCACTTCGTCGACCTGCCGCCCTTCAGCGAAGCGGAAACGCGGGCCTTTCTGGAGGCACGGGGACGGCTGGAGCCGGGTGAGGCCGGCACGCGGGTGGCTGCTGCACTTCACCGGGCCAGTGATGGGCTGCCGGGCCTGTTGCTCGACGCCCTGGATACGCTTCCCGAGGAGTTGCCCGATGTGCCGGATGCCTCGGTGACGGATCGCCGCTTCCCCAAAGGCCTGGTCGCCACGGTTGTGGTGCTTGCGGGCCTGTTCGGTGCAACCTTCTACTTTCAGGACCGGATCAATGCCCTGTTCGAGGCCAGGCCAACAGAGGAGAGGGCTGGGCGTTCCCCTGCCGCATCCAGCGCCGGCGAGTTGGCCGTGGAGCCGCCGGTGTTAGGGCAGGAAGTGGCTGCGCCGAAGCCGGTGGCCGACCCCGGAGAGGTAGGGCAGACAGAAGTGCGCCAGCGTGAGTCAGGTACCGACAGTCCCTCGGTGCGGACCGGCAAGAGGGATGTGCCCGTTGCGGCCGCACCGGCAAAGCCATCGCCGCCACCGTCCGAGGTCGCCGATGAAGCGCCGGATCCTGTGCTCGACGCGATCATCGAGGAGGCGATAAAGGCAGCGGCCCAGCCGCCCCACGAGGGAACGACCTCGACCTCCGCACCGGCGGTCGTGCCAGCGCCCAAGGCTCCAGTTCCGATGGAGTCCGAGGCGTCTGCTGCTGTGGCGCAGGCAACCGCCCCTGCGGACACGGCCCCTGTGGGCAAGGGCAAGCCCGCTCCCCCGGTTGAGGTGGCGAGGGAGGCGGTGGCCACGGCACCGGCTCGACCGGTTGCCAAGGTGCCCCCAGCGGAGCCGGGCCGGAGTCAGCCGGCCGCCGCCCGGAAAGTGCCCAAGGCCCCGGTCAAGACGGAACGCAGGACCGGGGGATTGGCCTGGCTGCGTGCCCAGCCCGAGGGCGCCTATACCCTCCAGCTGGTAGGGGCTCGCGACCGGCGTTCGATCATCCGTTTCGTGCGTCGGCACCAGATCAAACAACCCTACGCGGTATTCGAGCGGGAGTTGAACGGGCGGCCCTGGTATTCTCTGGTTGCCGGCAGCTATCCCAGTCGCGAGGCGGCGATCGCGGCGCGGGGGCGGCTGCCGCCCGCCGTCGCCAAGGGTGGTGTCTGGCCACGCACCTTTGCCTCGATTCGGCAGCAGATGAAAACGAAAAACTGAGTCGGCCGTTGCTGTCCTCCCGATTTCGGGAGCCGATGCAGTTAGGGTGGAAATACACATCCAGGCACCAATTCTGGTGCGGTTCGCGGTGCTCACCACACCCTACGAAGTCGGAGGACGACGTAGGATGCGGTGAGG
>RFHJ01000020.1 GCA_003696905.1 Gammaproteobacteria bacterium | reverse complement strand
TCGCGCGAGGGGGAAGGGCACGCCCTGGAGACCGGCGGCGGGATCTGCAAGGCCCTGCCGCTGCTCGGCACCGATCCCTTTCTGGTGATCAATGGCGACATCTGGTGTGACCTTGATCTTGCCTCGCTGTTTCTGCCGGCGGACGATCTGGCGCATCTGGTGCTGGTGGACAATCCGTCGCATCACCCGGCCGGCGATTTCGTCCTGACCGATGGGCGGGTCCGCGATGCCGGAGCCGGCCCGCGCCTGACCTTCGCCGGTATCGGCGTCTATCACCCGCAGCTGTTCGCCGGCTGCCGTCCTGAACCCTTTCCCCTGGCGCCCCTCCTGCGTGAGGCGATGGCCGCAGACCGGGTGTCCGGTACCCACTACCGCGGCAACTGGGTGGATGTGGGCACACCACTGCGTTTGCGTGACCTGGATCAGCAGTTGCACGAGCAATTGCGGACGGACAGTTGATAAGCTGTCGCCATGGGACAGGAGATCCACCAGGTTCAGTTCACCCCCGAGGCCTTCGCCGAGTTCGAACGGCGCCTGCGGGAGGAGACCGCGCTGCTGGTCGCGTGGGAGCGGGAGGGACGTCTGCGGGGCAGCGGTTATCGGCTGGGATTCGAACTGGAAGGCTGGCTGATCGACAGCGAAGGACAACCGACGCCCCACAACCAGGCCTTCCTGCGCGAGCTGGACGACCCCCTGGTGGTGCCGGAGCTGGCGCGCTTCAACTTCGAGATCAACAACGATCCCGTCGATTTCGGCCCCGGCATGTTCGAGCGCATGCGCGAATCCCTGCAGGCGCGTTGGCGGCGCTGCGAGGCAGCCGCGCGGGCCCTGCAGATGCAGGCGCTGAGCATCGGCATCCTGCCCACCGTGGGGCGAGAGCACCTGCACCTGGGCAATATCTCGCCCCTGGCGCGTTATCAGGCGCTCAACGAACAGGTCTTCCGGCTGCGCGAGGGCGCCCCCATCGAGCTGCACATCGAGGGCGTGGAGCGTCTCGATCACCTGCATGACGACGTGATGCTGGAGTCGGCGGCCACCTCCCTGCAGCTGCACTTGCAGGTGGGCAGCGAACAGGCAGTGCGCGCCTTCAACGGCGCCAAGATCCTCTCTGCGCCGATGGTGGCCATCGGTGCCAATTCGCCCTTCTTCCTGCAGCACCGGCTGTGGGAGGAGACCCGTATCCCCGTATTCGAGCAGGCGGTGGCGGTGGGGGCGTCGGACTATTCGCGGCGGGTCACCTTCGGTATCCGCTATGCGCGGGAGAGCCTGCTCGAGGCCTTTCTCGCCAATCTGGAGCGTTACCCGGTGCTGCTGCCCGACCTCATGGACAGTCCGCCCGAGGCGCTGGCCCATCTGCGATTGCACAACGGGACCATCTGGCGCTGGAACCGGCCGCTGGTGGGGTTCGACGAACAGGGACGTCCTCACTATCGCATCGAGCACCGGGTGGTGGCAGCCGGCACCTCGGCACTGGACGTGGTCGCCGATACTGCCTTCTTCGTCGGATTGATGCACTATCTGATCGCGCGCGAGATACCCATGGAGCAGGAGATCCCCTTCGAGCGGGCGCGTGACAACTTCTATCGCGCCGCCCGCCATGGCCTGGCGGCCGAGGTCGACTGGCAAGGACATCGGACCATGCTGACGAAGCTGATCCTCGAAGAACTCCTGCCGCGGGCGCGCGAGGGTCTGGCTGCGATCGGTCTGCCGGGCGATGAGATCGATCCCCCGCTGGAAATCATCGAACGCCGGGTGGCCACCGGCCAGACTGGCGCCGCCTGGCAGCGCCAGTGGATCGACCGTCACGGCCCCGACTGGCGGGGGCTGGTCCTGACCTATGCCGAACGACAGGCCGGGTCCCGGCCGGTACACGAGTGGCAGCCATGAGTCTGTTGAAGGAAATGAACGCCCTGCCAGAGGGGTTGCTGCACGTGGATGCAACCCAGCTGCATGCCCATCTCGGGGGACCCACCCTGATCCACCTACCGGGCGACCGCTCGCCGCCGCTGTTCGTTTCGGTGCTGATGCACGGCAACGAGACCACCGGCTGGGATGCCATCCGCCGGGTCCTGCAGCGCTACCAGGGTGAGCAAGGCCCGGATCTGCCGCGCGCCCTGAGCCTGTTCATCGGCAATACCGAGGCGGCGGCCGAGGGGCTGCGCCATCTGCCGGGACAACCCGATTTCAACCGTGTCTGGCCCGGGGGCGAGATCACCACGGGCCCCGAGGCGGAAACCATGCGTGATGTGGTCGAGCGGATGCGCGCGCGCGGCATCTTCGCCTCGGTGGACGTGCACAACAACACCGGAATGAACCCCCATTACGCCTGTGTCAACGTATTGGAGAATCAGGCGCTGCATCTGGCGACCCTGTTCTCGCGAGTGGTGGTCTATTTCATCCGCCCGCGGGGAGTGGCCTCGATGGCGATGGCCGCACTCGGTCCCTCGGTCACTCTCGAATGTGGCAAGGTGGGCCAGGAATACGGCGCTCACCACGCCGAAGACTACCTGGAGGCCTGCCTGCACCTGGCCGAGCTGCCCGATCACCCGGTGCCGGAGCACGACATCGACCTGTTCCACACGGTGGCGGTGGTGAAGGTGCCGCCCGAGGTCTCCTTCGGCTTCGGTGAACATGGCTACGACATCGACTTCCTGGCCGACCTGGAGCGGCTGAACTTTCGTGAACTGCCGCTGGGCACCCGCTTCGGCCGGGTCAACCGCAAGGGCGGTGTGCCCCTGCAGGTTCGCGACGATCACGACCGGGACGTCACCGAGGACTATTTCGAGGTCTCCCATGGGCAGCTGTTGCTGCGCCAGTCGGTGATGCCCTCGATGCTGACCCGTGACACCGCGGTGATCCGCCAGGACTGTCTCTGCTATCTCATGGAGCGTTACCATCTTCCTTCACGGAAGGCGGGTTGAGTCATCATTCGGTAATTTCTTCGTCACAGGGTCAGGGCCGGCGTCGGGATCGGGCCCGCTCGCCTCAAGGATTGCTCGCTGCAGACGCTACCTCTTGAAGCACAGAATGGAATTGCCCAAGGAACGACGGATGCTACCAATCGTGATCGACATAGAGGCCTCGGGCTTCGGCCGGGAGAGTTATCCGATAGAGGTCGGCCTGGTGCTCCCGGATGGAACACCCCACTGCTTTCTGGTGGCGCCAGAGCGCTCCTGGACGCACTGGGATCCCTCCGCCGAAGCCGTGCACGGTATCAGTCGCGACATCCTGGAGGCCCATGGCCGCCCCGCGGCAGAGGTGGCCTGGCGGCTGAACGAGTTGCTGCGTGGCAAGACCGCCTATACCGACGCCTGGTCGTTCGACATGAGCTGGTTGGGAAAGCTCTACGATGCGGTACATCTGCAGCAGAGCTTCGACCTGCAGCCGCTCAGCGGCATCATGGATGAGCGGCGCCTCGCCGGCTGGGACCGGACCCGCCGGCAGGTGGAACAGGATCTGCAGCTGAAACGGCATCGCGCCAGTGGGGATGCGCGGATACTGCAGGAGACCTACCGACGCCTCACGGAGCAGGCGGCCTGACGGCTTGCCTGGTCAGGCGCCGACTCAGGTCACCTTTTTCACGAACTCCGACTTGAGTCCCATGGCGCCGATACCAGGGATCTTGCAATCGATATCGTGATCACCTTCCACCAGGCGGATGTTCTTTACCTTGGTGCCCACCTTCACCACGCTGGACGAGCCCTTCACCTTCAGGTCCTTGATGACGGTGACCGTATCGCCGTCCTGCAGCGGGTTGCCGAAGGCGTCCCGGACCACGGGCGTCTGATCACTTTCACTGGTTTCTTCCGGTTGCCACTCATGGCCGCATTCCGGGCATACCAGATGCTCGCCGTCTTGATAGGTGTATTCCGAGTTGCACTGGGGGCAGTTGGGTAGACGTTGCATGATAAAGCCCTCGAAGGAGAAACGGTGGATTGCCTGGAATTGGATTGCGAGATTGGTTGTTCGCGTGATGCCGCTTGGGTGGCTGGTCAGGAATGGGGATATGGGCTCCGTTATTTTCTCAGCAGCGGATTAGCCTGGAGATCGGCATGGTAAGAGGAGCGCACCATGGGGCCACTGGCGACATTGGAAAAACCCATCTGCTCGCCGAGCGCCCGCAGTTCGTCGAACTCTTCAGGGGTGAGGAAGCGTGCCACGGGCAGGTGGTCACGGCTCGGTTGCAGATACTGGCCAAGGGTCAGCATGCTGACACCGTGGTCGCGTAGATCCATCATGACCTGTTCGACCTCTTCCCGCGTCTCGCCGATGCCGAGCATGATACCCGACTTGGTAGGGACCGATGGATGTTGCTCGCCGAAGCGAGCCAGCAGATCGAGTGACCACTGGTAGTCTGCGCCGGGTCTTGCCTTGCGGTAGAGCCGCGGGACGGTCTCCAGGTTGTGGTTGAACACATCGGGCGGTGTGTCGGAGAAGGCCTCGAGTGCCGCCGCCATGCGACCCCGAAAATCGGGTACCAGCACCTCGACGACGGTTTCGGGTGCCTGCATGCGCACCGTCTCGATGCACTGGGCGAAGTGAGCGGCCCCGCCGTCACGCAGGTCGTCGCGATCGACCGATGTGATCACCACGTATTTGAGGGCCATCTCGGCGATGGCCGCGGCCAGCTGGCGAGGTTCTTCCGGGTCGAGGGGCTCGGGCCGTCCGTGGGCCACATCGCAGAACGGACAGCGCCGTGTACAGATGTCACCCATGATCATGAAAGTGGCGGTGCCGTGGTTGAAGCACTCGCCAAGGTTGGGGCACTGGCCCTCCTCACATACCGAGGAGAGCTTGTGTTGGCGCAGTATGCGCTTGATCCGGGTTACACCGGGGCCGGAGGGGATGCGGGCTCGAATCCAGCGAGGCTTGCGCGGCATCTCCCGGGTTGGTTCGATCTTCACCGGGATACGGCTCACCTTGTCTCGCCCACGCTGGTGGGTTTCGGGGGAGTGACGAGAGGGTGCGTCGAGGTCGGGGATCTTCATACCGGCATTGTAGCGGCAGAAGCGGGCCGAATCGCGCAGATTTTGCGCGGCTTCGACCCGGGGCAGTTGCGGATCAGCGTCTCAGCCAGGACCAGAGACGGGACCACCAACTGTCACGCGGGCTTTGGTCATCGAAGTGGGTCCTGATCGGATGTAGCGTTGCGGCGTCGCTGAGTTCGGCGACCGGAGAGATCCCTTCCACGGGCAGGCCCGCCTCACGGGCAGCGAGACTCTGTGGTCCGAACTGGCCGGGCGTCAGGACGGTGGTTGCGTCCGGATCCTGTGGCGCCTCCCCCGCCGGACTCGGCGTATCCCGCTCGAACCGCAGTTCGATTTCGCCGATTTGCAGGACATCGCCGTCACGAAGGGCGCATTTTCGGGCCAGCCGCCCGTTGACATAGGTGCCGTTGCGGCTGCCCAGGTCCTCGAGAAAGGTGTCTCCCATCACGGTCACCAGACGTAGGTGTTGGCGGCTGATGCCTGCATAGGCGAGTTGAATGTCGCAGCCGGGCTCACGGCCCAGAAACGTTTCTCCATCGTTCAGGCCGATGACTTCGGTGCTTCCATCAGCCTTGGTCAGGTGTAGCTGTGGCACGGCGGTATTCCTCCAACTGCGGAACGGTACGAGGGGGTTGAGGGGTGAGCATATCGATCAGGACGAGGGAAATGTTGTCCTTGCCGCCAGCGTCATTGGCCATGGCGACCAGACGGTTTGCCAGCTGACCGAGCGGTTCCTCCCGCTGTAGTGCGGTTGCCAGGCAATTTTCGGAGACTGCCCCGCTTAGGCCGTCGCTGCAGGCGAGGAGACGGTCTCCTGGCTGCAGGCAAACGTGATAATGCTGTATCTCCGGTCGTTCCTTTCTGCCTATTACTGCGGTCAGCACATGGACATAGCGGTTCATGCGCGGATCGTCCGCATCGAGAAAACCTTCGCTGAGCAGCCTTTCGGCCAGGGTCTGGTCGCGGGTGATCTGTTCGACAACACCGTTGCGCGACCGATAGAGACGAGAATCGCCTACCGCCACCACCAGACAGTCCTGACCCTGAAGGATGCCGGCTACCAGGGTCGTTCCCATGCCATGCAGTTCCGGGTCCCGGCTGGCTGTGGTGTAGACCCGGGTGTTGGCAGCGAGCAGTGTTTGTTGCATGGTACGGAGAACATGCGCTGGGCGGAATTGCCACGGCCGCGTCCAACGCCAGCGCAACCAATGTCGCATCTTGCGATAGAAGTGCTCGCTGGCAATGCTGCTTGCGTAGGCGCCGCCGCGAGTGCCCCCCATGCCATCGGCCAGCACGAACAGCCCCAGGGTCGGATCGATCATGACACGGTCCTGATTCTCTTTACGAACCCGGCCTCGGTCGCTCAGGCACGCCATGGCTATCTGCGGTCTCTTGGCGAACATCCGATTATCACTTCCCGGGAGGGCGCCGAACCCGTCCTCCCTCGACCAGGCGGCGTCTCTCCGTGTCCCTTTCTTGCGCTATTGCTCAGCTTATCGGCCAGGCGGTCGTTATCTTTATCGATCCTTCCGGCAGTGGGCAGGAGAGAGGAAGCAATGTCCGACAGGAAGAAGGTGCTGGTGGCTTTCGTCGACGTGTGCGGCAGCACCAGACTGTATGAACAACTGGGTGATGGGGAGGCGCGCCAGCGGGTTAGCGCGGTGCTCGATCGAGTTCGGTCGACCGCCGAGGACTTGGGCGGGCGTGTGGTAAAGGAGATCGGCGATGAGTCGATGCTGGCGTTCGATGCTCGGCACGTGGTGCCCGCCTTGGGCGAGGGGTTCGCCTCGTTGCAGGGCGTGCGCGGCCTGACCTGCAGGGCAGGCCTTCATTTCGGCGAGGTGGTCGAGGAAGAGGGAGACCTGTTCGGTGACGTGGTGAATACCGCAGCGCGGATCGCCGCCCTCGCTGGGCCGACCCAGATGCTTCTCTCGGCGGAGGCCGCCGCCGGGGTGTCGGAGCGCGCACGGCTGCGCGCCCTGCCTGCGCTGGTGGCGCGTGGCAAGCGTCGCATGCCGCCACTGTTCGAATGGCTGAGCCACCATGAGGCCGACTTCACGGTTGCATTGACACCGGAAGACCTGGACTTTACCCGAGCCAGTGGGCCGAACCATCTCTTGTTGCGCTGGTCGGGAGGCGAGTTGATGCTCAGGCCTGGCGACGGCGATGTCCTGGCAGGCCGTGATCGAGACAATCCGCTTTGTTTTCCGTCGCGGCGTGTTTCCCGGCGGCACTTGCGTATCGAGTCGCGCGGCGATGCCTGGCTGGTACACGACCAGAGTACCAACGGCACCCTGGTGAAGATGCATGGGGCCGCGCCCCTGCTGTTGTGTCGCGACCAACAGCGGTTGCAGGGAAGCGGCACACTGGTATTGGCACCGGGGGGCGAGGAACGGACCGACTCGGTGATTCACTATCGGCTGGTGGCAGGAACCCGGAAAGCCGCCGAGTGAATGCCGCGCGGCTCACGCGCCCCCCCCAATTGGAGGAAATCAAGTTTCTGCCATTGCAGCCGACCCTTGGGCCTAGAAGGATTCATCGCTATCAGGGGGGACGCGTGCGCACCATCGGACGTTTCATCGTCAAGGAACTGCTGGGTACCGGTACGCAAGGGGCAGTCTATCGCTGCAGTGACCCGGTATTGCAGCGGGAGGTGGCCATCAAGCTGTTGCAGGGGGCCCTGCACTCCGGCAAGGAACCGAATGCCGAGCTTCTGCACGAGGCCCGTGCCATCGGCGGGCTCAATCATCAGAACCTGGTGTCGGTATTCGACATCGGCGAGTTCGAAGGCCGCCCCTATCTGGTGTTCGAACTGGTCGAGGGGCAGACGCTGGCTGAGCTGCTGCGTCGGGGGCCCCTGAGTCAGGACAGGGCGATGGAGTTGCTTGGTGGTATCCTGGCCGGCATCGAACAGGCCCATGCGCGGGGGGTTGTCCATCGTGACCTGAAGCCTGCCAATATCATCGTGACCGAGCACGGAATTCCCAAGGTAACCGACTTCGGCATCGCAGCCGTGCTCGGGAAGGAGCAGGGGGCGGAGGAGCGGCTGGTCGGCACGCCCCGCTACATGGCGCCCGAATACATTGCCCGGGGTGAGGTCTCCAAGCAGACCGACGTCTTCGCCCTCGGCCTGATGGCCTATGAGCTATTGGCCGGGAGGCCCGCCTATCAGGGACGGGATGCTCGCCGTCTGCTCGAGGCGATCCTGGCCGGCCCTCCCGTCCCCCTGGCCGATGTCTTGCCGGAGATCGACTCCTCCTTGCAGCAGTGGGTCGAGCGGGCTCTCCAGCGTGATCCTGCACTCCGTTTTTCCGATGCCGCCGAGATGGGGGCTGCCCTGAAGGTAGTGCGTGAAAAAGGGGGAGGCGAAAAATACAGCTCCGCCCATGCGACCGTGGCCTTTCTGCTGCGCCGTATGCGCCTGAAGAGTGACTTCCCTGCGCTGGCGCGCAATTTTTCCACACTCAATCGCGTCGTCAGTGAAAAGGGTGGTGACAGTCAGAAGGTGGCAGAGGTCATTGCCCGCGACCATGGCCTGAGTAGCAAGGTCCTGCGGGTGGTGAACTCTGCCTACTATGCGGCCTTCTCGGGGCGGATCAGCAGCATCTCGCGGGCAGTGGTTATTCTCGGCATCAACGGGGTGCGCGCCATCGCCGCTTCGTTGTCGCTGCTGGAGCACTTTGGTGGCAAGGGGGTGCCGGAGAGTCTCTATCGCAGGCTCTCCTGCTCTCTGTATAGCGGTCTGTGTGCCCGCGAGATCGGGCAGGCGCTCGATGGCGAGTGGGCGGAGCAGGCGATGCTTGGCACCATGCTGCGCGGGCTGGGCGGTCTGCTGGTGACTTATTATCTGCCGGAAGAGGCCGAAGCGGTCGAACGCCTGGTCGCAGAGGGAGAGCCGCCGCAACAGGCGGAACATCAGATACTGGGCGTGGACTATGCCCGCATTGGCAAGGAAGTGGCGCGGGAGTGGAATTTTCCTCGCGAAATACTGCAGTGCCTGGAGGACCGGGAGGCGTTGCCCCGCCGGTCGGTGGACGATCCCGAGGAACGGTTGGCGCTGGTGGCCGGCCTGGCCGACCGCGCGACTGCCATCCTGCAACGCGGCCGTTCCAGAGAGGCCCTGGTAGAGCTCAAGACGCTGGTGACCCGCTATGGCCGGGTGCTGGCCATCGATCCCCTGCAGATCTCCGGCGCCATTGGTCGGGCGAAGGCGGAATACGTGGAATTCAAGGTGAGCTTCGCCGACCGCCGGCAGCGGCAGGGATTTATCGACTCACTGGGCGACGATGGTACCGAGATCACCGATCCGGTGGCCGATCGCGGGGGGCGCCCCGTGGCCGACACCCTGATTATACAGACCTCGCGTGGCGCACCCTCGCCGTCGGCTCCGCCGCGGGACCCCAGGGAGATCCTCGACGATGGCCTGGTACGTCTCGAACGGCTGGTGGCGGCGGGGAAGGAATCCCGGGTCCTGGCACAGACGGTCATGGAAACCCTGCAGCAGGCCCTGGGCTTTCATCGTCTGGTGGTGGCTCGATGGGATCCGGACGCGGGGTTGTTGCGCGGTCATGCGGCGCTGGGAGAGGGAGCGAAGGCGCTCAGCGAGTCCTTCAAGGTACGATGCGTTGGCAGTCTGAACCTCTTTAGCGTGGCGTTGATCCGCGACAGCGATGTCTATATCGCAGATGCGGCCCGCCCCTCGGTGCGCGAGCGTATCCCGGAGTGGTTGGGGGAGCCCGGTTCCTTTCTCATCCTGCCGGTACGCGGCGAGGCTGGACCGCTGGGGCTGATCTACGGCGAGTATCGCCTACCTTATGGGCTGGACGAGGAGTCGCAACTGTTGCAGCGGGCCAAGCGGCTGCGCGACCGGTTTCGTGACGGCTTACAGGGTGTCGTTCAGGTCGCGATGGTGCGATAGCCGATCCGGTCGCACAGTATTTGTACCAACATCTCGCCCAGGACTTGCGGCGTGGCTTCTATCCCCAGACGTTCGGTGCTGGTAACGGGCATGTCCCGGTAGCCGCAGGGATCGATGCGGCTGAAAGGCTCGAGGTCCGGATTCACGTTGAAGGCCAGGCCGTGATAACTGTAGCCACGTCGAATACGGAGCCCCAGGGCGGCGATCTTGGCGCCCGCCACATAGACGCCCGGTGCGTCAGCGCGGGCCTCGGCGCTTATGTCATGGTCTGCCAGCAGGTCGATGACGCTCTGTTCCATGGCATTCACCAGCGCGCGAACGCCCAGGCCTGCTTCGCGCAAGGAAAGCAGCAGATAGATGACCACCTGTCCTGGACCGTGGTAGGTGACCTGGCCACCGCGATCGCTGTTGACCACCGGGATATCTCCCGGAGCCAGCAGATGTTCGGTTCTGGCGGCCTGTCCCAGGGTGAAGACGGGGTCGTGTTCCAACAGCCAGATCTCCGAAGTGGTTTCGGGCGTGCGCCGATCGGTGAAGTCGCGCATCGCCTGCCAGGTCTCCTGATAGGGACGGCGGCCCAGGCGTCGGATGCGAACGGCCGGTCGCGCGTTCACAGCCGCATCAGCACCTTTTCATGGGCGGTGAGCTCGTCGTAGAGGGCATCCAGCTGCTCGCGGCTGGTGGCCTCTATGGTTACTGTCACCGACAGATACTTGCCGTTTGCGCTGCCCCGGCACTGGACCTTGTTTTCGTCGATCCGTTCGCAGTGGTTGCCCACGATCTCGAGCACCGTGTCACGAAAACTACCATCGTCCAGGCCCATCGCCTTGACCTGGTAGTCACAGGGGAACTGAAAGCCCTGCTCCTGCTGGCTGTCTTTGCTTTTGCTCATTCGTTGGTCTCGTCGCGTTTTCGGGCTGCCTGCCGCAGGCGTTCCTTGGCTTGTTGAAACAGTCTGTCCATTCGTCGCCACAGTGGGCCCGGCCGGCCATCCCCCACCGTCCGGCCATCCAGGCGCACGACCGGCGCTATCTCGCGGGTGGAGCTGGTCAGCCAGACCTCTGTGGCCTGAGCCAGTGAGTCGACCGTTATGGGCGTCTCTCGATAGGGAACGCCGGCCTCCTTGGCCAGCTCCAGCACCAGGTCTCGGGTAATACCCGGCAGCAGCTGGTCGCCCTTGGGTGGAGTGATCAGCCGGTTCTCTGCCACGATGAACAGATTACTGGCCGTTCCCTCGGTGGCCAGTCCATCACGCACAAAAATGGCGTCGTCGGCGCCTTTTTCAACCGCTTCGGCCTGGGCCAGGATGTTGGCCAGCAGGGTGGTTGCCTTGATGTCGCAGCGATGCCAGCGAATATCGGGCGTGGTGATCACGGCGATACCCTTCTGGGCGATGCGTGGGTCGCGTTGGGGGATGGGGGAACTGAACGCGATCACCGTGGGGGTCACCTCGGCGGGGATGCGGTGATTGCGGGTGGGATAGGCGCCGCGGGTGACCTGAACATAGATGGAACGGTCTTCGCCGCCGCCGTCGCCGCACAGCTCGCCGATCACCGCCTCCCATGCGGAGCGGGAGAGCGGGTTGTCGAGGCGGATTGCGGCAAGACTGCGTTCCAGCCGCTGCAGATGCTGGGCCAGCCGAAAGGGCACGCCGCCATAGGCCGGTATCACCTCGTAGACACTGTCACCGAACAACAGACCGCGATCGGTCACCGGTACACAGGCATGCTCGCGCGAGACGAAGCGGCCGTTGAGGTAGACACGGTCCATCAGAAGGGCAGCCAGCGTTCGACCGTATCCACGGCCTGGCGCCAGAGTCCCCCCTCGGGCACCGCCCGCAAGGCCACCAGGGGAACCCGTGTCACCGGTTTGCCGTCGAGGTCGACGATGACCTCTCCCAGGGGCTGTCCCTTCGCCACCGGTGCCTCGATGTCGGGATCGATCTCGCTGCGTGCCTTGAGGTGGTCGTATTGGCGGCGTGGGATGGTGACATACAGATCCTGCTTCAGGCCGAGGGGCACACGCTCGTTCTCTCCCATCCACACCCGGGCCTCGGTGAGGGGCGTGTTGCCTTCGTACAGCCGGTGGGTCTCGTAGAAGCGGAAACCGAAGTTGAGGAGGGCCTGGCTGGTCTGCATGCGTGCCTTGTCGCTTTTGGTGCCCATCACCACCGAGATGAGGCGCATGTCATCTCGCTTGGCCGAGGCGACCAGACAGAAGCCCGCCGACTGGGTGTGGCCGGTCTTGACGCCGTCCACACTGGGGTCGCGCCACAGGAGTCGATTGCGATTGTGCTGTCGAATCCCGTTATAGGTGAATTCCTTCTCCTTGTAGAGGGCATAGTACTCGGGGTAGTCGCGAATCGTGGCAATGGTCATCTTGGCGATGTCGCGCGGCGTGGTGTAGTGGTCCGCGTGCGGCAGCCCGGTGGCGTTGGCGAAATGGGTGTCATGCATGCCGAGGCGGGCCGCGTGGTCGTTCATCAGGTTTACGAAGGCGTCTTCGCTGCCGGCGATGTGCTCGGCCAGTGCAATGGCTGCGTCATTGCCCGACTGGATGATCAATCCCTTGAGCAGATCACCGATCGAGACCCGACTGTTGACCTCGATGAACATGCGCGAGCCACCGGTCTTCCAGGCCTTTTCGCTCACCGTGACCATGTCGTCGAGCTTCAGATTGCCGTTCGCCAATTCCTCGAATACCACATGGGCGGTCATGATCTTGGTGATGCTGGCCGGCTCCATGCGTTCATCGGCATTCTTTTCGGCCAGCACACGACCGCTGTGCATGTCCATCAGGAGGTAGCCTTTGGCGTCGATGTCCGGCGGCGCCGGTACGGGTGCCGCCATCGCCAGGGCGGCGCTCAGCATGAGCGTGATGAAGAGAGAGAATGGCTTCAACAATGTTGGGATCCTCTTGGGGTTTCTACAGGGTCTGTTCTGGTCTTGGATGCAGCCCGGGGGGGCAGGTTCCATTCTATGTCGGCACGCGCTGGCTCAGTCAGCGAATCAATATCCGAGTATCTTCGATCTGCAAATCGTGCAGGGTGTCCGTGACGCGATCGGCGATCTCCACTGATGCCAGCGGGCCGACACGTACCCGGTGGACGATGGTGCCACCGGGTCGTGAAGCCCGTTCGATTCGCACGGGTCGCTGCAGTGCCTGCTGCAGACGGGTCGCCAGGCGCCGTGCGTTGTCTGCATTTCCAAAAGCACCGACCTGGATATAGATCCGGGGTGCATGGGGTGGTCTGGCATCCGTTCTCTGTCGCTTGCCGTGAGACCCTGAGGCAGGATGACTCGGGTCGATGGCGCGCACCTCCACCAGGGCGGTTCCCTTGCCAAGCATGCCGAGTTTGCTGGCGGCGGCATAGGAAAGATCGATGACGCGATTTGGATGGAAAGGGCCGCGGTCGTTGACACGGACGATGGTGCTGCGGCCGTTCTCCAGATTGGTGACGCGCACGTAGCTGGGCAGCGGCAGGGTGCGATGGGCCGCGGTCATGGCATACATGTCGTAGGGCTCCCCGCTGGCCGTATTGCGGCCGTGGAACTTGGTGCCATACCAGGACGCGATGCCTCGCTCGACATAGCCCCTGGCAGTGCGCAGGGGATGGTAGGTGCGTCCGTTGACGCGATAGCTGCGCATGTTGATGCGGCGGTAGGGTTCGGCCCTGGGAATGGCGTCCGGGGTATGGCTGAGATCGGGATAACCTCTTGGTGCCCCATCCTTGTCCAGTCCCCCACAGCCGGCAAGGAGTAGGAACAAGGGAATCAGCGCCAGCGCAAGGTGATGAGTGGTCATGAGGCGTCGTGATCGATCAGTCGCTGTATCGCATCGGAGAGCTGATACACCGCCATGGCATAGAGGGGGCTGTGGTTGTAACGTGTGATCACATAGAAATTCGGCAACGCCAGCCAGTATTCGGTTCCCGATTCGCCCTCCAGGGCGAGCAAGGCCGCCGGCAGGTCGGGCGCCAGTGGCGTGTTCAGTATCACGCCAGCATCGATCAGCTCACCCACCGTGCTCGAAGGTTTGTACCCCCTGTCGATGACGGCCTGCAACGCTGGCGTCACGTTCGGGACCTGGACCCGCTGGGCCACCGGCTCACCCGGTCGCCAGCCGTGACGGGCGAAATAGTTGGCGACACTGCCGATGACATCGGCGTCGTTGTTCCAGATATCGCGCCGCCCATCACCGTCGAAATCCACCGCGTAGGCCCGGAAGCTGGAGGGAATGAACTGGGGTTTGCCCATCGCCCCCGCGTAAGAGCCGAGCAGAGCGAGAGGGTTGCTCTGTTCTTCGCGGCTGAGAAGCAGGAATTCGCCCAACTCACGGCGAAAGAATGCCGCCCGCGGCGGATAATGGAATCCCAGGGTGGTCAGGGCGTCGAGGACCCGATAGCGCCCTGCGTGGCGGCCATAACGGGTCTCCACGCCGATGATGGCCACGATGATGTGTGCAGGCACGCCGTAGGTTTTCTCTGCCCGCTGCAAGGCAAGCCTGTTCGCCTGCCAATAGCGCAGCCCGCCTTTTACGCGTTCCCGCGTCAGGAAGATCCTCCGATATTCGCCCCAGGTCAGGCGTTTTTCCGCGGGCCGGGCGATGGTCTCCAGGATCGATTCCTTCACCTTGGCCGATGCCAGTAGGGTGCGCAGCTCCTCTGCCCGGAAACCGTGCTGAGTAACCATTTCCTGAATGAACACCTCTTGCAGCACTTCGGGCGACGGATCGGATGGGTTTGCGGGTTCCGCACTGATCGCAGAACCGAGCCAGAACAGCAGCAACAGCAGGTATCGGATCATCGGGGCAACAGCTTGCGATGGGTGTGAATCGACATCAGCATACCGAAGCCCGCCATCAGGGTCACCAGCGAGGTGCCGCCATAACTGATCAGCGGCAGCGGCACGCCGACCACGGGCAGCAGGCCCGATACCATGCCGACGTTCACCAGCAGGTAGACGAAGAATACCAGGGTCAGGGAACCTGCGAGCAGGCGTCCGTAGGTGTCCTGCGCACGGGTAGCGATGTACAGTCCCCGGAGGATCACAAAAAGATACAGCGCAAGGAGTACGCTCACGCCGACAAGGCCAAGTTCTTCGGCCAGAACGGCAAAGATGAAGTCGGTATGGCGCTCGGGGAGGAAGTCGAGCTGCGATTGGGTGCCGTTGAGCCAGCCCTTTCCCCAGAGGCCGCCCGAACCGATGGCGATCTTGGACTGAATGATGTGGTAGCCGGCGCCCAGTGGGTCCTTTTCCGGGTCCAGAAAGGTGAGCACCCGCTGTTTCTGATACTCGCGCATGAAGTGCCAGGCAATGGGGGCAGCGGCCGCCGCCGCTGCAATGAGGCCGCCGATGAGCCGCCAGCTGATGCCGGCGAGGAAAAGCACGAAAATGCCTGCGCTGGCCACCAGCAGGGAGGTGCCCAGATCCGGCTGTTTTGCGATCAGCAGGACGGGTAACACCATCAGGGCCACGGCCACCCCCAGGTGTCGCCAGTTCGGTGGTAGGGGTTTGTCATGGAAATACCAGGCCAGCATCATCGGCACCGCCAATTTGACCATCTCCGAGGGCTGGAACCGAATCACGCCGAGGTCGAGCCAGCGTTGGGCTCCCTTGCCGATGTCGCCGATGACCAGTACCAATACCAAAAGCACCGTGCCCACCAGATAGAGCCAGGGGCTCCAGCGCATCAACTGATCGGGACGGATCTGCGCCACGCCGATCATGATGCCGAAGGCCAGGAGAAAGCGGAGCGCCTGTCGTTCGACCTGGGCAATATCTTCTCCGCTCGCCGAGTAGAGCACGACGAGGCCGTAGACGCTCAGCAGCAGGAGGCCGACCAGGAGTGGCAGGTCGAGGTGATAGCGGGCCAATATGCCCTGGCGGCGATTGGGGTCGCTGGGGGTCAGGTCGCCTAGTGCTGCCGGATCGAGGCTCACGGGTGGATCTCTCTCGATGCAGGGGGATTTTCCCCGGCGGGCTCAAGGGTCTTTTCCTTCTGCGGTCCATACAGACGCGGCAACAGCCAGGCGTCCATGACCTTGCGCGCCACTGGCGCTGCGGTGGATCCACCGTGACCGCCGTTCTCCACCACGACCGCAACCGCGATCTGCGGGTCTTCAACGGGCGCATAGGCGATGAACAGGGCGTGGTCGCGGTATCTGTGGGCCACCTTTTCTTCCTCGTATTCCTCTTCCTGACCCACCGTGAAGACCTGGGCGGTGCCGGTCTTGCCGGCGATCCGATAGGCCGGCGTACGAATGCGTCGGGCAGTGCCTCGCTTCCCTTCTACCACGTGTTCCATGGCGCGCCGCACATCGTCCCAGTCCGCCTCCGACACGATGGGAATGGGTTCGTCGTGCGGAGGGATCGGAATGCGCTCCTGGCTGCCGCGGGTCTGCAGGTAATCGACCAGATGAGGTTGCAGCAGGTGTCCTCCGTTGGCGATCGCTGCGGTGGCCGCGGCCAGCTGCAACGGAGTGGCGAGGAAATAGCCCTGGCCAATGCCGGCAATGACCGTCTCGCCGGGATACCAGGGCTGATGCTTGGTGTGCCGTTTCCATTCCCGAGAGGGCAGGATGCCACGGGACTCACCCACCAGGTCGACGCCCGTCCGTCGTCCAAAGCCGAAATTGGCCAGGTAGCTGCTCATGGCGTCGATGCCCATGTTGTGGGCAAGCTTGTAATAGAAGACGTCGCAGGACTGGGTGATGGCGATATCCAGGTCCACCGTGCCATGCCCGCTCTTCTTCCAGTCACGGTACTTGTGCTCGTGACCGGGTAGTTGGAAGTATCCGGGGCAGTAATAGGTGGTGTCGTAGCGGATGGTGCCGGTCTCCAGGCCCGCCAGACCGATGAAGGGCTTGATGGTGGATCCCGGGGGATACTGGCCGCGCAGCGCCCGGTCGTAGAGCGGACGGTCATGGTTCTCCTGGAGTGCCTTGTAGTCACGCCGGCTGATGCCCTCGACGAACAGGTTGGGGTCATAGCCCGGTTTGCTGGCCAACGCCAGAATGCCGCCATTGCGAGGGTCGATCGCGACGACGGCGCCATTGTAGTCGCCGAGCGCCTCCAGAGCGATGCGCTGCAGATCGATGTCGAGGTGCAGATGCAGGTCCTGGCCCGGTTCCGGTGGTGTCTGTTCCAATACCCTCACCACACGGCCGACCGAGTTGACCTCTACCTGCTGCACCCCTACTACCCCATGGAGGACCGCCTCGTAGCTCTTCTCCAGCCCGGTCTTGCCGATGTGGCTGGTACCGGCGTAATTGGAGGTATCGATGGTGGCCAGATCGCGGGTACTGATCCGTCCGACATAGCCGAGCAGGTGTGAGGTGGCGTTGCCAAAGGGATAGTGGCGCAGTAGTTGGGCCTTGATGTCCACGCCGGGAAAGAGATGGCGTACCACGGCGAAGCGCGCCGCTTCCTCGGCGGTGAGGTTGACCCGGATGGGAACGCTGTCGAAGCGCCGCTTGCGGCGGCGGAGCCGTGCAAAACGTTCGCGGTCGTCGTCGTCGATCTGGATGTATTGCGAAAGTCGTTGCAGGGTTTCTTCGACGTCTGCCACCTGCTCCGGTACCAGTTCGAGGCTGTAGGCGGGGCGGTTCTGCGCCAATAGCTTCCCGTTGCGATCGTAGATCAGGCCACGGGTCGGTGGCAGGGGGCGAAGCTTGACCCGGTTGTCCTTGGACAGGGTGGTGAAGTGGTCGTGCTGGACCACCTGGAGTTGGAACAGCCGCACGCCCAGGGCCAGCAATGCGAGGATCACCAGCAGGCCTGCCACGACGGCGCGCCCGAGAAAGGCCTGCTCCTCGCGGATGTGATCCTTGATCTGCATGTTGTGTTCAGGTCACCTTGAAATGACGTCGGACATTCCGCAAGGTCACGAAGGCCCAAGGCCAGAGCAGTGCGCCGATCAGTGGGATCGCCCAATATTCCAGGCCGGGCGGCCGGAGACCCACGATCGCCATCACCCAGAAGGCCAGGATCTGTTCCATTGTCAGCAATACCAACACCACCAGCGCCTGCTGCCATAGTGGAAAGACCCGTATGCGGGCGTGGAGTTGCACCGTGATGTAGGACACCAGGGAGAGCGTCAGGGCATGCTGGCCGAGCAGGGTGCCGGTGAGCACATCCAGCAACAGGCCGAGGACGAAGCCGGTGCCGACGCTTATCCGGTGCGGCAGGGCCAGGCACCAGTACAGCAATACCAGCGTGACCCACTGGGGGCGCAAGGGGCGAGCCCATTCCGGCAGTGGGAGGATGGTGAGCAACAGGGCGATCCCGAAGGTCAGCCAGATGATGCCGAGGCCGCGTCCATTCACTGCGATTCCTCGCCGGCCGGGCCCGGTCGTTCCGCTGTATCCTCGCCTGTTCCTGGGGTACCCGGCGGGCTGCTGGGCGTCGACCATACCAGCAGGACCTCGCGACTGCGATCCAGGTGGGCGGTAGGCGTGGCGACGATTTCGGCAAAGGCATTGTCCGGTGAGCGATCGACGCGTATCACGGTGGCCACGGGATAGCCGGGGGGGAACTTGCCGCCCAGGCCGGAAGTGACCAGGGTATCGCCGGGCCGGATATCGGAATTGGTCGGCAGGTAGGGGAGCGAGAGTTCGTTGATGCGCCCAGTGCCTACGGCGATGGTGCGCAGGCCATTGCGCAGCACCTGCACCGGAATCGAATGGCTGGGGTCGGTGATGAGCAACACCGTGGCGGAGAAGGGGGTGGTCCGTATCACCTGGCCCATCACCGCATTGGCGTCCAGTACTGGCTGGCCGACGAAGACCCCCGAACTCGATCCCTTGTCGATCAGTACCTGCTGGCGATAGGGATCCAGGTCGACGGCGGAGAGTTCGGCGATCAGAATGCGGTCACCCACCTTGTAGGAGGCGTCCAGCAGATTGCGCAGGCGCTGATTCTCGGCCCGCAGGCTCTCTAGCTGTTGCAGCGCCGCACGGGCCTCCAGGTTTTCCTCATGCAGGCGATGATTCTCCTCCAAAAGCTGCTCCCGGGTGGCGGTGGCCTCGCCGATCCAGCGTGCCAGACCGACGGGTGCCTCCGCCAACGCCTGCAGAGGGTAGGTTACGAAGGCGAGCATACTGCGCAGGCGTTCCAGCTGGCGAAACTGGTGATCTACCGCCATCAACAGAATCGACAATACGACCGCCAGCACGACCCGGGTGGTCTGGCTCGGGCCCTGTGCAAAGATCGGCTTGATGGCAACCCCTCCCGTCCGTTGGCCTTATTCGACGGTGAAGGCGTCTCCGCCGCGCTCGTCCATCAGTTCGAGGGCACGGCCACCACCCCGCGCCACACAGGTGAGCGGATCCTCGGCGATGATCACCGGCAGCCCGGTTTCCTCCTCGATGAGACGGTCCAGGTCGCGCAGCAGGGCGCCGCCGCCGGTGAGCACGATGCCCCGTTCGGCCACATCGGCCCCCAGTTCCGGCGGGGTCTGTTCCAGTGCCTTCTTGACCGCGTCGACGATCCCCGAGAGGGGTTCCTGCAGTGCCTCCAGTACCTCGTTGGAGGTCAGGGTGAAGCTGCGTGGCACCCCTTCCGCCAGGTTGCGTCCCTTGACCTCCAGTTCCAGTACCTCGTTGCCGGGATAGGCCGAGCCGATCTTCTGCTTGATGCGCTCGGCGGTGGCCTCGCCGATGAGGGTGCCATAGTTGCGGCGGATGTAATTGATGATGGCCTCGTCGAATTTGTCGCCACCGATACGCACCGAATTGGAGTAGACGATGCCGTTGAGTGAGATGATGGCCACCTCGGAGGTGCCACCGCCGATGTCCAGCACCATGGAACCACGCGCCTCGTCCACCGGCAGACCGGCGCCGATGGCCGCCGCCATGGGCTCCTCGATGAGGAAGACCTCGCGCGCGCCGGCTCCGGCGGCCGATTCCTTGATCGCACGGCGTTCCACCTGGGTGGAGCCGCAGGGCACACAGATCAACACCCGTGGACTGGGGCGGATGATCTTCGACTCGTGCACCTTGTGGATGAAGTACTGGAGCATCTTCTCGGTGACGGTGAAGTCCGCGATCACGCCTTCCTTCATGGGTCGGATGGCGGTGATGTTCTCCGGTGTACGCCCCAGCATCTTCTTTGCCGATTCGCCAACCGCTGCAACCGATTTGTGGCCGCCGCGCCCCCGATCGTGCCGAATTGCCACCACCGAGGGTTCATTGAGCACGATGCCCTGATCGCGGGCATAGATCAGCGTGTTGGCAGTGCCCAGATCGATGGAGAGATCATTGGAGAAGAGTCCACGAATACGGCGTAGGAACATGCGTTGTCATCCAGTGGCGAGCCCGTCGGGTGCCGAACGGGTGCATTGTCGGTCGGGGGCAGCGAAGCGCTGCGAATTCAGGGTCCGTTAATCTAGCAAGGCAGCGCGGGGCGGGGCAAGCCGGTGTCCGCGATTTGCCCATCGGGCACCGCTGGCGGGGAGAGGGACGGCTGTGGTAATTTGCGCCCCTTGTTCGCCATCAGCAGTCGAGGTTTCCCATGTCACTGAATGCCGATGACATCCAAAAGATAGCGCACCTCGCCCGCCTGGCGGTGGATGAGGACGAAATCACCTCCCTGCAACGGGACCTGTCCAATATCCTGGATCTGGTGGAACAGATGCAGGCGGTGGACACCTCTCAGGTGCGGCCCATGGCCCACCCGCTGGACATGCCTCAGCGTCTCCGACCGGACGAAGTCACCGAGACCAATCAGCGCGAGCGCTACTTGCGCAACGCCCCCGCGGCGGAGAACGGGCTGTTCCTGGTGCCCAAGGTCATCGAGTGAAGCGACCCGAACACGAGTGATATCCCATGCATGACAAGACCCTTGCGCAGCTCTCCGCCGGTCTGGCCGCGGGAGAATTCTCCAGCGTGGAGCTGACCCGGCATTTTCTCGACCGGATCGCGTCCCTGGACGGCAAGCTCAACAGCTTCATTACGGTCACCGAGGCGCAGGCGTTGGCCCAGGCGGAGGCGGCCGATGCGCGCATTGCGGCGGGCGAGGCCGGCCCCTTGACCGGTATCCCGTTGGCGCACAAGGATATCTTCTGCACTCGGGACGTCCGCACCAGCTGCGGTTCCTTCATGCTGGACAACTTCGTTTCACCCTACGATGCGACGGTGGTATCCCGTCTGGCACAGGCCGGGATGGTGATGCTGGGCAAGACCAACATGGACGAATTCGCCATGGGTTCGTCCAACGAGACGAGCTACTACGGGCCGGTGCGCAATCCCTGGGACACCGAACGGGTGCCGGGTGGCTCTTCGGGCGGTTCCGCCACGGCGGTGGCGGCGCGCCTGGTCCCGGCGGCGACCGGTACCGATACCGGCGGCTCGATCCGTCAGCCCGCGGCACTGAGCGGCATCACCGGGCTCAAACCCACCTATGGACGCTGCTCCCGCTGGGGCATGATCGCCTTCGCCTCCTCTCTCGACCAGGCCGGGCCAATGACCCGCACGGCGGAGGACGCCGCCCTACTGCTGGCGGGCATGGCGGGCTTCGACGAACGCGACTCCACCAGCGCGGAGCGCCCGGTGGACGACTACCGGGCCGGTCTGGATCGACCCATCGATGGCCTGAAGGTAGGGCTGGTGCGCGAGTTCATGCAGCAGGAGGGGCTGGATGCCGGGGTGGCGAAGGCCACCGAGGCGGTACTCGAGGAACTGAAGCGCCAGGGGGCCGAGGTGGTCGAGATCAGCCTGCCGAATGCCCATCTGTCGGTCCCGGCCTACTATGTGGTGGCGCCGGCGGAGTGCTCGTCGAACCTGTCGCGCTTCGATGGCGTCCGTTTTGGACACCGCTGCGAGGATCCCAAGGATCTCCAGGACCTCTACGAGCGTTCCCGTTCCGAGGGGTTCGGTGCCGAGGTGAAACGGCGCATCCTGATCGGCACCTACGCGCTTTCTGCCGGTTACTACGATGCCTATTATCTGAAGGCCCAACAGGTGCGCCAGCTGATCGCGGAGGACTTCCGCCGAGCCTTCGAACAGGTGGATTTGGTCGTCAGCCCCACCGCACCCGATGTGGCCTTTCCGCTGGGCGCCAAGGCCGACGACCCGGTGGCGATGTATCTGCAGGACATCTACACCATCGCGGTCAACCTGGCGGGGCTGCCCGCGATCTCCATTCCGGCGCCACTGGCCGACGGCCTGCCCACCGGTTTCCAGATGATCGGCAACCATTTCGAAGAGGCGCGCCTGCTGAACGTGGCACATCGGATACAGCGCGAGACCGACTGGCACCAGCAGGCGCCCGAAGGTTTCTGATAGCCGTGAATCGGATTAACCGCAAAGGACGCGAAGGTACGCAAAGTTTCTTGGCATCGAAATTGGCGAAGGTTGAGATCGAATCTCAACTTGTTGCGCGCTCACGGCGCTCGGATGCCTATCTGCCCAAATCCCTTCGCGCACCTTCGCGTCCTTTGCGGTTCAAAAGCCCGTTACTGAGGATTCCTGAACATAGCCCAATGAGGCACTGAAACCATGCAATGGGAAGCTGTCATCGGCCTTGAGATCCATACTCAGTTGGCCACCAAGTCGAAGATCTTTTCCGGCTCCTCCACGGCCTTCGGTGCCGAGCCCAATACCCAGGCATCGTTGCTGGATCTGGGCATGCCGGGGACCCTGCCGGTGCTCAATCGTCGCGCGGTGGAGTTCGCGGTGCGATTCGCCAAGGCGATCGATGCCGAGCTTGCCCGTCGCTCGGTGTTCGCGCGCAAGAACTATTTCTACCCCGATCTTCCCAAGGGTTATCAGATCAGTCAGTTCGAGTTGCCCATCGTGGGGCGGGGGCATGTGGAGATCCTGCTCGAGGATGGCTCGCTCAAGACCATCGGCGTGACCCGGGCGCATCTGGAGGAAGATGCCGGCAAGTCGCTGCATGAGGATTTCCATGGCATGACCGGCATCGATCTCAATCGCGCAGGTACTCCCTTGCTGGAGATCGTCTCGGAGCCGGACATGCGCTCGGCCAGGGAGGCGGTGGCCTATGCGCGCAAGATCTATCAAATCGTTACCTGGCTGGGAATCTGTGACGGCAACATGCAAGAGGGTAGCTTCCGTTGCGATGCCAACGTCTCGGTACGGCCGAGAGGCGATGAGGAGCTGGGTACGCGTACCGAACTAAAGAACATCAATTCGTTCCGCTTTCTCGAGCGTGCCATCAACTACGAGATCGAGCGCCAGATCGAGGTCATCGAGGATGGGGGCAGTATCGTGCAGGAGACCCGGCTGTACGATGCCGAGCGGGACGAGACCCGTTCCATGCGCTCCAAGGAAGAGGCCAACGACTACCGCTACTTTCCCGATCCCGACCTGTTGCCCGTCGTCCTCGACGACGACTTCATCGCGGAGGCGACCCGCGACATGCCGGAGCTGCCGGATCAGCGGCGTGCCCGCTTCGAATCCGAGCACGGCCTGTCGGCCTATGACGCCAGCATGCTGACCGCGAGCCGGGCCCACGCCGATTACTACGAAGCGGTGGTGGCGGCCTGCGGAGATGCCAAGCTGGCGGCCAACTGGGTGATGGGCGAGCTGGCGGCGGCGCTCAACAAGGCCTCCCTCGAGATCGAACAATGCCCGGTCTCGGCAACCGGGCTCGGCGAGCTGCTGGGCCGTATCCTGGACAGCACCATCTCCGGCAAGATCGCCAAGCAGGTGTTCGAGGCCATGTGGGCAGGGGAGGGCAGCGCGGACGAGGTCATCGAGGCGAAGGGGCTGAAGCAGGTCACCGATACCGGCGCCCTGGCGGGCTGGGTGGACGAGGTGATTGCCGCCAACCCCGAGCAGGTGGCCAACTACCGTGCGGCGGAAGCAGACAAGCGCAAGAAGATGATCGGCTTCTTCGTCGGCCAGGTGATGAAGAAATCCCAGGGCAAGGCCAATCCGCAGCAGGTGAACGAACTGTTGCGGCAGCGCCTCGAGGAATGACGGAGCACCGAATCAGGCGCGGTTGCTGATGCCGGTGGTGTCCATGTCCACCGTGACCTTGTTGCGCCCGCCCTGCTTGGATCGGTAGAGGGCCTGATCGGCCCGATTGACGAGGTCCATCGGGTCTTCGCCTGGCTGATAGGCCGCCACACCGATAGAGACGGTGATTCGGCCGAGGGGCTGCTTGTTGTCGGAACGCACCAGCTTGGCCTCGCTCATGGCGTGGCGGATCTGTTCCGCGACGGCGCTGGCACCGCGCAGCCCCGTGTTGGGCAGCAGCACCACGAATTCTTCTCCGCCATATCGGGCGGCCAGGTCCTGCCCCTTGGTGTGCTGCTGGAGCACCTGGGCCAGGAAACGGATGACGCGGTCCCCGATCAGGTGACCATGGATATCGTTGACCTCCTTGAAATGATCGATGTCCACGATCAGGAGGGATAGTTCTCCAGGTTGGGTGATTTTCTCCGCATGCTGGGCCAGGGTCTCCGTGAAGGTACGGCGGTTGGCCAGTCCGGTGAGCGGGTCGGTGGAGGCGCGCCGGCGTTCCTGCTCCAGCTCTTCCTGCAGCAGGGCGATCTCTCGCGACTTGGCCTCGAGGTGCTCGTGCAACAGCTGGGTGGAGCGACGCATGGTGCGTGTCTCCTCGACCAGCGAGCGCAGCAGTTCCTTGATGTCGTCGAGACTCGAGCTGCGCTGAACATTTTCCACCACCCCGTCGAGATGGCCGCCGAAGCGTTGTGCCTCGCTGCCGACCTCCTGCAGAGAATCGGATACGTCATCCATGAGATCCGTCATTTCGTTGCGGATCTTGAGGAATTGCTCGATATTGCATTCGGCGACGTACTTTTCGAACAGGGTGTCGTTGAGTTGTGGGGTGAACGGTGTCTTGGTGTCGATGAGGCTTTGAATCTCGGCTCGCAGCTCAGCGTTCTCACCGCGCACGAACTCGAACCAGACCGCGTAGTTGCGTGGTGTCACCGGCACCTTGTGTCGACTCATCATGGGAAGGGTGAGCCGCAACAGCTCGGCAGACTGTTCCGGGGAGACCTCGTTGTTATGTTCAGCGGTCATGATGCGGTATCACCTTGTGTTGGAATGGTGCCTGCAGCCTTAGCGGCATTCGGCAGGTGATCTTTAGCGAAATCCTGATAAAAGCCATCCCTGGCTTTATCAGGGTACGCTGCGCCGCAAACGCGGTTTGCGGCTAGCTTCAAAATCCATCGCTTACAGCGATTGATTTTGGCGGCTCTTCCCTGAGCCGCGGAAGGTCTGAATCTTTCAGACCTTCCTTAGCGAAAATCTTCCCGCAGCTACGGGTCGGGTGACCTGTGGCATGCGCAGCGCTCGTCCCTGACCCATGGTGGGACGAATTCTAATGGCGCAAGAGCGGTTTTCCCATCAGCAAAGGCATTCTGTCTGGGCCGCCTGGGCCTATTGTTTCTCCGCGAGGGCAACGGTGTAGTTGGCTCCCTGCTTGACCTTGGTGTGGTTGCCGAAGACCTCTCGGAAGGCGCGTTCGATGAATCGCCGGAGCCCGCTGATGACGACCACATAGAAACGGCCGCCGGATTCCAGGCGTTCGTGGATATCGTGAAAAAAGAGATAGTAGTGCTCCTTGCTGGTCTTGGCAGGCAGGTTGGTGGCGGCCAGGGTGAAACGTCGTGCTGGTACATGGCGCAGCCCGTCACTGAGTATCGCCTTGGCATTGGCGATGCCATTGCGTGCCAGATTGGCATTGGCGTATTCCACCGCCACGAAGTCCTTGTCCACCATCAGGACCTCGCCGCGAGGCGCGCTGCGCGCAATGGCCATGCCAATGGGGCCGTAGCCACAGCCCAGATCGATGGTGCGGTCGTCGGGGTGCACCACCATGTGACGCAACAGCAGGCGCGTTCCCTCGTCGATTCCCTTGGGTGAGAACAGCCCCCAGGTGGTGTGGAACACGAAATGGTGGCCCATCAGGTCGTCTTCGAAGACGATGTCCTGGCGTAGTCGCTCGAGATCAAGTGGCGTCTTGGATTTGCGGGGCATGCTGCTCGGCCCACGCCTGGATGCGTGGCAGATAGTCGGCGAGATTCTCGAAGCGGTGGTTGCCGCCTTCGTGGATGATGAGGTCCTTTTCGGCATAGTAATTGGCGGCCACCCGGTAGTCGAGGGTTTCGTCGCCGGTGGCCAGCAGGACCAGGTAGTGTTCGTTCTCTTTCAGGGATTCGCGGTGCATCCCCCGCAGTGTCGTGAGGGTAGCGGGCGTGACCTCGAAGGGGCGTCCATGACAATCCTCGTGTACGCCCAGATAGTCTTCCAGCAGCAGATAGGGGGCGACTGCCGGGTTGATCAGCACTGCGGGCACTCCGTGTCGTCCCTGCAGCCAGGTGGCGAAGTAGCCTCCGAGCGAAGAACCGACGAGCAACCCCACCGACTCGCTGGAGAGGATACCCTCCAGGGCCTCGATCGCCTCCTGCGGGTCGGGCGGCAGATCGGGCGCGATCACCCGATCACGGCCAAACCAGTTCATGAGGGTGCGCGACTTCTGGCCCACTCCACAGCTCGCAAAGCCGTGAATGAACAGGATCTTCGGCTTCACCGGGCGCTACAGACCGGGCAGGCGGGATCGGGACGCAGTTTCAATGCCTGCCAATGTGGGTGCAGGGTGTCGATCACCAGCAGCTGGTTGCACAGCGGTTCTCCGGCGCCACTCAGCAGTTTCAATGCCTCCTGCGCCTGCAGGCTGCCGATGATGCCCACCAGCGGCGCTGCCACGCCGTTCTGGCTGCAGCGCAGATCCTCCTCGCCCCCTTCCCCATAGATGCACTGGTAGCAGGCCTCCCCCTCCCCATAGGTGAAGACGGCGAGCTGGCCCTCCCAGCGGATGGCCGCGCCGGATACCAGGGGCGTGCCGGCCGCGGCACACAGGCGGTTCACCATGAAGCGGGTGGTGAAATTGTCGCTGCAGTCGAGTACCACATCGGCCTGCTTCACTCGCTGGCCCAGTTCCGACGCTTCCAGCCGGCGGGGTATCACATGGGTCTCGCAGTGGGGGTTGACCTTCGCCAGGCGCCGGGCGGCTGACGCCACCTTGGGCTGGCCGATGCTATCGCTGTCGTGGATCACCTGGCGTTGCAGGTTGCTCAGGTCCACCTGGTCGTCGTCCACCAGGGTGAGCTCTCCGACCCCGGCTGCCGCCAGGTAGAGTGCCACCGGTGATCCCAGGCCGCCCAGGCCGATGATCAGGGCATGGCTGTCGGCGAGCCGCTGCTGCCCCTCGAAACCCAATTCCGGGAGCATGATCTGGCGGCTGTATCGCAATAGTTGCTCGTCGTCCATGGGGGGATTCTACCCGTGAAGCAAATAGACCACAGGCGGCGAGCCTGAAAAGACGGCTTCCGGGGAAGAGTGGTGGGACTTGCCGACCGCCATGCCGCCAGGATCAAAGGTAGCGACGCCAGTGCCCGGGTCGCTCGTCACGGCAGCCGTGTTCCAGTTGCCGATAGCGATTCACGAAGATCTTGGTGGTGCAGTTGGTGGAGCCGCGTCCGCAACCGAGGTTGAGGCGCTGTGCCTCCTCGGTATAGTGGATCAATGCACGACGCATGCGGTGCAGGAGGCTGTTGTCGAGATGAAAGCCGACCGACTCGAGCAGTTCTTCGATGGCCGCAAGGGTGGCGTGGTGTAGATCGTAGGTGACCCGGAGCTGGCCGTCGCCAAGTCGTTCGGCCCTCAGGATGCCGTCGCAGTCACGCAACAGCTGCACGGCAGTGCCGGCCTGGTTCTTGTCCGGGTGCAGGGGGCAGAAAGCGATCTCGCGGGTCTTGATGGGGCTGTCTGGGTCGGTTTTCATGGCCGTTCTTCCGGCAAAGGGCCTGAGCCAATCGTGGTCGCGAATGACCGGATCGTCAATAGGGGATTCCCTGAGGCCCTCGAAAGGATTACCCCTTGTGGGGCCGCGGCAGCGGTGCTCTCGCGTGACTGAAACGCTCGTTTCCTGCGAGGTCCTTGCGGGTTTCCACCGCTTCGAGTCCGGCTGCCGTCAGGAGCCGGCGCACCTGCTCTCCCTGGTCGTATCCGTGCTCGAGTACCAGCCAGCCACCCGGTGCGAATCGCTGCATGGCCTGCGCCACGATACGGTGCATGGCATCCAGGCCCTCCGGGCCGCTGGCGAGGGCATGGCGTGGCTCGTAGCGCAGATCGCCCTGGTCGAGATGGGGGTCTCCGGCAGCAACATAGGGGGGATTGGCGATGATCAAATCGAAGGGCCCCGCAAGCCCTTCCAGCCAGTCGCTCTGCACCAGGGAAAGTGACAGCTCGAGGCGGCTGGCATTGCGCCGGGCCACTCGCAGTGCACCGGCGTCGCGATCGCAGGCGAGGATCTGCCAGGCGGGGCGTTCACTGGCCAGGGCGAGGGCGATGGCGCCGCTGCCGGTGCCCAGGTCCACGACGCGCAATGGCTGTCGGGATGGCAGCGCTTCCAACACGAAGGCGACCAGCTCTTCGGTCTCGGGGCGTGGGATCAGGGTGTTGTGGTCCACTTCCAGTGGCAGCGACCAGAATTCCCGTTGCCCCGTGAGGTAGGCCACCGGCTCACCCTGGGCGCGCCGCTCGAGTAGCGCGCGGTAGCGTTCTGCCTCGGTCTCGGTGAGTTCGCGTTCCGGCCAGGCGTAGAGCCAGGCCCGGTTCTTCTGCAACAGGTGGGCGAGCAGGATCTCTGCCTCGCTGGCCGCAGCTTCCGATCCGCCCAGGCGCGTCCGGCCCTGTTTCAGGAGTTCTCCGATGCGGGTCACGCCTCTTCGCCCAGGCTGGCGAGTTGCTCCGCCTGGTATTCCTGCATCAAAGGCTCGATGACCTGGTCAAGCTGCCCCATCATGATCTCGTCGAGCTTGTAGAGGGTCAGATTGATGCGGTGATCGGTTACCCGGTTCTGGGGGAAGTTGTAGGTGCGGATGCGTTCCGAGCGGTCGCCGCTGCCCACCTGGAGCTTGCGATCGGCCGCCTCGCTCTGGCGTGCCTCGCGCTCGGCCGCGTCCCGTAACCGGGCCTGCAACAGGGCCAGTGCGCGGGCCTTGTTCTTGTGCTGCGAGCGTTCGTCCTGACATTCGACCACGATACCGCTGGGCAGATGGGTGATGCGTACCGCGGAGTCGGTCTTGTTGACGTGTTGTCCGCCGGCGCCGGAGGCACGGAAGGTATCGATGCGCAGGTCGGCGGGATTGATCTCGATGGCGTCGATGCTCTCGGCCTCGGGCAGGATGGCAACGGTGCAGGCGGAGGTATGGATACGCCCCTGGGACTCCGTCTCTGGTACGCGCTGCACCCGATGGGCGCCCGATTCGAACTTCAGGCGCGAATAGACGTCCTTGCCACTGATGCGTGCCACGACTTCCTTGAAGCCGCCGTGTTCGCCGGGGCTCTCACTGAGAATCTCGGTCCGCCAGCCGCGCAGTTCCGCATAGCGCAGGTACATGCGCAACAGGTCACCGGCGAACAGGGCCGCCTCTGCACCGCCGGTGCCGGCGCGGATCTCGAGAAAGATGTTGCGTTCGTCGTTGGGGTCCCGCGGGAGCAGGAGTCGTTGCAGTTCGGGCAGTAGTTCGTCCTTGCGGCGGCGTGTCTCGGCCAGGATCTCCTCCGCCAGTTCGGCCATTTCGGGGTCTTCGAGCAGGGCCTCGGCGTTCGCTCGTTCGACCTCGTTGTCCAACCAGGCCTGCCAGGTCTGCGCTACCGGTTCCAGGCGGGCATACTCCTGGCTCAGTTCCCGATAACGGTTGGTGTCTGCCTGAACCCCGGGATCGGCGAGCAAGGCCGTGACCTCGGCAAAACGTTCCGAGATCTGCTCGAGACGACGGCGGATGCTGGCTTTCATCGGGGGATGATTTCAGGAACGGCTGTCGTGGCCCAGCTGGAACAGCGTATTGGCGGCATCGAGCAGCTCCTGCTGGCCATTGCTGCCGGCCAGCCGCAACTGGCTGCTTGGGGTGTGCAGCAGCTTGTTGGTCAGGGTGTTGGCAAGGAACTCGAGAACCTCCTGCGGATCTTTGCCGTTGGCGAGCATGCGCCGGGCCTTGGCCAACACCTCGTCACGGATCGCCTCGGCATTGGCGCGATAGTCTTGAATCAGGTCCACCGCGTCCAACGAACCGAGCCAGGCACGAAACTCCCGCACCTGAAAGTCGATGATCTCGCGCGCCTGTTCGGCAGCCTCCTGGCGTGATTGCAGGTTTTCCTGGATCACCTCCTGGAGATCGTCCACCGTGTAGAGGTAGACATCCCGCAGTTGGGCCACTTCGGGCTCGATATCGCGCGGTACCGCAATGTCCACCATGAAGACCGGGCGATGACGGCGCTGTTTCAGGGCGCGTTCCACCGTGCCCTTGCCCAGCACCGGCAGTGGGCTGGCGGTCGAGGCGATGACAATGTCGGCCTCTGCCAGGTGGGCGGGCAACTCGGTCAGACCGATGGCGTAGCCGGCAAACTCCTCGGCCAGGTCGCGGGCGCGCGAAACGGTCCGGTTGGCGACGATGATGCGCCCAACGCCGTGCTGATGCAGATGGCGTGCCGCCAGTTCGATGGTCTCGCCGGCACCGATCAGCAGGGCGGTCAATTCGCTCAGGTCGGAGAAGATCTGGCGCGCGAGGCTCACCGCGGCAAAGGCCACCGAGACCGGGCTGTCGCCGATGGCCGTATCCGTGCGCACCTGCTTGGCCGTGTTGAAGGCGTGTTGGAACAGTCGCTTGAGGGTCTTGCCGGTGTGTCCTGCATCGGTGGCGGTCTGGAAGGCCTGTTTCACCTGCCCCAGGATCTGGGGCTCTCCCAGGACCATCGAATCGAGTCCGCTGGCCACCGACAGCAGGTGGGCCACCGCTTCGTCGTCACGGTGCTGGTAGAGATAGGGGGCCAGGTCGTTGACCACCAGGCCATGGAATTGCGCCATCCAGTGCTGGACCTGTTCCACCTGATCCTCCTGCACACAGCAGTAGAGCTCGGTACGGTTGCAGGTGGAGAGGATCACCGCCTCGCTCACACCCGGCTGCTCGCGCAGGCTGCGCAGCGCGCCCACCACGATGTCGGGTCCAAAGGTGACCCTTTCCCGGATCGAGACCGGGGCAGTGGTGTGGTTGAGGCCGACGGCAAGCAGGGTCATGACAGTCGCATGTGATTCTGGCGAACTGGAAATTTTGTATTATCAACGGGTTGAATTCAACTGGCATTATCCATCGAAGCAGGGTAGCGTCATCTAACCGTGTGCGGAGCGGGTGTCTGCGCGAAAAAACGCCGTAAATACATCCTTGTAGGCTCGACGGCGGCATCCC
>RFHJ01000179.1 GCA_003696905.1 Gammaproteobacteria bacterium | reverse complement strand
GCACCGGGTGGCCCAGGCCCGCTGGTCGGCGCAATGCAGGACTGGTGCTTCGGCGAGGCCTTCAAGCCCCATCATCCCAGCTGTGATCGTTGGCACTCGGGTATCGCACGCCTGCTGCTGTTCATTCGGGCCCATTACCTGCGCATGCCCCTGCACATGCTACTGCCCCACCTCGCCTACAAGGCCTTCGTTGCGCCCTATCGCGAACGGAAACAAGAGGAGGCGCGGCACGAGCGACAGCAACAACGGCTCCAGGGGTAGCACATGAACATCGCCGCCATCAGTCACGCCCTCGCCACCCTGGCCTTCCTGCTGCTGGGACTGCTGCTGCTCACTGCCTGGCGGCGGCGCGGTACCGGCAGCTGGGTGGTGATGGCGGTTTTCCTCTCCACCGCCTGGGCGGCGACCTCCTGGCTGGTGACCCTGGCGGTCATTCCCGGCGGCTGGCTGCAATGGGCGGAACTGGGACGCGACGCCGGCTGGCTGGTGTTCCTGCTGCACCTGCTCAGCCCAGGCGAGAAAGGCAGGCGCCGAACCTTTGGCTGGCGGGAGGGGCTGTTCGGACTCCTGGCGCTCTCGACAGCGATCCTGATCGCCCTGCCGCTGTTCGGAGCCGAAGGCAACACGGAACTGGCGTGGCGGCGCGATCTGCTGATCATCTGCTGGATTGGATTCTCCATCCTCGGCCTGCTGCTGGTGGAGCAGCTCTTTCGTGGCGCCACTGCGGGACAGCGCTGGGCCCTGAAATACCTTTGTCTCGGCCTGGGCGGCATCTTCGCCTACGACTTCTACCTGTTCGCCGATGCGCTGCTGTTCAAGCGCATCAATCCGGACCTGTGGCAGGTCCGCGGGCTGGTGAACGCCCTGGCCGTACCACTGCTGGCCATCTCGATCGCCCGCAATCCCGACTGGAATCTGCGCATCCATGTCTCGCGCCAGGTGGTCTTTCATTCGGTCACACTCGCCGGCGCCGGCATCTACCTGCTGGCGATGGCGGGGGTCGGTTATCTGCTGCGACAGTACGGCGGTGACTGGGGGGCGCTGCTGCAGACCGCCTTCCTCGCTGGCGCACTGATCCTGCTCGGCGTAATGCTCTTCTCGGACCGGATCCGGGCACGCTTGCGGGTCATTCTGAGCAAGCATTTCTTCAGCTACAAATATGACTATCGCGACGAATGGATGCGCTTTACCCGCACCCTGGACGAGGGTGCAGACTCGGTACCCGAGCGCATCATTCATGCAATGGCCGCACTGGTTGGCAGCAGGGGCGGCATGCTCTGGGCACGCGCCGGCACGGGCGATTTCGAACCGCTGGCCCAGTGGAACATGCCGCCCGTGGAGGCCGGTCCCGGCGGCTGGGAACCGGTGGTCGCCTTTCTGCGCCAACGCCAGTGGATCATCGACCTCGACGAATACTACGCCACCCCGTCGCTCTATGATCCCCTGGAATTGCCCGCCTGGATACTGGAGATACCCGATGCCTGGCTGCTGGTGCCGTTGACCTTCAAGGAAGATATCGTGGGTCTGCTGCTGCTGAAGCGCTCCGACCTGACCCGCGCGCTCAACTGGGAGGACCGCGACCTGCTGAAGATCGCTGCCATGCAGGCGGCCGGCAACCTGGCACAGTATCTCAGCGACCAGGCACTGATGCAGGCGCGTCAGTTCGAGGCCTTCAACCGCCTCTCGGCCTACGTGGTCCACGACCTCAAGAACATCCTGGCGCAACAGTCACTAATCGTGTCCAATGCCGAACGGCACAAGCACAACCCCGCCTTCGTCGACGATGTGATCGCCACCGTCAAGAACTCGGTCGAGCGCATGACCCGGCTGATGGAGCAGATGCGCAGCGGCATGCGCGGGGCACGCCAGGAGCGGGTAGCCCTGATCCCTTTGCTCGGCCAAGTGGTGGAACGGCACGCCCGACGCGACCCGGTACCCAGCCTGGTGGCCGGGACGGCACAACCGGTGGTGATGGGTGACCCGGAACAGCTGGCCACCGTTTTCGGCCACTTGGTGCAGAATGCCCAGGAGGCCACGGAAAAGGGCGGCGAGGTGACCGTCGAGGTTGGGGTCGAGGGGACGCAGGCGGTGGTGACGATTCGGGATACCGGCTGTGGCATGGACAGCGACTTCATCCGCAATCGGCTGTTTCGCCCCTTCGACTCGACCAAGGGCCTGACGGGCATGGGCATCGGAGCCTTCGAGAGCCGCGAGATCATCCGTGCCCTGGGGGGTGACATCCAAGTGGAGAGCCGACCCGGCGAGGGCTCGGTATTCCGTATTACAATACCGCTGACCGATGGCTGAATCGCCCTGTGAGGCGAGGCCGTTTCGTCTGGTATGGTTCGCGCCGCTCAGCGCACCCTACGGTCAGCGCATGGGTTGGGATGCGGCCGGGGGAACCATCACCGAACGCGGCAGCCGATGGGCGAAAGGCCCTCCCGAGGCAACGCGCAGCACAAACCAACATCGAGGGACCGGTATCTTGGAGGGAACAAAGAAATATCTTCTCGTGATCGAAGACGATCCAGGTCTGCAGAGCCAATTGCGCTGGTGTTTCGACGACTATGAGGTCCTGATCGCCGGTGATCGCGAAGAAGCCATCACCCTCCTGCGTCGCCATGAGCCGGGCGTGGTCACCCTCGACCTGGGGCTGCCGCCCGACCCTGGCGGGGTGAGTGAAGGGCTGGCCACCCTGACCGAAATCCTTTCTCTGGCACCCGAGACCAAGATCATCGTGGTAACAGGCGACAACGACCGGGCCAATGCCGTCAAGGCCGTGGGGCTCGGCGCCTATGACTTCTATCAGAAGCCGGTCGATCCTGAATTGCTGGGCCTGATCGTCGACCGGGCCTATCGGGTCCATGACCTCGAGGTCGAGAACCGCCGGCTGCAGCAATCGCGGCAGGAGAGCCCACTGGGCGATATCATCGCCACCAGCCCGCAGATGCTGAGGGTCTGCAAGACGGTCGAGAAGATCGCCCCGTCCGACATCACGACGCTCATCCTCGGCCCCAGCGGTACCGGCAAGGAGCTGATCGCCCGCGCGCTACACCAGCTGAGCCCGCGAGCCAAGAAGAAACTGGTCGCCATCAACTGTGCGGCCATTCCGGACACGCTGCTCGAGGCAGAGCTGTTCGGCTACGAAAAGGGCGCCTTTACCGGGGCCACCAAGCAGACCAGGGGAAAGATCGAATACGCCGATGGCGGTACCCTCTTCCTGGACGAGATCGGTGATCTGCCCTTCGATCTGCAGGCCAAGTTGCTGCGCTTCATCCAGGAACGCAAGGTCGAGCGCATCGGCGGGCGGGAAGAGATCCCGGTGGACGTCCGCATCGTCTGCGCAACACACCAGAATCTGCAGGAGCTGATTGCCCAGGGACGCTTCCGGGAAGACCTCTACTACCGGATCAGCGAGATGACCATCGAGCTGCCACCACTGAAGGACCGCGAGGGTGATGCCATCGTCCTGGCCAAGGCCTTTCTGCACCGCTTCGCGGAGGAATACAATCGCAACGTCAAGGGGTTCGAACCCGAGGCCCTCGAGGCGATCGAGGCCCATGACTGGCCCGGCAACGTGCGGGAGATCGAAAGTCGAATCAAACGCGCGGTGATTCTCGCGGAGGGCACCCAGATATCGGCAGAGGATCTGGAACTGGAAACGGGTGAGCGGGAGGAGGCCCTGCCACTGAACCTGCAAAGGGCCCGTGACGAGGCCGAACGCCGCGTCATCCAGCGGGCGCTCGACCGCACCGAAAACATCTCGGATGCAGCCAAGCTATTGGGGGTGACTCGACCGACGCTCTACCGGCTAATCGAAAAACACGGATGCAGTCCGGAGTAGTCTTCTTCCTCCGCTGCAACTCAGACAGCTTCAGCGCGCGCCCTTGCCGAAGAGCACCACCTCTACGGTCTGGACCAGGATGTACAGGTCGAACAGTACCCGGTGATTCTTCACATAGTAGAGATCGTACTGGAGCTTTTCGATCGCATCCTCATCGGACGCACCGTAGGGATAGCGCAGCTGAGCCCAGCCGGCCAGGCCCGGCTTGACCCGGTGCCGCTCCTTGTAAAGAGGATTGACCCCATTGAGACGCGCCACGAACTCCGGCCGTTCAGGGCGTGGACCGACGATACTCATCTCGTTGCGCAGGATGTTCCATAACTGGGGCAATTCGTCGATACGGTATTTGCGGATGATACGCCCGACCCGGGTGATCCTGGGATCGGATTCAGAAGCCCATTTGGCCTTTCCATCCCCCTCTGCATCCATGCGCATGCTGCGAAACTTGATCAGTTCAAAGACCTTGCCACCCCGTCCCACCCGCTTTTGCCGATAGAGTATCGAGCCCTTGCCACGGCTCTCGACGAGGATAGCCAGTGCCGTCAGCAGCATCACCGGCGACGTAATACCCAGCAGCACCACACTGAAGAAGATGTCGAAGAATCGTTTGGAGGCATCACGCAAAATGTGGCGCTTGAAGCCATCGGCATGAATCAGCCACCCCGGCTGAAGAAGGTCCAGGCGAATCTTGCCGGTCTCGCGTTCGAAGAAATCGAGCAGGTGGGTCACATCGATCCCGCTCATGCGGCAATTGAGCAATTCGCTGGTCGGCACCGCGCCCTGCCGGCGATCATCCAGTGCCACGACGATCTCGTCGACGTCATGCTTCAGGGCGTAGCTGCAAATCCCCACCGTCGACGAGAGCACCCGTGAAGGATCGACCTTGACCTCTCCCCCACCGGGTGGCTTGACGAAGGCAATGACATGGAACCCCCGCTGGTCGGCACGACGTCGCAACTGCTCGATCGAGCGCGCCTTCTCGCCACTGCCGAGGACCATCACACGACGCACCATCATGGCCGCATCGATATAGCGATAGAAGAGGATGCGCGTCACGACAAGCGTGGCCAGCGAGGCGGTGAGGCCTGTTCCAATCTGCGTAAAAGAGAACCCCAAAACCGGGAACAGTGTATTCAACAGGACCAATGCGGAGAACGCCACGCCCACGGCAATCAGCAAGCGCACGCCAAGCCCTTTCCATTCGGCCCGCTGATGGGCGCTGTAGAGACCGACAGCGGCAAGACTCACCGACAGCATCAGCGCAACCGCCAATGCCGCCGGGTACTCCGTCTGTATGCCGTCGAGAGAGAACCCGCCCATCGCAAGGAGGCTGGCGGCCAGACACAACAGGAATTCGCCGGCCGCAAGGACAACCAGTTGCATGGGTGCAAAGTGGCCGAACAGCCTTACCTTGCCCCGGAAATGGTGGCCGTAGCGAACATGGTGAGTATCGGCTGCAAGTTCGCGGAAATCACGTCGGACGAGGACATCGTCCCGCTCGTCCCCTCCGGGTCGAGAAGGCTCAAAGGAGGGATTACCAATCCGCCCTGCAACCACCCCCTGATTACCATCCGCCAACTGCGGATGGAACTTTCCCTGACTTCCCATCATATCCCTGAACCTAATAAATAATTATGCCGCTGCCTTGACTACCGAACCTCACAGCGCGCCGTGTTTGACGACATCCGCCCTTTGTCAACTTGCCCCAGGGCGCCACCATCTATCCTTTCCGTGATGTGCTTCACGTTTTAAGCGATTTACCGCCGCTTTTCAAGCAATCATCCGTCTACGACGGAATGCAGCGGAGAGGCCCCTGCAGGCACGCCATGCAATAACGTCGCTCGATCCCCAAGATCGGCCGACACGGCGCAAACTTTAAGCCCGTATCGACAGAATTCGCAGCCCCGGACAGCCTCAATGCACGAAAGAGATCGATTGCTTCAAGGAAAGTCTGAAAAATTCGCTTTTTGCACTTCCCCCACTTGTGGCAGAGGAAATAATCGAAGTTTCCTCAACACCACCCCCAACGGCTCGCCCGGTTCCCGAAAATCATCGGTGTCAATACCGAAGAAACCCTCCTTTTCTCCACCTTAGCCCCAAACGGCCTTCCGATTGGGAAAACGATTCGCCAATTGGCTGGCAAGGGGACACCACCCGAAGCAACCAGCCCCGCAAGGCCCACGAAGCAGCCCGCTTCACGGAGCCGCCTGTGAACCAAACCCGCTACGTGACGACGAATGGCATTGCCACCCCGCATTCCATGCCTAACCGCCATGAGTTCTTGGCCACACCCCTGATCATGGAAAAACCTGGCCGGCGGTCATCGATGCGGTTCGTGCCTCACCGCATCCTACGTCGTCCTCCGACTT
>RFHJ01000178.1 GCA_003696905.1 Gammaproteobacteria bacterium | reverse complement strand
TCTCGCCACCATGGGTCTTGTCCGAGCGCAGTATCAGGATCACCGGCAGCCAGTAGATGAAGGCCGCGATCAGGATGCCGAACATCCCTAGGCCGAGTAGCGTCTCCATGAAAGCGATATCCTCCCTTGTTCCGGTTTCCCGCGAGAGTGTCCAGCCTTGACCGACCGCCTGCAAGCCCTGATCCGTCACCAGACCGAGTTGAAGGCCTGTCGCCGCTGTCCCGATATGCAGCCGCCCCCGGTCGTCGGCCAGCCAGTACTCTCGCCGGTGCTGCTCCTCGGCCAGGCGCCGGGCGAAAAGGAGCCGCAGTTGCAGCGCCCCTTCGCCTGGACCGCGGGCAAGACCCTGTTCCAATGGCTGGCCGGCATCGGCCTGGACGAGCCGCAGGTGCGCTCCCGGGTCTACATGGCCGCGGTGTGTCGCTGCTTTCCCGGCAAGAAGCCGCGGGGCGGCGACCGGGTGCCCAATCTGCAGGAGGTCGCCAACTGTCGCCGCTGGCTGAAGCGCGAATGCGAGTTGCTCGAGCCGCGGCTGTTGATCCCGGTGGGCAAGCTGGCGATCGCCCAGTATCTGCCGGTGCAGCGCCTGACCGAGGTGATCGGCCGCCGGCACCGGGTGGACTGCTTCGGCCGCGAGGTGGACTGTATCCCGCTGCCCCATCCCTCGGGCGCCTCCACCTGGCACCGCACCTCGCCAGGCAAGGAGCTGCTGGCGCAGGCTCTGGGGTTGATAGCCGATCACCCCGCCTGGCGGTCGCTCTGCGAATGAGGAGGGTACTCGGTGTGGTGAAGCCTGGCCTATACTGGCTGCACCGGAGAAGAAAAAAGGAGGAGGACCATGCCCCGTGTGATATCCCTGGCGATGGCGCTGGTGTGCCTGCTGCTGAGCCTTTCTGCCGCTGCCGAGATCCGCAGCAAGGCGGTTTCCTATCAGGACGAGGATGTCCCGCTGACCGGCTATCTGTATTGGGACGACGCGATCGAGGGAAAGCGGCCCGGCGTGCTGGTGGTCCACGAATGGTGGGGGCTCAACGACTACGCCAGGAAGCGCGCCCGCATGCTGGCGGAACTGGGCTATGTGGCCTTTGCCGCGGACATGTACGGCAATGGCCAGGTCACCGACAAGCCCGATCAGGCGCGCGACTGGATGCAGGAGGTGACTGCCGATGTGGAGGGCTGGCGCCATCGGGCCGGCCTGGGCCTGCAACAGCTGGTGGCCAGTGGCCTGGCGGACGAGGAGCGCCTGGCCGCCATCGGTTACTGCTTCGGCGGCGCCACGGTGCTGCAGATGGCCTATGACAACGCCCCGGTGAAGGGGGTGGTGAGCTTCCATGGCGCCCTGCCGGCGGCACCGGAAGAGGCCAAGGGACGGATCGCCCCCCAGATCCTGGTGCTGCACGGTTATGCCGACCGCTTCGTCTCCCCCGAGGTGGTGGCCAATTTCCGCAACAAGCTGGAAGAGGCGGGGGCGCGCTGGGAGATGGATACCTACGGCGGTGCCCGCCACGGCTTCACCAATCCGGACGCGGGGCGTTACGGCATCGACAACCTGAAATACGACCCCGTCGCCGATGAGCGGTCCTGGAGCCGGATGCAGCTGTTCTTCGACGAGATCTTCGGGGACTAGCCCGGGCTGATCAAATTTCATGACACGAGGTGGTACCACCCCAGATCATGAAGAATTCACCGCAAAGTACGCGACGGTTCGCAAAGAGTAGGCGTTTTATAGAAGCGACAAGAAAAGCCTTTGCGTCCTTCGTGGTTGAAAGTTTTCCACGCCAACTTGGCTTGAAGGTATGGTCCGTGGGAGCGGCTTCAGCCGCGACGGAGGTCATCATCGGGCCTGAAGACCCTCCCACGGAGTGGGTTTCGTGCGCTCGACCGCACCCTGGGCGGGCCAGCGGGCACTGCGGAGGCCATCAGGTATCCAACCAGCAAGGCAGGTCTGCGATAGAGTCCAGCGTCAGGTCCGGTGTGATCCCCGTGCGTGCCGCCAGCTCGGGCCGATACTTGCCGGTTTTCACCAGCACGCCGGTGATGCCGCAGGCCTGGGCGCCGCCGACATCCGATTCGATGTCGTCGCCGATCATGGCGACCGCCTGCGCGGGGAGTCCCAGCATCTGCAGGGCGGTGGCGAAGAAGTCCGGCGATGGCTTGCCCATGATGACTGCCTGCAAGTCGGCCGCATACTCCAGCGCCGCGACGAAGGCACCGATGTCCAGGCGCAGTCCGTCTTCGGCCTGCCAATAGCGGTTCTTGTGCAAGGCGATCAGGCGCGCGCCATTCACCAGGTCGCGGAAGGCGGCATTCAGCAGCTCGTACGACCAGGCGCTGCCGATATCGCCCACTACCACCGCCTGGGGATTGTCGCCATCCTCTGCAAGACCGGCGAAGTCGATCTTCACTCCCTCGCGCACCAGCAGCCGGCAGCGTTGGATTCCCTGCTGCTCCAGCCAGCGGCGGGCCGCCAGCGGGGCGCTCAGAATACGCGAGCGATCGATGGGCAGCCCGAGGCTGTGCAGCTTTTCCTCCAGCTCACCCAGGCTGCGCGTGGTCGTGTTGGTCAGATAAAGGTGCGGTATCTGCGCCCGCTCGAGGAAGTCGATGGCCTCCAGCGCCCCGTCGATCAGTTGGTTGCCCACATAGAAGACGCCGTCCAGATCCAGCAGCAGGCCCCTGGGACGCGGCGGGGTCGCGGCCTCGTTCATGGCTCGTTCACCTTGACCTGGCCGGTCTTGCGGTCGATGACGAAGAGCAGCTCCCCGTATTCGTTGTAGCGTGTCTCGGGTGTGGGGTCGTCGGCACAGGTGCAGCCGGACAGGACCGATTCGAAGAAGACGCCGGTTTTCACCCGCAGGCAGTCGGCATCCGCCTCGCTGGCCAGTATCATGAACCGGGGCGTGCCTACCGCCTGGCTGCCATACTGCAACAGGCGCTCGAGCCGCAGTTCGCCGGCCGACAGCGAACCGGCCTCTTCCAGGAAGGCGGACGCGAAGTGCGCCGACTCCCAGGCGGAGAGGGTGCGGGGCATGGCAGAAGACATGAATTGAGCTTAGCAGGACATCGGATGAGCGAGAAGGACGACGACTACCTCTACCGTTTCGTGTTCGAGGATCTCGGCGTGCGGGGCGAGTTCGTGCGCCTAGCCGCCGCCTGGCGGGCGATCCGCGAGAAGCATCCCTATCCGCCCCGGGTGGCGACCCCCCTGGGTGAGGCCATGGCCGCGGTCTCCCTGCTGGGGGCGACCATCAAGTTCAAGGGTTCGCTGGTGCTGCAGATCCAGGGTGATGGGCTCATCCGTTCACTGGTAGCCCAAGCCACGGACCAAGGCACGGTGCGCGGCATGGTGAGCTACGAAGCGGGGGAGGAGGGTGAACCTCTTTTCGGTACGGCACGCCTGGTGCTGACCGCCGAGTCCCCGGAAGGGGAGCGTTATCAGGGTATCGTGGCGGTCGAGAACGACGAGCTGGCCGATGCCCTGGCCCACTATTTCGAACAGTCCGAACAGCTGCCGACCCGACTATGGTTGGCGGCAGACGAGCGCGCGGCCGCGGGTCTGCTGCTCCAGCGACTGCCGGGAAAGGAAAGCGCGGACGAGGACTGGCATCGGGTAACCACCCTGGCCGAGACCCTGAAAGAGGAAGAGTTGCTGACCCTGGACGTCGAGACCCTGCTGCGCCGGCTGTTTCACGAGGAGTCGGTGCGCCTGTACGAGCCCGAGCCGGTGGCCTTCCGTTGCAGCTGCTCGCGTGAAAAGGTGGGCCAGGCACTCGCCGCCATGGGAGAAGGCGAGGTGGCGCAGATCCTCGACGAGATGGGCAGCATCGAGGTGAACTGCGAGTTCTGCAATGCCCACTACCGCTTTGATGCGGTCGATGCCGCGGCCCTGTTCAAGCCGGGAAGCAAGGACGCGCCGGAGCAGGTGCAATAATCCTAGAATCCTCAGTTGACCACTATGGGTGGGGCCTAAACCAATGACCGGCATCGGCATAGAGAACCGCGGTAATGTCGGACTCACCTGTTGGGTGAAGGGTGCTACGACCACCAGAGCACGCATCGCGCGGTCTCTGGCTGCGTTATAACTCGTTGGAATAGAATAACTATTCCGCCTCGTCATGCCTTGCCAGAAACCACGCGCTACGCACTCTGGCGACCGTCCAACTGAGGATTCTAGGATAATGAAGCGCTGGAGAGCCATATGACCACCGAGACAGGGGCGACGGCGTCCGATCTTCCCCAAGAGCTGCAGGGCAATGGCCTGGCCGCGGTGACCCTCTCTATCGAATGGCAGGACGCCCGCGCCGCGCACCGCGACGAGTGGCACGTGCCGCGCTTCAGCGTCTGGCGCGAGGCCGATCTGCTGCCTGCTGCGATCGCTGCGGCCCTGCCGGGTTCACAGACGGGGGCATGCCACCAGACGCAGGTCGCGGCCGGTGAGCTGGTGCCGCCCTGGTCCGACGAGCGTCTGGTGGATGCCCCGCTGTCCGCCTTCGATCGTCATCATCTCAAGGGGCTGGCGGTGACCCCGCGGCGCGGACGTTTCTACCCCCAGGGATTCTTCGCCGGCATGAAGGGCGTCTTCAGTGATGCGGTATTGCCGGCACGTCTGTCCGGTCTGCACGAAGAGCGCATGGAGGTGGACTTCAACCACCCCTTGGCACCTTTCCCATTGCGGGTCGGGCTGGAGATCGAAGCCATACTCCCGGAATACGACCGGCGCGGCGGGCGCTGTGTGGACCCGCTCTACCAGCTGATGCGCCACCCCGGCATGCTGGCGCCGCTGCGCGACGGCACTCTCACCGATTACGGTGATCACGGTGAGGGGCTGGAGCGCATGGACGATCGCGACGATGCCCTGTTCTATTCCCAGCCCCGGCGGGTGCCGCACCTGGATACCCACAGCCTTACGCAGGTGGAGCGGCTTTACGGCCGCCTGCTGCCCGCGAGGGCGAAGGTGCTCGACTTGATGGGCAGCTTCGATTCGCATCTGCAACAGGCGGAGATCGGCTCGCTGCAGGTATTGGGACTGAATGCCGAAGAGCTCGAGGCCAACGCGGCGGCCGACAGCACGCTGTTGCACGATCTCAACCGCGACCCGAGCCTGCCGCTGGACGATGCGAGCCTCGATGCGGTCGTCTGCACCGCCGCCATCGAATACCTGACCCGGCCGCTCGAGGTGCTGGCCGAGGCGCGGCGGGTACTGCGTCCGGGCGGGCTCTTGGCCGTGACCTTCAGCAACCGCTGGTTCCCCACCAAGGCGATCCACATCTGGAGCGAGCTGCACGAGTTCGAGCGCCTCGGCATGGTCACCCAATGGCTGGATCAGGCCGGTTTCACAGGCCTGCAGACGCTGACCCAGCGCGGCTGGCCGCGGCCCCAGGACGATCCCCATGCCGGCCAGCGCCACCTCGCCGATCCCCTGTTTGCAGTCTGGGGGCACCGGCCGGTCACATGAGCTCCGGCCTCTACCGGCGCTTCTACCGGATCATCGCCCAGATTCCACTGGGCCGGGTCGTCACCTATGGCCAGGTCGCCGAACTGGCCGGTGCGCCCCGGGCAGCGCGTCAGGTGGGCTATGCCCTGGCCGCCACGCCGGCAGGGCTCGATATCCCCTGGCACCGCGTCGTCAACGCCCGCGGCGAGATCAGCCGGCGTGCCGACCCGGACGACATGCTGCGGCAAAGGCTGCTGCTGGAGGCGGAGGGGGTGTGGTTCGATGAGAATGGAAGAATCTCGCTCGAACGGTATGGGTGGAGTGGTCGGTAGCCCGGATGGGGCCGCAGGCCGGAATTGGGGGAGCGCCGGCGGTATGCCCCGGATTGGCTTCGTTCCATGCGGGGGACCCGGATTTCGCTTCATCCAGGCTAGGCTATTACGGCGCTGGTCCAATACCCAAGGTTAAGGGCTCAGACCGGCAACTCGACCCCGCATCCGCCCAGGCCGCAATAGCCATTGGGATTCTTGGCCAGGTACTGCTGGTGGTAGTCCTCGGCGTAGTAGAAGGGCGGAGCGGGCAGGATCTCGGTGGTGATCTCGCCTCTGTCTGCCTTGGCCAGCGCCTGTTGGTAGGCGCTGCGGGTGGCGTGGGCAAGGGTGTCCTGTTCGGCATCGAAGGTGTAGATGCCGGAGCGATATTGGGTGCCGACATCGTTGCCCTGGCGCATCCCCTGGGTGGGGTCGTGGGACTCCCAGAACACCTTGAGCAGGTCGCCGTAGGTGATCTGCTGCGGGTTCCAGATCACCAGCACCACCTCGTTGTGCCCGGTCATCCCGGTGCAGACCTCTTCATAGGTGGGGTTGGGCGTGAAGCCGCCAGCGTAACCCACTGCGGTGCTGAATACGCCCGGCAGTTGCCAATAGCGCCGCTCCGCGCCCCAGAAGCAACCCATGCCGAACATCGCCTGGCGCAGGCCATCGGGAAAGGGCGGCTGGATGGGATGTCCGTTGACGTAATGGCGATTGGTGACCCGCATGGGCGTATCGCGGCCGGGCAGGGCGGTTTCGGGGGTGGGCATTTCCAGGGTCTTGTGACCGAACATCAGCGCAGCTCCCAGCGACGCAGCAGTGGCATCAGCAGTAGGGCGTAGAGGGCAATGCCGGTCAGGTCCGCCAGCAGGTCCCAGCCGCTGGTGGATCGGCCCGGCACGAAGTGCTGCAGGAGTTCGGTGGCGGCGCCGTACAGCGCGAGCGGCACATATTTGACGGAGTCGAAGCCACGCCTCGGCCATCCCAGATCGGCGAGTGCGGCGAGTACCAGAAAGTCCAGCAGGTGCAGCAGCTTGTCAGACTGCTCGAACTCCGGCACCAGTTGCGGCGGCTGTGGTATCAACAGCATGTAGCTGGTAATCATCAGCGCCAGTCCCAGGAGCAGGCGCGCACCCATGGCGTTGCAGTTGCTCAGGGCCATGGTGTCAGTCCTGCTGCGTCCTTTCCCGGTGGATGGCACGCCAGCCGATATCCTTGCGGTAGAACATGCCCTCCCAGTGGATCTGCGCCGCCAGCTCATAGGCGCGTTGCTGGGCCTCGCGCACGGTCTCGCCCAGGGCGGTCACGCACAACACCCGACCGCCATTGGTCACCACCACACCGTCGGGATTGAGTGCGGTGCCGGCATGGAACACCTTGCGATCCGGTTCCGGCTCGCTGGGCAGTCCCTTGATCGGCAGGCCCTTGGTGTAGTCTCCCGGATAGCCGCCGGCGGCGAGCACCACCCCGAGGGCCGCACGGGGATCCCAGGCGGTCTCTTCCTGGTCCAGCTGGCCCTCCAGCGCGGCCAGGCAGTGGGCCACCAGGTCGGACTGCATGCGCAGCATGATGGGCTGGGTCTCGGGATCGCCGAATCGGCAATTGAACTCGATGACCTTGGGGGCACCTTCCGGCGTGATCATCAGTCCGGCGTACAGAAACCCCACATAGGGCCGTCCGTCCTTCTTCATGCCGGCGATGGTGGGCTCGATCACCTCTTCCATGATGCGCCGGTAGACGGCGGGCGTGACCACCGGTGCAGGGGAGTAGGCCCCCATGCCGCCGGTGTTGGGGCCGGTATCGCCATCGCCCACCCGCTTGTGGTCCTGGCTGGTGGCCATCGGCAGTACGTGCTCGCCGTCGGCCATAACGATGAAGCTGGCCTCCTCACCCTCCAGGTGTTCCTCGATCACCACACGGTGACCCGCCTCACCGAAGGTGTTGCCCGCCAGCATGTCGCGTACCGCCGCCTCGGCAGTATCGAGGTCCTGGGCGACGATGACCCCCTTCCCAGCGGCCAGGCCGTCGGCCTTGATCACGATGGGGGCACCCTGTTGACGAAGATAGTCCAAGGCGGGGTCGACCTCGCTGAAGACTTGGTATGCGGCGGTCGGTATGCCGTGGCGGGCCATGAAATCCTTGGCGAAGGACTTCGACCCCTCCAGTTGCGCCGCCTGCTTGCCAGGGCCATAGCAGGGCAGTCCAGCGGCGAGGAAGGCATCCACGATGCCGGCGACCAACGGTGCCTCGGGGCCGACGATGGTCAGGCCAATCTCCTTCTGCAGGGCGAATCGCTTGAGGGCCTCGATGTCGTCCGCCGCAATGTCGACATTCTCCATACGTGGTTCCAGGGCAGTGCCGGCATTGCCTGGCGCGACATAGACCGTATCGGCCAGGGAGGACTGGGCAGCCTTCCAGGCCAGGGCATGTTCACGGCCACCGCCGCCGATGATCAGGATGTCCATGGGTTGGGCTCCGGGTGGATTGCTGTGGTCATTTTAGAGAAAGGG
>RFHJ01000177.1 GCA_003696905.1 Gammaproteobacteria bacterium | reverse complement strand
GGCGAAGATGGACGTGGCGACGGACCAGTCGCTGCTGGGTTGGCGCATAAGCCTGCCGACCTGACCAGCCACTTCCACACTGCACCCGGTGTGGGTGACGGTTACCTGTTCTGGCGTATTAGCGAAGGCGGTACGGTTGCACCATTCAAGGGCATGCAGTCGGCCATGCCATCGTTCAAGCACCTGTCCGAGGCAGACCGCTGGGCCATCCTGACCTATGTTCACCAGCGGTTCCACGGCGGCTTTCCGCCTCGACACATGGCCCGAGAGGAAGGACACGACTATGAAGCTCCCTCGCATGATCACATGCATTGAATACGCACTCGCCCGAGGAGACATACGATGAATTCGAGAACTCAAAAAGGCGTAGTCGGGCTTGCTTTGGCAATAGCCGTGGGCGGCGCGGCGCTGCTGCTTGCGCGCAATGCATCCAGCGAGGGTGTCCCGATAACGATCTACAAGAACCCGAGCTGCGGTTGCTGCACCAAATGGGCAGAGCGACTGCATAAACAGGGCTTCGATACCGAGGTTCGACCTGTCAACAACCTGGAACAGATCAAACGCCAGGTTGGAGTTCCCTCAAAGCTGGCAGCCTGTCACACGGCGGAGGTCGGTGGCTATTTCGTGGAGGGTCACGTGCCGGCAGCGGATATCAAGCGGCTGCTGAAGGAAAAACCCGATAACGCCGGTCTCACTACGCCTGGTATGCCGGTTGGCTCCCCTGGCATGGAGGTGCCCGACCACGCGCCACAACCCTATAAGGTCTATGCGATCGACCATCAGGGCAACGCCCAGGTCTTCGCTTCCCACTGATCAAAGACAGGCAAGTTCGCATGAGGATACCCATTACAATAGCCGCCCTGGTATTGGCCACCGCTGCGCAGGCAGGGGAGCGCTGGTACAGCCAGGCGCAGGTCGACAAGGGTCGCAAACTGTTCGCCGAGAATTGTGCCGGCTGCCACGGCGACCAGGCCCAGGGCCTGGTGGCCGACTGGAAAAAGCCGCTGGCCAATGGCAGCTACCCACCACCCCCACTGAATGGAACCGCCCATGCCTGGCACCATCCCATGGCGGTTCTGAAACGACAGATCCGGGTGGGCGGAAAACCTGTCGGCGGGGTGATGCCGGCGTTCGGTGACAAGCTGGGCGATGCCGACATGGACGCCATCATCGCCTACATTCAGTCGAAGTGGCCGGACAACATCTATGCCGCATGGTCAGAACGCAGTGGACTCTCCAAGACACCAGGAGGCGGGGCGCTCCCGGCCATCCAGAGTCCACCCGCAAAGGAGAAAGCAGACGACCAGCTGCGCTTTCTAAGGCGGCTGGCCGGCGATAAGCCGATCGGCAAGCCTGCCCCCAGCCCAGTCAAGGGCATCGACCAAGTCACCTTGGATGCCAACACCCTGTATATCACCCAGGACGGCCAGTATGCCTTCGTCGGCAATCTGATCGACCTGAAATCGGGGCGTAACCTGACCGCCGAGGCGCAGAAGAAAGTGGCGCGCAAGCTGCTCGACGCATTTGGTGATGCTAACAAGGTCATCTTCCGCGCCAAAGGAAAGGAGAAGGCGGTGATCGACGTGCTCACCGACACCAGCTGTCCCTATTGTCGCAAGCTGCATGCGGAGGTGCCGAAGCTGCAGCAAGCGGGCGTGACCGTGCGCTACATCCCCTACCCACGGGGCGGGGCTCAGGGCCCGGGATACGACGGCCTGCGCCGGGTCTGGTGCGCTGCGGATCCGGCACATGCGATGACCGAGGAAATTCTTGGCCAAGAGGGGAAGGGCAGAACGAACTGTTCGCGTGCTGCATTGGTGGACGAGGGATACCGGCTCGGCAACCGACTGGGAATCCAGGGTACCCCTACGATCTTCTTGCCCGATGGAACCAAGATCGGCGGTTATCTGCCGGCTGACCAGCTGCTCGAGCGAGTTCAATGAGGAGGTCAGACGATGTCACGGGACAACACCATCGATGAGGAAGCCGTGGTCCAACGGACCTTCCGGATCGAACCGCTGTCCAAGGCTGCACTGGATGCGGCCTGCGAGCGTCTGCGGGCGTTGTCCGGGGTTTATGCGGTGAAAGTGTTGCAAGTGGGGACGAACGGAATCCAGGTCACCTATGACGCAAGGCAATTGAACGCTGGTCAGATCCTGGAACAACTCGCCGCGTCGGGTGTTCGACCCGCCGACAGCCTGTGGCAACGAGTGCGGATGGCATTGCTGCGCCTGCAGGATGACAACATCCGGTCTAACCTGGCGCACAAGCCCAGCTGCTGTTCGCGCCCACCGCCGGGTGCTGGGAAAGGGCTAGGCGGCCCGCGGCATTGATTGGACGCATCGGGCGGGAACGTCTTGCCAATGATGAGGCGAGCGCCGCGAGTTCCAGCACCGCGAGTCATTTCGACAAACGACACAGGAGACACCTGACATGTATCACTTTCATATCGATATCGACGGCGAGATCGATCAAGTCGTCGACAAGACCCTGGGCGCCCTCAAAGAGGAAGGCTTCGGCGTGCTGATGGACCTCGATATCCAGGCCACCCTGAAGGCCAAGCTCGACGTCGATCGGCTGCCTTACCGCATACTCGGTGCCTGCAATCCGCCCCTGGCCAACCAGGCGCTGGATGCCGAACCCGATATCGGGGTTCTGCTGCCGTGCAACGTAGTCGTACGGGGCCTCGAGGACGGCAAGGTCCGCGTCACCTTCATGGACCCCGATTCGGTGCTGGCATTGGTCGACAACGATCAGGTCGGGACGCTCGCGGAAGAGGTGAAGGAGCGCCTCCAGCGGGTGCGAGACCGATTGGCCGGCGGTTGAGCGTGCATCGGCAATGATGGGAGGAATGACCATGTACGGCGGTCACGGGTTCTTCGTCGGAGGTTTCATGTGGATATTCTGGATACTGCTGGTTCTGGTGATCGTGTGGGCGGTAAAGGCGGGAATCAGCAGCGGCAGCAACGATGGTCCACGGGAGACGCGGACGCCGTTGAAGATTCTCAAGGAACGCTATGCCAAGGGCGAGATCGACAAAGAGACCTTCGAGCGAATGAAGAGGGACCTCGGGTGATCGGTTTCAATGTGGACCAACATCCATGAGGAGGCCGCCAGCGCCCCTGATCATGGAAAAG
>RFHJ01000176.1 GCA_003696905.1 Gammaproteobacteria bacterium | reverse complement strand
TGCGGCCGAAATCGGGCATCGCCGCCAGAAAGGTATGACCGTAGGATTTTTTCAGCAGGCGCGGGTCGCACACCACCAGCACCCCCCGGTCGGTCACATCCCGAATCAGCCGCCCCGCCCCCTGCTTGAGGGCGATCGCCGCCTGCGGCACCTGGTACTGCATGAAGGGATTGCCACCACGCGCCTTGATCGCGTCCAGGCGCGCCTGCAACACCGGGTCGCCGGGGGAGGCGAAGGGCAACTTGTCGATCACCACCAGCGACAGGGCCTCGCCGCGCACGTCCACGCCCTCCCAGAAGCTCGCCGTACCCAGCAGCACCGCGTTGCCGTGTTCCACGAAACGCCGCAGCAGTTCGGCCTTGGGCATCTCGCCCTGGACCAGCATGGGGTATTCGAGGTCCTGATCCTCCAGCCAGTCGGCCGCCTCGTTCATCGCCCGATAGCTGGTGAACAATAGAAAGGCCCGGCCGCGACTGGCTCGAATCAGCGGCAAGGCCTCGCGCATCACGGCGCGAACATAGCCCCGATCGCTCGGCTGAGGCATGCCCCGCGGGACGTACCAGAGGGCCTGATGCTGGAAGTCGAAGGGACTGTCCCACTTGCCGGTACGCGCATCGACCAGGCCCAGCTGCTGCTGGAAATGGCTGAAGCTGTCGCCCACTGCCAGGGTCGCCGAGGTGAAGACCCAGGTGCCCGGATGCTGGCGCATCTGGCCGCTGAAGACCTCGGCGATGTCGATGGGGGTGCTGTTCAGACGCAGGCTGTGGCCGAACACCTCGAACCAGCGCACCACCGCCTCGGGCGCCTCCGGTCGGCGCAGTTCATGCAGCAGGCCGATCTGCGCCTCGCACCGCGCCAGGCAGGCATCCAGCCCCTTGCCCCGCCCCTCGATCGCCTCCAGCATCCCCTGTAGCGCCTCGAGCTCTCCTTCCAGTCCATCCAGCGCATCGGTGATCCCGCTGTCGGCCTCGATATCCTGCCATGCGCCGCGTTGGGGCCGACCCTCGAAGGCCAGGCGCAGATCCTTGCCCGCCTTCTCCAGGCGATCGATCTGGTCGAGCACCTTGGGCAGGTCACCCGCCTCGCGGTGGTACTCGGCACGGCTGTCCTGGGCCAGTTCGACCACCTGACGGGTACTCAAGGCACTGCCGAAGAAATTGGAGGCGACCTCCGGCAGCTGGTGCGCCTCGTCCACGATGAACACGTCCGCGGCCGGCAGCAGTTCGCCGAAACCGCCGTCCTTGATCGCAAAATCGGCGCACAACAGATGATGATTGATGACCACCAGATCCGCCTCCTGGGCGCGGCGCCGTGCCTCGACCAGATGGCACTTGCCCCAGGAGGGACACTCCTGCCCGAGACAATTGTCGGTGGTGGAAGTGACCAGCGGCCAGATGGGCGCATCCTCGGGCACGTCACCGATCTCGCCGATGTCGCCCCGCTCGGTGTGCAGCGACCAGTCGCGCACCGCGAGCAGCCAGCGCAGCTGATCCCGGGGATGACCGCGCGCATCCTGCAATGCCAGGTCCAGGCGATGCAGACACAGATAGTTGGCGCGCCCTTTCAGCAGGGCCACCTTGGCCGGGCTGGCCATGGCCTCGACCACCCGTGGCAGGTCACGCAGATAGAGCTGGTCCTGGAGATTGCGGGTGCCGGTGGAGATCACCACCTTCTGCCCCGAGAGCAGGGCCGGCACCAGGTAGGCGAAGGTCTTGCCGGTACCGGTGCCCGCCTCCACGATCAGGTCCTCGCCGTCATGGATGGCCTGGAGCACGGCCTCGGCCATCTCCAGCTGTTGTGGGCGGTGCGCGAAGCCTTCGATATGGCGTGCCAGCACGCCCTGCGGGCCCAGCACCTCTTCGATCTCGGAGTACATCAATCCGCCATATCGGCCCCGTTGACCGCATCCCACACCAGTTCGCCCAGGATGCGAAAACGCGCCACCGACATCACCCCCCGCCTGGCGCGGCTGGCACTGACGCTATCGACGTACTCGGTGAGATCCTCACGACGGGCCCGCCAGATCTCCTGGGGCTCGTAGTTTTCGTCCATCAGCACCAGGACCACCGCGTCCCACTCCTGGTTCAGCTTCAGCTGGCCAATGCGCTCACCGCCCTTGCCGTCGGCGACCATCAGGCGCGACTTGATCTGGATACGCTCGCCGGTGCGCGGGTCCAGGGCATCCCAGCCACCGCCGGCGTCCGCCGGCTTGGGCTCGAGTTGCAGCAGGCGGATGGCGTCATGCTCGGCGATCTCGCTGCTCACCCCCGGCAGCGGCTTGCCCATGGCACGCCGGTACTCCGCGGCCAGGGCGCGGGCCTGGGCGATCAGCCGATCCGGGGCATAGGGGGTGGCCACCTGACACTCAGTCCTTCTTCGGCGGCTCCCAATAGCCGAAGGCGTCGCCCGCCGGCGGTGCAGCCGGCCGCTGTTGCTGTCCCTGGACATCCCGATAGACCCGCTCGGCGAAGTTGCACAGCTCGGTCAGATAGGCCTCCTTGTCCGCGGGTGACATGTTCCTTTCACTGCCGAGGAGATAACCGCTCACCGCGGCCAGGTACTGCAGCACGATCCCGGTATCGGCATTGGGGTGGAGACGCTCCACCGCCTGGTGAATGTCCTGGAAGAGTTGGGGAGAGAGCTGAATGTCGGCCATTTCCTGGTCCTTTCTGAGTCATCGAATCGATTATTGAACGAGGCGGGCCCGTCGGCGCGCCTCGGCTGCACCACGCCGGTCACCCATGGCCTCGCGGGCACCCGCGATCAGTGACCAGTTGTCGGCCTGCAGGATCGGATCGTTCGGCGCCAGGGCATTGGATTTCGCTGCCAGCGACTCGACCCGGGCATACTGCCCCTGTTCGGCATAGAGGTGCGCAAGACGGTTCCACAGGCGGGCGTTGCGGGGTTCTATGCGCAGCGCCCGCTCCAGGCTCGCCTGGGCAGCCTGGTAGTCGCCGGCACGGCGCTTCTCCACCGCGGTTCGTATCAGCCGACGTACCGCGGGCGAGGCCGGGCGGCGTACCGTGGCCACCCGCGCCGGCGGCTCGTAGGCCCGCACCTCGACCTCGGCGGGCGTCTGCGCACTCGGCGGGCTAGCCCGCGAGATGCCGCCGGCCGGCTCCACCGGGGCCGGCCGCTGCTGGATGGGATAGGGCGAGCCGCAGGCAGCGAGCAGCGCGGCGATGGCAATCAGGGGAGCGAAACGCAAGGCTGTCATCTTCGAAAGTGCGGCAAGGGAACGAAACGCATTGTATCGAGAAAACAAGGGTACGGCAGCGGAACACACACCGCTCACCCCCCAAAGAGCCGTTCCAACAGTCCAGCCGTTCCCGATGCCGCACACCGGGAGCGGCGTTTCGGCTCCGAACCCTCGGCAAAGGGCAGCTGTATGGCACCCTCGCAACCCTCCGCCGACAGCAGGCCGGTACTCTCCTCCACCCAGTAATAGCGGACGCCGGTTGGGGGCAGTGGATCCAGCGGCGCCAGATGGAGATCCCGCATCACCCGGCCGAACACCGGCAGTGCGCCGCGCGAGCCCGTCAGCCCGGTGGGCTTGTTGTCGTCGCGCCCGACCCAGACCACCGCTACCCGGTCGCCGCCGAAGCCGGCGAACCAGGAATCACGCAGGTCATTGGTGGTGCCGGTCTTGCCTGCCACGGCAAAATCGCGACCGAGATAGGACTTGAGCCCGTTTGCCGTGCCTGCCTGCACCACCTCCTGCAGATTGGACGTCAGCAGGAAGGCGGGCACGGGATCGACCACCTGACGCACCTCGAGAGGGTAGCGTTGCAGTGGCTGACCGTCTGCGTCCAACACCTCGCGGATCGCGCGCAAGGGGGCACGGAAGCCGCCTGCGGCCAGGGTCTGGTAGATCTGTGCCACCTCGACCGGCGCCATTGGGATGGCACCGAGCAGGAGCGAAGGATAGGGACGTATCTTCTTGTCCACGCCCAACTCGTGGAGGGTCTGGATCACCGGTTCCAGGCGCAGTTCGAGCCCCAGATTGACCGTCGCCAGGTTGAGCGACTGGGCCAGGGCCCGATGCAGCGGCACCCTGCCATGCAGCTTGTGATCGAAGTTCTGTGGCGTCCAGAGATCCCCGTTGGGCAGTTCGAGGCGTACCGGCTTGTCCTCGATCAGGGTGGCCAGGGTGAAACGCCTTGGCCGCGCCAGTGCGGTGAGATAGACCGCCGGCTTCACCAGAGAACCCACCGGCCGCCGCGCATCCAGGGCACGGTTGAATCCGGATACCCCGGCCTTGCGCCCGCCGATCAACGCAGTGACCTCGCCGCCCTGGGGCGAGACGATCACCATCGCCGCCTGCAGGATACCGGCCCGCAGCCGGCGCGATTTCTCTATCCTCGCCAGCTCACGGGCCACCCCGTCGACCGCGATCTTCTGCACCCAGGGGTCCAGGGTGGTGAAGATCCGCAGTCCTTCGGAGGTGAGATCCTCTTCGCGATAGTCGCGGGCCAGCTGGCGACGCACCAGCTGGATGAAGGCGGGATAGCGATGCTGCTGGCCATGTCCCTTCCCGGTGACCCCCAGTGGCTGCGCCTTGGCCCGCCTTGCCTGCGCCGCGGTGATGAAGCCGAGTTTCTGCATCTGCTCGAGAACCAGATTGCGACGCTTCAGGGCGCGATCCGGGTGGCGCCGGGGATTGTAATAGGAGGCCCCCTTCACCAGGCCTGCCAACAGCGCAGTCTCGTGCAGACGCAGTTCCTGCAATGGCCGGTTGAAATAGAAATAACTGGCCAGCCCGAAGCCATGGATGGCGCGCGCGCCGTCCTGGCCGAGGTAGACCTCGTTGGCATAGGCCTCGAGGATCTCGTCCTTGCTGTAACGGGCCTCGACGATCAAGGCCATCAGCGCCTCGTTGAACTTGCGCCACAGACTGCGTTCGGGGGTAAGGAAGAAGTTCTTCACCAACTGCTGGGTGAGGGTGCTGCCGCCCTGCACCACCCCGCCCGCGCGCAGATTGTTCCACAGGGCGCGCGCGATGCCGCGCGGGTCGATGCCGTGGTGCTCGAAGAACCGCCGGTCCTCCACCGCCAGCAGGGCCTGGACCAGCGAATCCGGCAGGTCCTCGCGCCGCACCAGCACCCGATCCTCGCGATGGGTCGGATAGATGCTGCCGATCTCGGCCGGTTCCAGGCGCACGATGTCCAACGGCCTGCCTTGACCGTCGGTCAGCCGACTCACCTGCCCATCGGCCAGACGGATGTCCAGCGTGAGTGGCGGCTGCTCGCCGTCCCAGAAATGGAAGGCCCGGGTACGTACCCGATAATGCCTGCCTCCGCCCGACCACTGGGCCCCGGCACCGGGGCAGCGCACCTTGCGATAGCCCAGGATCTGCAGCTCATGGCGCAGCTGCGCGGGGGTGAGCGCGGCACCCTCGTAGAGCTCCAGCGGACGGGCATAGACCCGCGCGGGCACCGCCCATCGCTTGCCCTCGAAGGCGACCCGCACCTGGTGGGAGAGATACAGGGTATAGCCCCCCAGCGTCACGACCCCGAGCACCAGCAGCCCGGCCAGCCAGCGCCAGAGCGACCCCTTGCGGCGCCGGGTGCGCCTTTGCTTGCGGCTGGATTTGCGGGTGGTGGTCGTCTTGCGCGACTTGCTCTTCTTGCGGGTCGGCTGCCTGCGCCGGCCCCTGGGGCGTTGAGCCATTCGGAAACCTCGATTGAATTGTGTTGCTCTTTCGGGAGGAGAAGGTCGAAGGGGCCTCGGCTTGCCCCCCTCACTACCCCCCCGGCAAGCAGGGGGAGGGATTAGGATCCGGGGTCGGAGTCGGTACTCCCGACCCCTGGTATGGACTCCGGCCTCTCAGGTACCGACTCCGCCCCCTGGGGACACACTCGGGGCCGCCCATCCGGTACAACCATCACTTTCCCGGGGCGAAACATCCTGGCTAGGCGCCTTCCAAAACCAGGCCATCGACCTTCTGGAAGCCCCGCGGCAGCTTGTTGCCGCGACGTCCTCGCTCTCCCTCGTAGGCATTGAGATCGGCCGCCTTGAGGGTGAGATGGCGCTTGCCCGAGAGCACCCGGACCTTGCCGCCTTCCGGCACCACCAGGACGCCGACCACGTACTCCGAACGCTCCGCCACTGCCTTGGACGGAATACCGATGATCTTGTTCCCCTTGCCGCGCGCCATGGCCGGCAACTCGCTTGCCGGAATCACCAGCATGCGCCCGGCACTGGTCACCGCCACCACCCGGTCGGTGTCGGGATCGTGCAAGGGGCTGGGTTTGAGGACCCGGGCCCCTTCCGGCAGCCGAAGCACCGCCTTGCCACCCTTCTTGTTGGCCAGCAGGTCCTTGGCCTGGACGCGGAAACCGTAGCCCGCATCGGAGGCGAGCAGCCACCAGCGCTCGGGATCGCCCCCGATCGCGGCAACGAAGGCCGCGCCCGCCGGTGGGGTGAAGCGCCCGGTCAACGGCTCTCCCTGGCCACGCGCCGACGGCAGGGTGTGGGCCAGCAGGGAATAGCTGCGGCCCGTGGAATCGAGGAAGATCACCGGCTGATTGCTGCGCAGCCGCACCGAATCCAGATAGGCGTCACCGGCCTTGTAGTTCAACTCGGCCGGGTCGATCTCGTGGCCCTTGGCGGCACGCACCCAGCCCTTCTCGGAGAGCACCACCGTGACCGGCTCGCTGGGGGCGAGCTGGGTCTCGTCCATCGCCTCGGCGGGCGGGCGCTGCACCAGTGCGGAGCGCCGGTCGTCACCGAACTTCTGCGCGTCGGCCGCCAGCTCCTTCTTGATCAAGGTCTTCATGCGCGCCTTCGATCCCAGGGTCTTCTCCAGATCCTGGCGTTCTTTTTCGAGTTCCTCCTGCTCGGCCCGAATCTTCATCTCCTCGAGCCGCGCCAGATGGCGCAGCTTGGTGTCGAGGATGTAGTCGGCCTGGATGTCGGTGAGATCGAAGCGCCGCATCAATACCGGCTTCGGCTCGTCCTCGGTACGGATGATGCGGATCACCTCGTCCAGGTTGAGAAAGGCGATCAGCAGGCCTTCCAGCAGATGCAGCCGGTCGACCACCTTGTCGAGGCGGTACTGGAGCCGGCGGCGTACCGTCTCGAAACGGAAGTCCAGCCACTCGCGCAACAGGGTGCGCAGGTCCTTCACCGCCGGCCGGCCATCCAGGCCGATCATGTTGAGATTGACCCGATAGGTGCGCTCCAGATCGGTGGTGGCGCACAGATGCAGCATCAGACGCTCCAGGTCGACCCGGTTGGAACGCGGCACTATCACCAGGCGGGTGGGGTTCTCGTGATTGGATTCGTCCCGCAGATCCTCCACCCAGGGCAGTTTCTTCGCCCGCATCTGCTGGGCGATCTGCTCCAGGATGCGCGCGCCCGAGACCTGATAGGGCAAGGCGGTGATCACCACGCTGCCATGCTCGATCTCCCAGCGTGCCCGGACCCGTACCGAGCCATTGCCGGTCTCGTAAATGCGCCGCAGGTCGAAGGGATCGGAGATGATCTCCGCCTCGGTGGGGTAATCGGGTCCCTGGATATGCTCACACAGCTCGGCCACCGTGGCCTTGGGCTGCTCGATGAGGCGAATGCAGGCGGCGGCCACCTCGCGCAGATTGTGTGGCGGAATGTCGGTGGCCATGCCCACCGCGATACCGGTGGCGCCGTTGAGCAGAAGATTGGGCATGCGAGCGGGTAGTGCCTTCGGCTCGTCCAGCGTGCCGTCGAAATTCGGCTGCCAGTCGGCCGTTCCCTGCCCCAGCTCCGAGAGCAGCACCTGGGCGTAAGGGGTGAGGCGCGCCTCGGTATAGCGCATCGCGGCGAAGGACTTGGGATCGTCCGGCGACCCCCAGTTGCCCTGCCCGTCGATCAGGGGATAGCGATAGGAGAAGGGCTGGGCCATGAGCACCATGGCCTCGTAACAGGCGGTGTCGCCATGGGGATGGAACTTGCCCAGGACGTCGCCCACGGTACGCGCCGACTTCTTGAACTTGGCGGTGGCCGAGAGCCCAAGCTCCGACATCGCATAGACGATGCGTCGCTGTACCGGCTTGAGGCCGTCACCGATGAAGGGCAAGGCCCGATCGAGAATGACATACATGGAGTAGTCCAGGTAGGCCTTCTCGGTGAACTGGGCCAACGGCAGGCGTTCGGTGCCGTCGGGGTTGTATTCGATTTCCTGGTCCATGAAGTCGCCGATGGGGTTGCTGCAGAGGCGCGCATTCTACAACTTCCCGGCTCGAGGGCACTGCCGCAGGACGCAGGCCGATAGGCGCGGCCGAGCGCGCCGGATCATGGAGAGATGATTCGCCTCTTGGCGTGGATCGCAGGCGGAGGGGCGCAATCTGGACAGTCGCCTTCCCGGATGTCGCCAGGCTCCATCCAGGCGACGGGTCGGGTACCAACCTCCTTCGCCTTGCGGCCGGAGGGCATCCCCGCATGACCGGTCAGGGCTGAAAGGCCTGGACCACCTTGTCTCCGGCCACCTTGCGCACCTCGGCGAAGATGGAGCGGATGTCGCTCTTCCAGCGCCGGAACTGGATGATCATGTCACGATCCTTGGCGTAGTAGCGCTCGAAGGTCGTGGGATCGACCGCAGCCAGCAGGGTCTCATCCTTTTCTGCCTCGAGGGCAATCTTGAGGGGCAGGTAGGCGCTGAACTCCGGATGTTTCTCACTGATCCGGCGCACCTCCTCCAGCTTGCCGAAGAAGAACACCCGGTAGGTGTCGGAGTGGAAACCGAAACCCGCCAGCCCGCTATCGCATTTCTGCACATGCGCCACCGCATAACCGTGTTCCTCGATGGCCGTCCTGAGATACTCCATAGCCAGGTCCGATTTCATGGCCACGCGGGCCATCAACATCTGCTGTCCCGCGGAGGTCACGGCGGACCATGCCAGCAAGCCCAGCGCAAGGTAGCGTACCCATCGGTTCATAGCGTCACCTCGTCGATGATCTCGCTGAAGGTCTCCTCCATGTGATCCCACAGCCGCACCAGTTGATCGTTGTTGAACCAGCGCGACTCCACCCGCAGATTGGGTACCACCAGCAGCACCTTTCCGCCCGGTCGTTCGAGGATGGTGATGCGGCACGGCAGAACCACCCCCAGCCGGGGCTCGATGTTGAGCATCCCGTACAGCTCGTTGAAGTTGCAGAAGCGAATCCCCACCTGGCGCCGATTGACACTAAATTCGTCGGTCAGCCCCTGTTCCAGGAAGCGGTCGGGAAAGATACGGAAGTTGTTGCCTGTGAGGGCCTGTTTGACGTTCTTGACCGTGGTCTCGAAGTCGTAGGGCGACTCGTACACATGGGAAGGCTTTTCGTCCGGGGCGATGGGTTCCGGCGGCGAGACCCTTTTCCCCAGCTCGCGCACATAGGCGACCACATCCGTGATCTCCTGCTGGCTGAGGATCTTGCCGAAGGTCGGCATGCCCGAGGCCGGGCGCCCATGGGTGATGATCTGGCGGATCATGGCATCGCTCGCCGCCCGCTGGAAGCCGGGATTGGCGATGGCCGCCGGCATGACCAGGAAGGAACGCTTGCGCGCCACACTCACCCCGGTGCCCTTGCCCGCGCCGAGACCGTCCTCCGCATGACAGGCGACACAATGTTTCTGATACAGGGCCTTGCCACGCGCGGCATCGCCTCCCAGTGGGGCCGGGTCGTACTCGGCCGGCTTGCTGCCGGTGCGAACCCTCAAGAACCGAACGATCGCCTCGACCTGGGCATCGCTCAGCTCCTCGAAGGCCGGCATGATGCGCCCTGGTCGGCCAAGGCGAATGGTCTTGAAGAGATAGTCGTCGCTGTAGTCAGCAAATTTCTTGCCGGCCAGCGGCAGGCCGATCCCGCCGGCCCCGGCGAACTGATGGCAGACGGCGCAGTGCTCGATATACAGCGCCTGGCCATCCGGCGCCGCCTGGGCACTGGCGAAGCCCAGCAATCCGGCGACAACGAAAAGTATTCTCGACAGCATCCACCCGCCCCTCGGCCAATCCAGACAGCACAATATTAGGGATTTCTGAAATATTGAAATTGATCTGGATTAATTATGGCGCATTTTCCGAACCAAAGCCCTGTCAGGAGACCTCGGCCAGGTCCCCCTTCTCCTGCAGCCAGCGCCTCCGATCGGCCGCCCGCTTCTTCGCCAGCAACATGTCCAGCACCCGATTGGCATCATCGCCAGCGGCCAGGGTCAGCTGCACCAGGCGACGGGTATCGGGATGGATGGTGGTCTCGCGCAGCTGTGCCGGGTTCATCTCGCCCAGCCCCTTGAAGCGCTGGATGGTGACCTTGCCGCGCAGCTTCTCTGCGGCGATACGATCCAGAATCCCCTGGCGCTCGTGCTCGTCCAGGGCGTAGAAGACCTGCTTGCCCACGTCGATCCGGTACAGCGGCGGCATCGCCACATAGACATGCCCCTCCTGGACGAGCTTGCGGAAATGGCGCACGAACAGGGCGCACAACAGGGTGGCGATGTGTGCGCCGTCGGAGTCGGCGTCGGCGAGGATGCAGATCTTGCCGAAGCGCAGTTTCGACAGATCGTCGCTGCCCGGTTCCACGCCGATCGCCACCGAGATGTCGTGCACCTCCTGGGAGGCCAGCACCTCGGCCGGGTCCACCTCCCAGGTGTTCAGAATCTTGCCACGCAGCGGCATGATCGCCTGGAAGTTCCGGTCCCGGGCCTGCTTGGCCGAGCCGCCCGCCGAATCGCCTTCCACCAGAAACAGCTCGGTACGCTGCGGGTCGTCGGACAGGCAATCGGCCAGCTTGCCGGGCAGCGCCGGTCCCTGCGTGACCTTCTTGCGCACCACCTTGCGCCCCGCCCGCTGGCGGGCCTGGGCCGCACTGATGGCGAGCTCGGCGATGCGCTCGCCCTGCGCCACATGCTGATTGAGCCAGAGGCCGAAGGCATCCTTCACCACACCCGAGACGAAGGCCGCACACTCCCGCGAGGACAGACGCTCCTTGGTCTGGCCCGAGAACTGGGGATCGGCCAGCTTGACCGACAGGATATAACTGATGTTCTGCCAGACATCGTCTGGCGTGAGCCTCACCCCGCGCGGCAGCAGGTTGCGGAACTCGCAGAATTCGCGCACCGCCTCGGTGAGCCCTGTGCGCAGGCCATTCACATGGGTACCGCCCTGGGGTGTGGGAATCAGATTGACGTAGCTCTCGGTCACCGCCTCGCCACCCTCGGGCAGCCACACCACTGCCCAGTCGGCCGCCTCCTGGTTGGCGGCCATGGAGCCGACGAAGGGCTCTTCCGGCAGCAGGGGCGTATCCGCCAGGGCATCCAGCAGATAGTCGCGCAGGCCGTCCTCGTAGTACCACTCGTCGTGTCCGGCCTCTCCCTCGACGAAGAACCGGATGCGCAGACCGGGACAGAGCACCGCCTTGGCCCGCAGCACATGACGCAGCTGGCGCAGATTGAATTTCGGCGTATCGAAGAACCGGGGATCGGGCCAGAAACGGATCCGCGTCCCGGTGTTGTTCCGCCCCACCTTGCCGACGACCTTCAGGTCCTCGACCTTCTCTCCGTTCTCGAAGGCGATATGGAATTCCTTGGCGTCGCGCTTGACCCACACGTCGAGTCGCTTCGAAAGGGCATTCACCACCGACACCCCGACCCCATGCAGGCCACCGGAGAACTGGTAGCTCTTGTTCGAGAACTTGCCCCCGGCATGCAGCCGGGTGAGGATGAGTTCCACACCGGGCACCCCTTCCTCGGGATGGATATCCACCGGCATGCCGCGCCCGTCATCGGCCACCTCCAGAGAACCATCCTTGAACAGGCGAACCTCGATGGTCTTGGCGAACCCCGCCAGGGCCTCGTCGACGCTGTTGTCGATCACCTCCTGGGCGAGATGGTTGGGCCGGTCGGTATTGGTATACATGCCCGGGCGCTTGCGGACCGGCTCCAGGCCGCTCAGCACCTCGATGGCGGAGGCGTCGTATCGACTCATGTCAGGACTTCTGATCTTATTCGTAGGGCGAGCGATAGTCGCTCGATTCGTGTTGCGGTCTTGCCCGCACGTCGTCGGGATCACGGGGGCTGGTGTCCGAGCAGAGCGTTTCGCTTGCCAGTTCCGCCCGCCAGCCGTGGGGACGGATGGGGCGCCAGCGAGGCAGCTTCACCACCCGCAGGGGCCTGGAACCCTTTGGATTGTAATAGGCGTAGACCTTGTATTCGCCGGTGGCACAACGGATGCCCTCGTAGCTGCCGTTCTCCGCCCCTCCATCAGAGCGGATCACGATCCACAGTCGGCTGACGAGGTCACGCGGATCCACGTTCAGATGCTCCAGATCGACCAGCAGATGCATGCCCGGCGGCAAGGCCTGATTCTCCAGCTCCACCAGGGCGGAGGCATCCGGCCCCTCGCGGACCCGGGTCTCCATCTCCACCCAGGGGACCTCCAGGGCCTCGTTGTAGTCATCGTCCTGCTCGGTGAAGCGGCCATAGGGATCGGCCACATCGGTCGCCGACCAGGTAGCCGGCGAGAACAACAGGAGCAGGCAAAGAAAACGTCGCACCAGAGCCACCTCCGAGGATGTCGAGGGCGAAAGTTTACCGCTTTTCCACTCGACGTTGGGCAAGGGAACCTCTGCTAGAATCGGCCGATCAGCAGAGGCGGATCATCGACGTGAGCAGCAAAGACGAAGCACAAGACGACATTTCCTTCGAAGCGGCACTGGCCGAGCTCGAGGCGCTGGTCGAGCGCATGGAATCCGGCGAGCTGTCACTGGAGGAATCCCTAGGCGCCTTCGAGAAGGGCGTGGCCCTGACCCGCCGGTGCCAACAGGCGCTGGACCAGGCCGAACAAAAGGTGCGAATCCTCACCGCGAATACCCCAGAGGCCGAGACGGAACCCTTCGACAGTGACATTTGACCCCCGGTTTCGCCAGTTCCTGGAACAGGCGCGCCTGCGCGTCGAACAGGCCCTGGAGCGACGGCTCCCTTCCGCGGCCACCCCGCCGAGCCGGCTGCACGAGGCGATGCGCTATGCCACCCTGGGCAACGGCAAGCGCCTTCGCCCCGTGCTTTGCTACGCAACCGGGCAGCTGCTGGGCGCGCCCCTGGCGCGTCTCGATGCGCCCGCCTGTGCGGTGGAACTCATCCACGCCTACTCGCTGGTGCACGACGACCTGCCCGCCATGGACGACGATGCGCTGCGACGCGGCCGTCCCACCTGCCACTGCGCCTTCGACGAGGCCACGGCCATCCTAGCCGGCGACGCGCTGCAGAGTCTCGCCTTCCGCCTGCTGGCCCATGACCCCGCACTCGACATCCCCGCCGAGCGACGCCTGCGCATGGTGGACGAACTGACCCACGCCGCCGGATCACGCGGCATGGCGGGCGGCCAGGCCATGGACATCGAGGCGGTGGGCCACGAACTGAGCCTCGCCGAGCTGGAGAACATGCACATCCACAAGACCGGCGCACTGATCCGCGCCAGCGTGCGGCTCGGCGCCCTGGGCACCGACCAGGTCACCGAGGAGAGTCTGCGCGCGCTCGATCACTATGCCAAGTGCATCGGCCTCGCCTTCCAGATCCGTGACGACATCCTGGACGTGGAAGGGGAGACCGAGGCCATCGGCAAGACCCAGGGCAAGGACGCAGCGAACGACAAGCCCACCTACCCGGCGCTGGTGGGCCTGGACGAGGCACGCGCCATGGCCCGCGGGCTGTTGGAAGACGCCCTGGCCAGCCTCGCGCCGTTCGGCGACGACGCCACCCACCTGAGAGAACTGGCGCTCTACGTGATCGACCGAAAACGGTGATGCCGGCGCGATCACCTGCCGGAGTGGACCGAACCCCGTGCCGCGGCCGGCGGCTTCAAGACCATGGACACCGTCATGCGCTGCTGGCCACCGAGCCACCCCTTGCGTTCCACCGTGACCTGCAACCGGTCGCCCGGCCTTTTCTCCAACATGGCGAGCTTGAAGGCGACATAGTCCTTCACCTCCCGCCCATCCACGGCAGTGATGCGGTCACCCTTTTCCAGGCCCGCTGCCTTGGCGATGCTACCTTCGGTGAATCCGGTGATCACGATCCCCTTCCCGATGTCGAGGAAGGCTCCCATCATGCCCGGCGACGGGAGGGCACGCTCCTGGTCGAGCACCAGATAGTCCGCCTCGTTCCTGGCGGGACTGCGCGGATCGTGGCTGAGGATGACCACCCCGCGGACGCCGCTGCGCCGGGTCACCCGATTGGGTATCCCGTGGCGGGCGGCGATATGCCCGCGTCCCGCCAGCACCAGCAGCTGCCGCTCGGGATGGGCCTGCAGGTACTGCGCCACGTGCTGCGCCATGGTCTCGTCCCAGGTCAGCTGGACCTCGCGAAAGCGCTGAAAATCGCCATCCTCACGACGATGCTGATCGAACACGCCACGCAGAATCCGGTCGTAGGCCCTGTCACTATAGTCGTAGCCGTCCGGCAGCTGCCGCTGCATCTCCGGCTCCAGTCCGGCAATTCCCTTGTCCCGGATGGCCCCGGTCAGCTCCCGGCTGGCGTTCAGCGCGATGATCGGGATGTGGTGACGACGGGCATATTGCAGGATGGGACGATAGAGACGATAGTCAAAGCCCCAGCGCGTGAAATACTCGGTACGCCGCAGCATCTCGGCCTCATCGATACGGCCGGCGACGAAATCGTCCAGCACCGGCTGAAACCGCGCCTGAAACCACTCCACGCCAAGCGCTGCGCGCTCCGGCGGCAGGGCCTTGAAGACCGCCAGCTGCAGCAGATGGTCGGCATTGCGGGTATGGGTCTCGCCCACGTACAACAGGCGTTCCTTGCGGACCCGTTCGAGTATCGCGGAGAAGGTCGGCGCCGTAGGGGTCTCCACCACCAGCGCCGAACCCAGGGTATCGTCGGCCGTTCCCTTTCCCTCGGCGACCGGCGCGGAGACACAGGCCCCCTGCAATAGAGCGACGAGCAAGACGACGATGATCGAAAAGAACCGTTTTTTCATGGGCATCCTGTTGTACTGGTTTACCGGTGCCGTCCTCGCCGGCGGGCTCGAGCACGACCTGCGCATCGCTCTGGATCCGGAGACCGGCCGCCTCACGGGAAGCGACCATATCACCCTCGAGGCAGCGACGCGCCACTTTGCATTTTGGCTTAATCGCGGGCTGGAGGTTCAGTCGGACAATGGGGAACTGGAGCGCCTGGGTCAGTCGAGGCACCAGATCCATTATCGATGGCGCGCCAAGACGAGGACCCGGAAGATCGAGCTGCACTATGCGGGAGGCCTGTCGTTCTCCGATCGCCGGGGTCACGGCGGCATGCCCGAAGGCGAGCTATCGCCCGAGGGGGTCTATCTGGACGACCAGTCGGGCTGGTATCCCGTCACCGCGGAGGAAATCCGGGGATTCCGCCTGGCGGTGTCGGCACCCGACGGCTGGCAGGTATTGAGTGCCGGGAGGCGCGACGAGGCTCCCGATGCCATTACCTGGCATAGCGACCGCCCCCAGCAGGCCCTCTATCTCGTGGGCGGCCCCTATCACCGCCACCATCGGCGCGAAGGGAATCTGACACTTTCGGTATGGCTGCTGCACGACGACCCGGCGCTGGCGCGGCGCTATCTCGCCCCGATGGGGGAGTACATTCGTCACTACAGCGAGCTGATCGGACCCTACCCCTACGCCAAGTTCGCCGTGGTCGAGAACCGCTGGCCGACCGGCCTGGGCATGCCCTCCTTCACCCTGCTCGGCAGCCAGGTGTTGCGCCTGCCCTTCATCCCCTACACCTCGCTGCCCCATGAGATCCTGCACAACTGGTGGGGCAATGGCGTCTGGGTCGACTACCGCAAGGGCAACTGGAGCGAGGGCCTGACCGCCTATCTGGCGGATCACTGGATGAAGGAGCGCCAGGGCAAGGGCGTCGAGTACCGCCTGCGTGCCCTGCAGCGCTACAGCAACTTCGCGGCCCGCGGCGACGACATGCCATTGCTCTCCTTCGTCAGCCGCCACGACGACGCCAGCCAGTCCGTGGGCTACAGCAAGTCCCTGATGTTCTTCCACATGCTGCGACGCCGCCTGGGTGACGAGGCGTTCGATGCGGGGCTGCGCCGACTCTGGCGGGAATACCGCTTCCGGCGCATCGGGTTCCAGCGGGCGGTGGAGGCCCTGGTGGGCGACCGCCCCGAGGTGCTGCGCGACTTCCTGCCCTGGCTGGAGCGTACCGGGGCACCCCGGTTGGACGTGACGGAGGTCTCGAGCACTCCCGCACCGCCGGGCCACCGACTCGCCTTCGTACTGTCGCAGAGCGGCACCGAGCCCTACACCCTGGAAGTGCCTGTCGCCGTCACCCTGAGCGACGGACAGGTCCATCGGGATCAGGTGCGACTGGAGCGGGCGCGGCAGCGTTTCACGCTTTCGCTGCCCTCGCGGCCACTGCGTCTGCGCATCGACCCCGAATACGACCTGCTGCGCTACCTCGACCCCAGCGAACAGCCCCCGGTGCTGAGTCTCCTGTTCGGTGGCAAGACCTGGCTGGTGCTACCAACCAGCGCCCCCGACCAGGAAAAGGCGGCCTGGGAGAGGCTGGCCAGGGCCTGGCAACGCCGTTATCCGAACCTC
>RFHJ01000175.1 GCA_003696905.1 Gammaproteobacteria bacterium | reverse complement strand
CTCATCGCCTCCCTGGCCGAACGGGCGCGATACACCCTGGCGATCGGCAGCTGTGCGGCGTTCGGCGGCATCACCGCCGCCGGCGGCAACATCGCCGAGGCCTGCGGCCTGCAATACGACGGCCACCAGCCCGGCGGTCTCCTGGGCGCCGAGTGGCGCAGCAGCGCCGGCCTGCCGGTGATCAATGTTGCGGGCTGCCCAACCCATCCCGGCTGGGTGATCGAAACCCTCGGCCAGCTCGCACAGGACAACCTGAAACCGGAGCGGCTGGATACCCTGGCCCGTCCCCGCGACTATACCGACCACCTGGTCCACCACGGTTGCCCGCGCAACGAATACTATGAATACAAGGCCAGCGCCGAACAGCCCTCCGACCTCGGGTGCATGATGGAGAACCTCGGCTGCCTGGGCACCCAGGCACGGGCGGATTGCAATATCCGACCCTGGAATGGCTCCGGCTCCTGCCTGGGCGGCGGATATGCCTGCATCAATTGCACCGCACCCAGCTTCGAGGAGCCAGGCCACCCCTTTACCCAGACGCCGAAGGTCGCCGGCATTCCCGTCGGATTGCCCACAGACATGCCCAAGGCCTGGTTCGTCGCCCTGGCCTCGCTCTCCAAGGCTGCCACGCCGCGCCGCCTCAAGGTGAACGCGGTGAGCGACCACATCCGGGTGGCGCCGGGTCATGACCCCGAGGAGGAGCGATGAGCGGGCGCCGCATCCTCGGGCCGATCAACCGTGTCGAAGGCGATCTCGAGGTTCGTCTCGAGGTGGACGATCAACAGGTGCTGTCGGCGCAGGTGAACTCGCCCCTGTTCCGTGGCTTCGAGCAGATCCTTCATGGCAAGCATCCCAATGATGCCCTGGTCTACACACCGCGCATCTGTGGCATCTGTTCGGTTTCCCAGTCGGTGGCGGCCGCACGCGCGCTGGCCGACCTGGGGTCGGTCGAACCAGCCGAGAATGGTCGGCTCGCGACCAACCTGATCCTGGCGACGGAAAATCTGGCCGACCACCTGACCCATTTCTATCTCTTCTTCATGCCGGACTTCGCGCGCGACGTCTACGCCAATGAACCCTGGCATGACGAGATCGCTGGGCGTTTCAAGGCACAAACCGGTTCCGCTTACCCCGAGGTGCTGCGCGCCCGCGCCGAGTTACTGCACCTGACGGCACTGTTGGCCGGCAAGTGGCCTCACTCCCTCGCCTTGCAACCTGGGGGCACCACCTGCCCCGTGGAGCCGCATCATCAAACCCGTATTCGGCTGACCATCGGGGCCTTTCGCCGTTTTCTGGAGCAGACCCTGTTTGGCGACACCCTGGAGCAGGTCGTTGCCCTGGATTCGGACGAAGCGCTGGACGCCTGGGCAGCCGCACACGCCACCACGGACTTCGGCCGCTTTCTTCGGCTCTCCAACGAACTGGGCCTGTCCTCCCTGGGACGCGGCCATGATCGGTTCCTCAGTTACGGAGCCTACGACGACGAAGGACCCACTTTCGCACAAGGGACCTGGCAAGACGGGCATTCCCAACCCCTCGACCAGTCCCGGATCACCGAGGACCTCAGCCATAGCTGGACTGCGGGACATCCCGAGCCACGTCACCCCTTCGAGGGTAGCACCATCCCCACCGACATGAGTGAACGGGGCTACAGCTGGTGCAAGGCGCCGCGTCTCGATGGCCAGCCGATGGAGGTGGGGGCCCTCGCCCGGCAGCTGGTGGACGGACACCCCTTGATCCGTGCGCTGGTATCGAAGAGCGGCGGCAATGTCCGTAACCGGGTGGTCGCTCGTCTCCTGGAACTCGCCAGGGTCGTGCCGTTGATGGAGGACTGGGCCACACGGCTGTCTCCGGGAAAATCCTTCTGTACTGCTGCCGGGCTGCCGCCGGAGGGACAGGGGGTTGGCCTGGTGGAGGCGGCCCGCGGCAGCCTGGGGCACTGGGTGCGGGTACACAAGGGTCGAATCCTCAATTACCAGATCATCGCCCCGACCACCTGGAACTTCTCACCGCGCGATGCCCAAGAGGTCCCTGGGCCCCTGGAGCAGGCGCTGGCCGGCACGGATGTCAGCGATGACCGGGGCGAGGTACGCGTTCAACACATCATTCGGTCCTTCGACCCCTGTATGGTATGCACCGTCCATTGATACAACCGCAGCCCACCGACACCGACCGGCGCGCCGGCCTGGCACTGCGCGTGCGCGGCCAGGTCCAGGGTGTGGGTTTCCGTCCGACCGTCTGGCACGTTGCGCGGCAGCTGGGCCTGACCGGCGAGGTCTGCAACGATGGCGAGGGCGTGTGGGTACAGCTGTATGGCCCGACCCCACAGCTCGAGGCATTCGAACCGGCGTTGTATCGGGCCTGTCCGCCGCTGGCACGGATCGAGCGCATCGATCGTCACTGGGTCGACTACCTCGAATGCCCTGACTTCAGTATTCGCCCCAGCCGCGGCGGCACCCTCGATACACCAATCACCCCGGATGCGGCGACCTGCTCTGAGTGTCTGGCCGAGATCCGCGACCCCGGCAACCGGCGTCATGGCTATGCCTTTACCAACTGCACCCACTGTGGACCACGTCTGTCGATCGTGCGCCGGATTCCCTACGACAGGGCCAATACCAGCATGGCGTCCTTTCCGATGTGCGAGGCCTGCCGCGAGGAGTACGAGAATCCGGCAGACCGGCGCTTTCATGCCCAGCCCAATGCCTGTCCCGACTGCGGGCCACGACTGTGGATCGAAGACAATCAAGGCCCCCTCGAAGGCGATCCGATCGCGCTGGCTGCACAGGCGGTAGGTGACGGCAAGATCCTCGCGGTCAAGGGCATCGGCGGTTTTCATCTGATCTGTGATGCGCGCAACCGCGGGGCGGTGGAAACCCTGCGGGCGCGCAAGCACCGCCCGGCCAAGCCTTTCGCCCTGATGGCCACCAGCCTCGATCAGATCGAGCGATACGCCCGAATCGACGAGCAGGAGGCGGCCCTGCTCACCTCGGCCGAAGCCCCTATCGTCTTGCTCGATGCCCTGCCGAAGAACGGTCTCCCCGAGGCCCTGGCGCCGGGGCAGAACACCCTGGGCTTCATGCTGCCCTACAGCCCTTTGCACCACCTGCTGTTGGATCGGCTCGACGGTCCCATCGTCGCCACCTCCGGCAATCTCGGCGGACTGCCGCCCTGCACCGACGACCTGCAGGCCCGTCGGCAGTTGGCTGGCGTCGCAGACCGGTTTCTGATGCACGATCGCGATATCCTCAACCGTGTCGACGACTCCGTGGTTCGGGTGCTCGAAGGGCAGACGCAGATATTGCGACGGGCACGCGGCTACGCACCGGCGCCCATCGCCCTGCCCCCCGGGTTCGAGCGTGCACCCGAAGTGCTGGCCTATGGTGGTGAGCTCAAGAACACCTTCTGTCTGATCAAGTCGGGCCGGGCCATCCTGTCGCAACACATGGGTGATCTGGAGAACCTGGAGACCTTCGAGGACTTCGAGCGCAACCTGGCGCTCTACCGGCAACTGTTCGACCATCGGCCAGAATGTCTCGCGGTCGATCTGCATCCCGAGTACCTGTCCGGCAAGCGAGGCCGCGACGATGCCCGATCACAGGAGCTCCCGCTGCAGGAGGTGCAACACCACCATGCCCACATCGCGGCCTGCCTGGCGGACAACGGCTGGTCACTCAATGACGGGGCAGTCATCGGCATCGCACTGGATGGTATCGGCATGGGTGGCGACGGCACACTGTGGGGCGGCGAGATACTGCTGGCCGACTACCGCAGCTACCGGCGTCTGGCACATCTGGCGCCGACGCCCCTGCCCGGGGGCGCCCAGGCAATGCGCGAACCCTGGCGGAACGCCGTGGCCCACTCTGTTGCCGCCTTTGGCGAGCACTGGCAGGCACAGCTCGGCGGCGCCGACTGGGGAAAGCTGCCCGTGCACCGTATCGAACAGATGCTGGGTCGCGGGATCAATTGTCCCTCCGCCTCTTCCGTTGGCCGCCTGATCGATGCCGTAGCGGCCATCCTGGGACTGTGCGTCGAACGCCAATACTTCGAGGGCCAGGCGGCGCTGGCATTGGAGAACACGACCAATCTGTCTCTCTGCCAGCAGCACTGGCAACAGGCCTACCCTCTGCAATTGATCATGTCGAAAGTACCCTGGGTAATCGACCCGCGTTCCCTTTGGCCAGGGCTCTCGCAAGACATCGCCCACGGTGCGTCTCGTGCCATCATTTCCGCACGTTTTCATACGGGCCTTGCCCGCGCCTTCACCGAGGCGGCCGTTCGGCTCGCCCACAAGCACCGGATCACACACATCGCCCTCTCCGGGGGCGTGATGCAGAACCGACTGCTGCTTCCGCTGATGCAACAAGGCATCACACAGGCTGGGCTGCAACCATTGATTCACCGACAGGTCCCCGCCAACGATGGCGGCCTGTCCCTGGGCCAGGCCGTGGTCGCGGCCGCCCGCAGGCTCAAGGAGTCCATACCATGTGCCTAGGCATTCCCGGACAGATCGTCGAACTGATCGACCCTGAAAACATGATGGCAAAGGTCGAGGTAGCGGGCGTGAAGCGCCCGGTCAACATCGCCTGCATCGTCGACGAGGCGCATCCCCCCGAGGCCTGCGTCGGCGACTGGGTACTGGTGCATGTGGGCTTCGCCATGAGTCGGATCGATCACGAGGAGGCAGAACGAACGCTCGAGATCCTGGCCGAGCTCGGTGACCTCCAGGAGGAACAAGCGGCGATGCAGGAGGGCGCGCGGTGAGCGACGACCCGCTCGATCAGCTCTATCCCTTCCTCTCGGGAGGCCAGAAGGACCCCGCGCAGGAACAGCGGGCACTGCTGCATTCCGTTCAGCAAAAGGTGGCCGACTCGGTGGCGGTGAAGCAGCGCTTCTTCACAGCCAACGCAGAGACGCTGATCGACGCCGCACGGACCCTTGCGGACGCCTATGCCGAAGGGGGGCGGCTGTTCACCATGGGCAACGGCGGATCATCCTGCGATGCCAGCCACCTGGCGGTCGAGTTCCAGCACCCGGTCACCGCCGGACGCCCCGCCCTGCCCGCCATCAACCTGTGTCACGACACTGCCATGACCAGTGCGGTGGGGAACGACGTTGGCTTCGACCAGATCTTTGTCCGTCAGCTCGAGGCCCATGGCCGTCCGGGCGATGTGCTGGCCGGCTTCTCCACCAGCGGCAACTCGGAAAATCTGATGGCAGCCTTTCGCAAGGCGCAGGCGCTGGGCCTGGTGACCATCGGCTTCGCCGGCGGCAATGGAGGCCAGATGCTGGCCAGCGGCCTTCTCGATCACTGCCTGGTGGTGCCGACCGATTCCATTCACCGGGTGCAGGAGAGCCATGTGCTCTGCTACCACATCCTGTGGGATCTGGTGCATACATTGCTGGCGGATCGGAGGGGATCGGCGGCTGGGAACGCAACTTCCCCCTCACCCCAGCCCTCTCCCCCAAGGGGGAGAGAGAGCAGCTCGTCGGCCAAAAACGGTGTCCTATCCTCCGCCACTCCCGACGCGCAAGAGAGCGCAGCCCCTCCTTCTTCCCCCCTCTCCCCCCGGGAGAGGGGGGGACCAAGGGGGGGTGAGGGCAGCCCAACCACCCGAGACCACGCCCGCGCAGTGCGCCACAACCCTACCGATGCCGAACGCCACCTGTGGCAGCGTTTACGCAATCGCCAACTACAGGGCTTCAAGTTCCGCCGCCAGCATCCGGTAGGCCCCTACATCGTCGATTTCCTCTGTGATCAGGCCAAGCTCGTGGTGGAACTCGATGGTGGCCAACATCAGGCTCAGACGGAATATGACCAGGAACGAACCCGCTTCCTCGAACGAAAGGGATACAGGGTGGTGCGTTTCTGGAATGACCAAGTCTTCAAGGAAACCGAAGCGGTATTGGAGGAGATCCTAAGGAGGCTGAATCAGGAAAGCTCGATTCAGGACACTCCGCCCCCCAGGAGCAAAACATGAAATACGTCGATGAATTCCGAGACCCGGCCAAGGCCAGGGCACTGGTGAAGGAGATTACGGCGCTGTACGAAAAGATCCCTGCGGCCCACCAGGGTCCGTTGCAGTTGATGGAGTTCTGCGGCGGCCATACGCACACCATCTTCCGCTACGGCATCGAACAGTTGCTGCCGGACTGGATCGAGCTGGTGCACGGACCCGGGTGCCCGGTCTGCGTGCTGCCGATGGGCCGCGTCGACGACTGCGTGGCCCTCGCCGAACGACCCGATGTGATCTTCACCACCTTTGGCGATGCGATGCGGGTACCCGGTTCGAAGAAAAGCCTGTTGCAGGCGAAGGCCGAGGGAGCCGATGTGCGCATGGTCTACTCCCCCATGGACGCGCTGCAGCTGGCCAAGAAGCATCCGGACCGGCAGGTGATCTTTTTCGCGCTGGGCTTCGAAACCACCATGCCCAGCACCGCCCTAACCGTCCTGCAGGCCGAGCGGGAGGGTATCGAGAACTTCTCCCTGTTCTGCAATCACATCACCACGGTGCCGACCATCAAGGCGATTCTCGACTCGCCCGACATGCGCATCGATGGCTTTCTCGCACCGGGGCACGTCAGCATGGTGGTGGGCGAACAGCCCTTCCAGTTCGTGGCCCAGCACTACCATCGGCCCATTGTGATCACCGGTTTCGAACCGCTGGACATCCTGCAATCGATCTGGATGTTGCTCCGACAGATGGCCGATGGTCGCTGCGAAGTGGAGAACCAATATGCCCGGGTCGTCGCCAGCCGTGGCAATACGGCCGGACTGCAGGCCATTGCGCAGGTCTTCGAGCTGCGTGAGTTCTTCGAATGGCGTGGTCTCGGATCCATCGATCACTCGGGGGTGCGGATGCGTCCCGAATACGCCCGTTTCGATGCGGAGCAGAAATTCTCGGTCCCCAATCTGCGTATCACCGATCCCAAATCCTGCCAGTGTGGCGAGGTGCTGAAGGGCGCCATCCGGCCCTGGCAGTGCAAGGTCTTCGGCACCGGTTGCACGCCCGAGACCCCGATGGGCGCGCTCATGGTGTCGAGCGAGGGGGCCTGTGCCGCCTACTACAACTTCGGCGACCTGCAAGAGCTGCTGCAACGCCGCGAGAAGGAGGTCGTTCACGCATGAAAGGATTCCAGTCACGACGCCTGCAGGCCGAAACCATCACCCTCGCCCACGGTGCGGGCGGCAAGGCCATGCGCGACCTGATCGAGTCGGTCTTCGTCGAGGGCTTCGCCTCTCCCGAGCTGCACCGGCTCGAGGATCAGGCACGCCTCGATCTCACCCGGTTCACCGCCCAGGGCGACCGCCTGGCCCTGACCACCGACAGTTATGTGGTAGACCCACTGTTCTTCCCCGGTGGGGACATCGGCAAGCTGGCGGTCGCCGGCACCATCAACGACCTGGCCGTGGGCGGGGCGCGCCCCCTCTATCTGACCTGCGGCATGGTGATCGAGGAAGGGCTACCCATGGAAACGCTGCGTGCGGTGGTGGCCTCGATGAAGGCGACCGCAGACGCCGCCGGGGTGGCGATCGTCACCGGTGACACCAAGGTAGTACATCGGGGGGCGGCCGACAAGCTGTTCATCAACACCGCAGGCGTCGGCGTGATTCCCCGCGGGATCGACATCCGTGCCGACCGTGGCCAACCTGGCGACAAGGTGATCATCAATGGCTTCCTCGGTGATCACGGGGCGGCCATCGTGGACGCGCGCGGCGAGATGTCACTGGACAACAGCATCGAGACCGATTGTCAGCCCTTGAATGAACTCGTGGAGGCCATGCTGAAGGTCTGCCCCGACATCCATTGCCTGCGTGATGCCACCCGAGGCGGACTGGCGACCGTATTGAATGAGTTCGCCGAGGCGAGCAGGGTCACCATCGCCCTCGATGAGCAGGCCCTGCCGATCCGACCGGAGGTGCGCGGCATGTGCGAACTGTTGGGGCTCGACCCCCTTTACCTGGCCAACGAGGGCAAACTGGTGGCGGTGGTGCCGGCAGAAGAGTCCGACGCGCTGCTGGCGGCGATGCGAGAGCACCCGAGCGGCCGGCACAGTGCCGTGATCGGCGAGGTGCAGGCCGAATCCACAGGCCGTGTGATATTGCAAACCGCCTTCGGCGGCCACCGGATCGTCGACATGCTGGTCGGCGAACAATTGCCAAGAATCTGCTGAGGAGAAGAAGATGTCACTGAGTCTGCTGTTACTGGGTTTCATCCTGGGCATGCGTCACGCCACCGAGGCCGACCATGTCGCAGCCATGGCAACCCTGGTCGGGCGCGGCCACGGCCTGCGCAGCACCGCCCTGCAGGGCGCCGCCTGGGGTCTCGGCCACACCATCACCCTGCTCCTGTTCGGAGGCATCGCCCTGCTGGTCGGCGGGGTGATACCCGAACACTACGCCCAAGCCCTGGAGGCAACGGTGGGGGTGATGTTGGTGATACTGGGCCTGGACCTGTTACGCCGCCTGCGCCAACGACACATCCACTTTCACGTCCACCAGCACGCCGGCGGGGTGCGTCATTTCCACGCCCACAGCCATCCCCCCGGCGCGCCCCACGACGCCGAGTCGCACCACCATGAGCACGAGCAGCACCTGCCGAGGCGGGCGTTACTGGTCGGCTTGATGCACGGCCTGGCCGGCTCCGCTGCCCTGGTGCTGCTGGCGGCGGAGTCCACCCACAGTGCATACACGGGGCTGCTGTACATCCTGGTCTTTGGTACGGGATCCATTCTGGGCATGGCCGCGCTGTCGGTGGTCATCATGTTGCCCATGCGTCGCCTGCAGGCCACGGGCATGACCCGCGCCCATGGCATTGTCCAGCTGGGACTGGGTCTGGTCACCATCGGGCTGGGGGCCCAGATACTATGGGACAATCTGTCCGCATTGGCTTGAACTAGCCCGGCTATTTCACCGGAATCCGGAATTTTCCCGGAGAGATTTTCGTCCGGATCGTTCGAATCGGCAAAAGTCAATGTAATTCATTGAGTTGCAGGCGATTCAGGCGAGTCCGGGCGAAAAGATCCCGGGAAAAACCGGATAGCGTTGTGGTGACAAAGTGTCACCCGGACAATATGTGCATAAGCAATTGTTTGTACATAAGAATCAGTGAAATCTTGAGCGCTCTGGTGAAATATCCGGACTAGGGACAGGTGCGGTTCGCAAAGCCGGTCGCTTCGTACTGACTGAGGCAACCACGAACCTGCCCGCGACCGCCTCAGGCGGGGCAGCTCCCCCGATCATCCGGTCGCAGAAGCAGCACCGAGCAGGGCGCGCGCTCCATCACCTTCTGGGCGCAGGATCCGACCAATACGTTTTCGGTCCAGCCCTTGTCGCAATGGGGCATCACGATCAGATCGACCTGGTCTGCCTTGGCCACCTTGACGATGCGTTTCCAATGGGTTCCCTGCTCCACGCGCCGTCGCACCGGCCGGGTGAAGGCCTTCTGCACAAAGGCCTCCAGCTCGCGCTCAACACCCTGACGCGCCTTCTTTTCGGCATCGGGGGGAAAATAGCTGGCCACGATGGCCATGCCAAAGCCGGGCATCACCGTCATCACCCCGATCTGCGCCTCGAAGGTGCCGGCGATCCGTTCGATGGTTGGCGCGAACTGTGCCGCGAAATCTGCATGGGCCAGGTCGACGGGATACAGGATCTTCTTGAACATGTCGTCTCTCTCTCGTCGGGCTCAGGCGGTGGCGTGCGCGGGCGAGTGCCGTTCGCGCCGTCTCTGCAGCCAGATGATCAGGCCCAGCAGGAGCAATGCCGGAACGAACATCCATTGCTTGGGTGGGCGATCGGTGGGCAGCTGTATTTGCGCGATCTCCTGATCGAAATCCAGCCCCGCCTTCTCGGCCGGGCTGCCGAACACCACATTGTCGATCAACATCCTTCCCCCTTCTTCCCGCAGCTCGATGCCTGCCTCGAGCAGGCGGGCCTTGCCATCCCCCTGCGCGCCGAGCGGGAGGATGACGGTCTTGCGAAAAGACTCACCGTTGTCCTTCTCTCCCTGCACCGTGAGGCGCAACTGCGCGCCCGCAGGCAGCGACTCGGCGATCTGCACCACTTCACCGCCGGGCCGCTGATCGAACGGAGGATAGATCTCGTCCCAGAAGAAGCCCGGGCGGAACAGGATGAAGGTCACCAGGAACAGCGCAAGGGTCTCCCACAACCGGTTACGCGTGAACATCCAGCCCTGGGTGGCCGCGGCGAAGGTGAGCATGCCGACGACGGCGCCGGCGATCACCACGATGGCATGGACCGCATGTTCCACGCCGATCATGAGCAGCTCGTTGTTGAAGATGAACATGAACGGCAGGATGGCGGTGCGGATGTCGTAGGTGAAGCCCTGGATACCGGTGCGGATGGGATCGCCTTGGGAGATGGCGGCGGCAGCAAAGGCAGCGAGCCCCACCGGAGGGGTATCGTCGGCGAGGATGCCGAAATAGAAGACGAACAGATGCACTGCAACCAGGGGCACGATCAGCCCCTGCTCGGCCCCCAGGGTCACGATCACCGGCGCCATCAGCGTGGAAACCACGATGTAGTTGGCGGTGGTGGGCAGCCCCATGCCCAGCAGCAGACTGATCAACGCGGTGAACAGCAGGATCAGCGGGAGGTTGCCGCCAGAGATGAATTCCACGAACTCGGTCATCACCAGGCCGATGCCGGTGAGGGTGACGGTTCCCACCACGATGCCGGCCGCCGCGGTGGCCACCCCGATGCCGATCATGTTCCGCGCACCCTCGGACAATCCCTGCACCAGATCGATGAAGCCCTGACGGAAGCTGTGTTCCTCTCCACTGTGACCGCGGAAGAAGGTCTTCAGCGGGCGCTGGGTGAGCAGCACGAACATCATGAAGATCGTGGCCCAGAAGGCCGAGAGACCGGGCGAGAGACGTTCGACGGTCAGCGACCAGATCAGCACCACCACCGGCAGCAGGAAGTAATAGCCGGCGGTTGCCGTCTCCTTGAGATCGGGCAGTTCGGTGATCTCATGGCTGGTATCCAATTCGGGCACGGTACAGGCGAGTCTGACCAGTCCCACATAGGCGGCCAGCAGCAATGCGGTAGCGATCCAGGGCGTGGCCTCTCCCGCCACGGTCTTGATCCATCCCAGCCCGTAATAGACAGCCGCAGTGAGCACCATCAACACGATGACGGTGAACAAGAAGCTGGTCAGCGAGCGCAGCAGGTTGCTGGGCCTGCGCCGTGGCAGCCCCTTCAGGTTCAGCTTGCAGGCCTCGAGATGGACGATATAGACCAGTGCGATATAGGAGATCACGGCCGGCAGAAAGGCGTGCTTGATCACCTCGATGTAGGAGATACCCACGTATTCCACCATCAGAAAGGCGGCAGCCCCCATGATGGGCGGCGTCAACTGGCCATTGGTGGAGGAAGCGACCTCCACCGCCCCCGCCTTTTCCGGGGTGAATCCCACGCGGCGCATCAGTGGAATGGTGAAGGTGCCGGTGGTCACCACATTGGCGATCGACGAGCCGGACACCATGCCGGTCAATGCCGATGAGACGACCGCGGCCTTGGCCGGTCCACCCCGCATATGCCCCATGGCGGCAAAGGCCACGCGGATGAAATAGTTGCCGGCGCCTGCCTTCTCCAGCAGCGAGCCGAACAGCACGAACATGAACACCATGGTGGTCGAAACCCCGAGGGCGACCCCGAAGACCCCTTCGGTGGAGAGCCAGTAGTGACTCATGCCCTTGACCAGGCTGGCGCCCTTGTGGGCGATCACATCCGGCATCCAGGGGCCGGCAAAGGCGTACAGCATGAAGAGGCCGGCCACGAACATCAGCGGTGGCCCCAACGCCCGCCGGGTCGCCTCCAGCAGCGTCACCAGGCCGGCCACCGAGACCACCAGGTCGAGCGTGGTCGGGTTGCCGGGGCGCGCCGATAGCTCGTTATAGAAGATCCAGAGATAGGCGGCGCAGAAGGCACCGACAAGCCCCACCACCCAATCCTGCACCGGGATATAGTCACGCGGCGAAGAACGAAAGGTGGGATAGGCGGTATAGGCCAACAGGACGGCGAAGGCCAGGTGGATAGCCCGTGCCTCGGTGTCGTTCAGAATGAAGATGTTGAAGATGAAAGGCAGAGGCGACGCGTACCACAGCTGGAATAGCGACCATACCAGGGGAATACCGAACAGCAGCGCCTTGGGCACCCGACCCGTGGGCGCCCGGGCACCGGTATCGGCCTCGGCAATGATGGACTCGGCCACCTCCAGATCGGGCGCTATGGCCTTGTCGTCCTGTGCCATGTCTCCCCCTGCCCCTTACGAGGGTCTTGTTTATCACTCTTCCGAGCCTTGGCAATCAAGGCAAGTCTTGCAAGCCCTGGTGAGTCGGGCTTTGGCCCGGGATGTCGGACTAAAGTCCGACCTACAGCCCGAGCTACAGAAAACCGGGGCGCGTGGCCCCGGTCACGTTCCGGTTACATCAAGCCGGCTTCCTTGTAGTACTTGACCGCCCCGGGATGCAGAGGCGCGGAGAGGCCATCCTTGATCATCTCTTCCTTCTTGAGGTGGGCGAAGGCAGGATGCAGCTTGCGGAAGGTGTCGAAGTTCTCGAACACCGCCTTGACGATGTTGTAGATCACATCGTCGGGCACCTTGGCAGAGGTCACCAGGGTAGCGCCCACGCCAAAGGTATGAACATCATTGGGATTGCCGCGATACATGCCACCCGGGATCACCGCCTTGCGATAATAGTCGTGCTCGGCCACCAGCTTGTCGATGGCGGGGCCGGTCACGTTCACCAGCACCGCGTCACAGGAGGTGGTGGCCTCCTTGATGGAACCACTGGGGTGCCCCACGGTGAACACCATGGCATCGATCTTGTTGTCACACAGGGCCTTGGACTGCTCGGCCGATTTCAGCTCCGAGGCCAGTTTGAAGTCTTTCATGGTCCAGCCCTTGGCCTTCATCACCACTTCCATGGTGCCTCGCTGACCGGAGCCCGGGTTGCCCACGTTCACCCGCTTGCCCTTGAGATCATCGAAATGCTTGATGCCGGCGTCGGCGCGAGCCACCACGGTGAAGGGCTCAGGATGGATGGAGAAGACGGCACGCAGGTCCTTGTTGGGACCAGCATCCTTGAACTTGCTGGTGCCATGATAGGCGTGATACTGCCAGTCGGACTGCGCGACACCCAGGTCCAGCTCGCCATTGCGAATGGCATTCAGGTTATAGATCGAACCACCAGTGCTCTCCACCGAGCAACGAATGCCGTGCTGCTTGCGGGTCTTGTTCACCAGGCGACAGATGGCACCGCCAGTCGGGTAATAGACGCCGGTGACCCCGCCGGTACCGATGGTGACGAAACGCTGCTGCGCGGCTTGCGCGGCCCCACCGATCGCCGTGCCCACAAGCAGGCCGGCCACCAGCAGTCTACTGCCCAGCTTCTTGAGTTTCATGGAATCCTCCTTACGTTATGGTTTCCTGTTATCCAGGTTCATTGCCAGACCACCCGAGCGGTGACCGGAACCCTCTTGTCGTATCGGAAGCGCCAAGGCCAATAGGGCCACGGCCGCTACACGGGGTTCAAAATAGCCTCAATCGGTGCAAAATGCCAACCCGGCCGGTGAAAACGGCGCAACCAGGCACCCCCTTGAGCTCATGAACCGCAAATCGAGACGTCGCCCACCTTCTTCGCTGCATGAATTGCGTGAACTGCTGGCCCGCCTGCATGCCGGTACCGCGGACATCCGGCCGGGACAAAAGAGCATCCAGGCGCTCGCCGGGCTGCTCGATACCCCAACCAATGCCGCGTTGTGTTCCATATCCGACCTGGCGCAACGCCTGGGAGTCAATCCTTCGACCCTCACCCGCCTGGCCAAGACATTGGGGTTCTCGGGATTTCCTGCATTGCAGGCGCTGTTTCGAGCCGAACTGAGCAACCCCAGCGAGCCCTTTTCGCATCGCGCGAGTCGCTGGCTCGACGATATGCCGTCCGGCGATCCGGCCCTCGATACCCTGCAACAGGTGAGTCGCGACGAGCTCAACAACCTGGAGGTGCTCCGCTCGCACCTCGACCCGCAGGTCATGGATGCAGTTGCCAGGGAGATGGCGAACGCACGCGCCATCCGCGTGCACGGGGCACGCCTGTTCTACTCGCTGGCCACCTTCAATGCCTATTGTCTGGGCCTGATCCGCGATCGCGTCTCTCTGCTGGACGACACCGGAACCGGCCTGGCCCGCGGTATCCTCGACATGGAAGCGGGGGACCTGCTGTTCATCATGGGTGTCGCACCCTATACCCGCTCCAGCATCGCCCTGGCCGAACTGGCCGCCAATCGCGGCATGAAGGTAGTCGCCCTGACCGACGCCTACAGCTCGCCGCTGGCCGGGCACGCCGACCATGTCCTGATCACCACCACCTCCGGCGCCTTCTTCGCCAACAACATCGCCGCCGCCGTCATCCTCTCGGAGGCCCTGCTGCTGCAGATCGCCACCCGCCTCGGCCGCAGGGCGGTCGAGCGCCTGGAGCGTCACGAGCAGCTGGTGAAGGAACTGGATATCGGCCTCGGGTCCTGAAAAACCAGCGACGCCGTTCAATCCCGATAGCGCCACCCTGAATTTCTGCCCAGAGCCCCGTCATCTATCTTCGTAACCTTTTGAAAAGTGGAGGGGGTGTCTGCGCGAAAAACGTCGGCGGCAGGGATGCCGCCGTCGAGCCTGCAAGGATGTATTTACGGCGTTTTTTCGCGCAGACACCGGCTCCGCACACGGTTAGATGACGCTACCCTGAATTTCTGCCCCTTTGCCCTTGCGGGAACCGCCAGCTGCGGCTATATAGTGCAAATATATTTGCTTTTTTGTTACTTTGAGCAAATATGATCGATCCACCTCGTCCTCATGGCGCGGCACCGGAACCACACCACCCGCACCGGGGAATACGAGGGAGACTCAGGGCCGATTTCCTGAAATAAACGGGATGGAAGCCCTGGTCACCTGAACAGAGGCCGGCAGCGAACCTGTCCGCCGAGATGGCAACAACCTTTTACTCGTGCCCAGGAGGCGCAAATCTAGAGTGCATACATACGCCTTGCGCAAAAATGACGCGACACTTGCCGACTATTCCGGCAAGGTGTTCCATCGCCATTGCCACCACCAGCCGCGGCATGCTGCCTACGGCGAGGGGGCCTATGTGGTAGACCAGGAAGGACGCCGCTATCTGGATGCCAGCGGCGGCGCCGCAGTCACCGCCCTCGGCTACAGCCACCCACGGGTGATCGAGGCCGTCACACGCCAGCTGTCGACCCTGCCCTATGTCCACTCGGGCTTCTTCACCACCGACGCCTGCGAAGAACTGGCAGAGCACCTGGTTCAGGATGCCCCGCCGGGCCTGGAAAGGGTCTGGCTGGTCTCCGGCGGTTCGGAGGCGATCGAGTCGGCCCTCAAACTGGCGCGCCAGTACTTCGTGGAGGCCGGAGAGACGCAACGCCGCTGGTTCATCTCCCGCCGCCAGAGCTTCCATGGCAATACCCTGGGCGCGCTCGCGGTGGGAGGCAACCGCTGGCGCCGCGCACCTTTCGAGCCACTCCTGATGGGCAGCCACCAGATCGCCCCCTGCTATTCGTACCGTCATCAGCGACCGGACGAGAGTGCAGAGGCCTACGCCGCACGGGCGGCCGGGGAGCTGGAGGCCATGATCCAGCGCCTGGGTGCGGAGAACGTCATCGGCTTCATTGCGGAACCGGTGGTGGGCGCCACGGCCGGGGCGGTGCCACCGGTTCCCGGCTATTTCCGGCGGATTCGCGAGATCTGCGACCGACACGGCATCCTCCTGATCCTGGACGAGGTGATGTGCGGCATGGGACGCACGGGCACCCTCTTCGCCTGCGAGCAGGAAGGGATCGCGCCCGACATCCTCACGCTCGCCAAGGGACTCGGCGCGGGATATCAGCCGATCGGCGCCGTCCTGGCGAGCGGGGCGATCTTCGAGCGGCTCAGCAGCGGCAGCGGCCAATTCCAGCACGGCCACACCTACATGGCCCACGCCGCGGCGGCCGCAGCGGCGGTGGCGGTACAGCAGGTGATACGGGATGAAGACCTGCTGACGCGGGTATGCACCCTCGGCGATGCCTTGATGAGCGGACTACGCGAGCGCTTCGCCGATCACCCCCATGTGGGTGATATCCGCGGACGGGGACTGCTGCTCGGGCTTGAACTGGTGGCCGACCGCGAGAGCAAGACCCCCTTTCCCGCCAACAGCCAACTGGCCAGCCGCATCAAGCAGCACGCGCTGGAACTGGGGCTGATGTGCTACCCGGCCGGGGGCACCATCGACGGACACGAGGGACATCACGTCCTCCTGGCACCGCCCTTCATCCTTCAGGAAGCGGAGCTGGAACTCATCACCGATCGCCTGGCCAGGGCCCTCGACCACGCCGTGCGGGAGATCACACCATGACGTGGCCGGTCGTGATCGCCGTGGCACCCAATGGGGCACGCCGGCAACCGGCGGATCACCCCGCACTGCCGGTGACGACAGAGGCCATTGCGCGGACGGTCGCCGCCTGCGTGCACGCCGGTGCCGCCATGGTCCATCTGCACGTCCGCGACGCCCGGGGGAACCACAGCCTGGACGCGGGTCGCTATCGCGAGGCCATCGCGGCCATCCGGCAACAGGCCGCGAGTGAACCACTGATCCAGATCACCACCGAAGCGGGCGCACGCTACCGCCCGGCACAACAAAGGGCCTGTGTGCGGGCATTGCTGCCGACATCCGCCTCCCTGGCACTGCGCGAGCTGGCCAGCGACGCCACCGAGGCACGGGCGACCGGGCATCTGCTGAAAGAGATGCTCGAGGCCGGCGCCATTCCCCAGCTCATCCTCTATCATCCGGAGGAACTGGATCACTATCGCAGACTGCAGGCGAATGACACCTTTCCGCGGGCGGAACTGCCGCTGCTGTTCGTCCTCGGCAGCCACACGGACGAGACACCGCGTGCCGGCCTGGAAGACTTTCTCGCCGGCCCCGTCGGCGATGCCTGCTGGATGGTATGCGCCTTCGGTCGCCACGAACTGCCCGCCGTCCGCAAGGCGCTGCGCCTTGGAGGACAGGTGCGTTTGGGCTTCGAGAACAACCTGTGGCACCCACAGGGAAGACCGCTGCGGGACAATGCCGAATCCGTGGCGTTGGCGGTGCGCGCTGCACATGCGCTGGGCCGCACACCGGCCGATGCCGCCACCGCCCGCCATCTGCTGACCCCGCCAACCGCCACCGAGGAGGTCATGCCATGAACCAGGCCATCGATCTCACCACCGCCGGGGCACCGCTCTGGTCGCCCGATCCGACACGCCTGAGTGAGTACCAGATCAGCGATTTCGTGCGCTTTCTGCGCCTTCGGGGCGAGTACCAGGGTTCCGACGACTTCCAGTCCCTGTGGCGCTGGTCCGTGGCGCACAAGGGGGCCTTCTGGTCCGCCCTCTGGGATTGGCACGGGGTGCTGGGCGACAAGACCGGACCGGTACTGGTGGACGAGGACCGCATGCCGGGGGCACGATTCTTCCCCGAGTCACGTCTCAATTTTGCACGCAATCTGTTGCGCAACGCCGACGATCGCATCGCGCTGCGCTTCCATGGCGAGGATGGCCGGCAGGCAGGCCTGACCCGGGCCGAGCTGAAACGGCGGGCACTGGCGTTGGCGGGATGGCTGCGCGCCCGGGGAGTGGGGCCTGGCGATCGGGTCGCCGCCTACCTGCCGAATCTTCCGGAGGCGGTGATCGCCATGCTCGCCACGGCCACGCTCGGCGCGGTCTACTCCAGCTGCTCGCCCGACTTCGGCCTGGAAGGGGTCCGCAGCCGCTTCGGCCAGATCGAGCCCAAGGTACTGATCGCCGCCGACGGCTACCACTACGCAGGCAAGACCATCGAGCGGCTCTCCACGGTGCGCGACCTGGTCGACGCCCTGCCGACGCTGGAGCAGGTCTTGGTCCACGGTTACCTCTCGCCGCATCCGCAGATCGAGACGATTCCCCTGGCGAGCCATCTCTCCGAGGCCCTCGATCATGCGCCGGTGGCCGATTTCGTCGAGGTCCCCTTCAACGCCCCGCTCTACATCCTCTATTCCTCGGGGACCACCGGGGCCCCCAAGTGCATCGTGCACGGCGTCGGCGGCACCCTGTTGCAGCACCTCAAGGAGCTGCGCCTGCACAGCGACGTCCGCCCCGGTGACCGGGTCTTCTATTTCACCACCTGCGGCTGGATGATGTGGAACTGGATCGTCTCGGCCCTGGCCGCCGAGGCCACCGTGGTGCTCTACGACGGCAGCCCCTTTCATCCCGATCCGATGCGCCTGTGGCACCTCGCCGACCGGGAGCGGCTGACCCTGTTCGGCACCTCTGCGAAATATCTCGACGCCCTGCGCAAGGCCGGCTGCCGCCCCGCCGGGACGGTCGATCTGGCGTCGTTGCGTACCCTCTGTTCCACCGGATCGCCGCTGAGCCCGGAAGGCTTCCGCTTCGTCTACCAGGCGATCTCGGAGCAGGTGCAGCTGGCTTCCATCTCGGGCGGCACCGATATCGTCTCCTGCTTCGTGCTCGGCACTCCCACCCAACCGGTGTATGCCGGGGAGATCCAGAGCCGTGGGCTCGGCATGGACGTGGCCGTGCTCGACGACGCGGGTAACCCGGTGGTGGAGCGCGAGGGCGAACTCTGCTGCCTTGGCCCCTTTCCCAGCATGCCCATCGGCTTCTGGAACGACCCTGACGGCAGTCGTTACCGTGCCGCCTATTTCGCCCACTATCCGGGGGTGTGGCGCCACGGCGACTGGGCCACCCTGACCGAACGGGGGGGCATGATCATCCATGGCCGCTCGGATGCGGTGCTCAACCCCGGCGGTGTGCGCATCGGTACCGCCGAGATCTATCGCCCGGTGGAGGCCTTCGACGAGATCACCGAGGCCCTCGCGGTGGGGCAGGCGCACGAGGGCGATGTCCGGGTGGTACTGTTCGTGCGTCTCGCTGCCGGGGCCGAGCTGGACGACGCGCTGCGCGAGCGACTGCGCCGGGCGATTCGCGAGCAGGCCTCACCCCGCCATGTGCCGGCGCTGATCCTCGCCGTGGACGACATCCCGCGCACCCGCTCGGGCAAGATCAGCGAACTGGCGGTGCGCGATGTCATCCACGGTCGCCCGGTGAAGAACACCACGGCACTGGCCAACCCCGAGGCCCTGGAACAATTCCGCAACCGCCCGGAACTGCAGCAATGAGCCGCAATGCGATCTACCTCCTGTCCGCCCGCCGTTCCGCGATCGGCCGCTTCGGCGGCAGCCTGAAGGACCTGCCGCCTGCCGACCTGTTGACTCCCGTGATGCAGGCCGCCATCAGCGACAGCGGGCTGCCCCCGGACCGGCTCGAGCGGAGCGTCATCGGAAATGTGCTGCATACCGCCCCCGCCGATCCCTACCTGGCGCGCTATTGTGCGCTGAAGGCGGGGCTGTCTCACAGCAGCACCGCCCTGGCGGTCAATCGCCTCTGCGGCAGCGGGCTGGAGGCGGTCATCCACCTCGCCATGGGAATCCGCCTGGGCGAGGTCGCGGCCGGCATCGCCGGCGGTGTGGAGTCGATGAGCCGGGCACCTCACATCGCGCCCGACCTCCGCTTCGGCCACCGCCTCGGCGACAGCCGACTCCTGGACATGTTGCCGGGTCCCCTCACCGACCCTTTCGGCCATGGTCACATGGGGGAGACCACGGAGCATCTGGCGAGGGAATGTGGCATCGATCGCGAGGCGATGGACGCCCTGGCGCTGAGTTCGCAACGACGCGCCCAGGCAGCCATCGAGGCCGGCCATTTCGACGGCCAGATCGTGCCGATCGAGATCCCTGGTCCCGATGGCCCCCGTCTGTTCCAACGCGACGAACACCCGCGGCCGGACATGACCCGGGAGAAACTGGCCGCACTGCGCCCCGCCTTCGTTCCCGACGGCGCGGTGACCGCCGGCAACAGCTCGGGGATCAACGACGGCGCGGCCGCGCTGGTGCTGTGCGATGCCGAAACCGCCCGCCAATGCCGGCCCATGGCACAGATCCTCGCCTGGGGCCACGCGGGAGTGGAGCCACGGATGATGGGGCTGGGTCCGGTGCCCGCGAGCCGCCAGGCACTGGCCAGGGCGGGCATCACCGCATCGCAACTCCATGTGGTGGAATCCAACGAGGCCTTCGCCGCCCAGGCCTGTGCGGTGACCAAGGCCCTGGGACTCGACCCGGCCATCGTCAATCCGAACGGCGGCGCCATCGCCCTGGGGCATCCCATCGGCGCCACCGGCGCCATTCTGCTGGTCAAGCTGGTACATGAACTGATTCGTCGAGACGGACGATACGGCCTGGCCACGCTTTGCATCGGCGGCGGCCAGGGGGTTGCCCTGGTGGTGGAAAACCTCCAACGAGCGTGATGTCCGCCGTCCAAGTCACACACCGGGATGACCCTATGGCAGACCGACCATACCACCCTGGCATCACCCTCAACCCCTCTTCGCCCCGGCCCGCCTGATACCCCTATTTTTGACGCGTGTTAAGGGTTTTCCCTAGGCCACGAACAGAGATCTGCCTGGGGATGATTGCGATAAATCAATGCGCAAGCCACCAAAACGACATAAATTATCCGCCGTCTCGCCAGCCGTGCCGTATCGGCAGACCCGCTCCTGGAATATATGCAACCTGAGGAACCCAGACCATGATGGATCCGGATTTCGTCGACCTTTCACGATGGCAGTTCGCTCTCACCGCGCTGTACCACTTTCTGTTCGTCCCGCTGACCCTCGGCCTGACCTGGATCCTGGTGATCATGGAGTCGGTCTATGTCATGACCGGCAAAGAGGTCTACAAGGACATGACCAAGTTCTGGGGCAAGCTGTTCGGCATCAACTTCGCCCTGGGGGTCACCACCGGCCTGACGATGGAGTTCGAATTCGGGACCAACTGGGCCTATTACTCGCACTACGTGGGTGACGTCTTCGGCGCACCGCTGGCGATCGAGGGTCTGATGGCCTTCTTCCTCGAGTCCACCTTCGTGGGCATGTTCTTCCTCGGCTGGGAGCGGCTCAGCAAGCGCCAGCACCTGGCCGTGACCTTCCTCACCGCGCTGGGAACCAACCTGTCCGCGCTGTGGATCCTGGTCGCCAACGGCTGGATGCAGAACCCGGTGGGTGCCGAGTTCAGCCTCGAGACCATGCGCATGGAGATGACCAGCTTCGCCGAGGTCTTCTTCAACCCGGTCGCCCAGGTGAAGTTCATCCACACCGTCGCCGCCGGCTATGTCACCGGCTCCATGTTCGTCGCCGGCATCTCCGCCTATTACCTGTTGAAACGACGCGATCTGGGTTTTGCACGACGTTCCATGGCGGTTGCCCTGGGCTTCGGCCTCGCCGGCGTCCTCTCGGTGATCGTGCTCGGCGATGAATCCGGCTATGAGGTGGGTGACGTGCAGAAGACCAAGCTGGCGGCCGTCGAGGCCGAATGGCACACCGAAGAACCGCCGGCATCGTTCACTCTGTTCGGCTACCCCAACGACGAAACCATGGAAACCGAAGCGGCAATCAAGATCCCCTACGTAATGGGCATCATCGCGACGCGCTCGCTGGACGAGGAGGTGACCGGTATCAAGGATCTGATCAAGCAGGCGGAGAACCGGATCCGCGCCGGCATCGTCGCCTACCGCGCCATGACCGCGATCCGCAATGGCACCGGTGACGAAGAGGACCGCGCCCTGTTCGACATGTACAAGAAGGACCTGGGCTACGCCCTGCTGCTCAAGCGCTATACCGACAAGGTGGTCGACGCCACCGATGAGCAGATTGCGAAGGCGGCACGCGATACCATCCCGGACGTCACATTGATGTTCTGGGCCTTTCGCATCATGGTCGCCTCCGGCTTCATCATGCTGTTCCTGTTCGTGACCGGCTTCATCATGATGGCGCGGCGGCGCCTGGAGAATCACCGCTGGCTGTTGCGCGCCTTCCTGTATGGCATCCCGCTGCCCTGGATCGCCATCGAGACCGGCTGGTTCGTGGCAGAGTATGGGCGCCAGCCCTGGGCCATCGGTGAGGTATTGCCGACCTTCCTCGCCACCTCGTCGCTGACCGCAACCGACCTGATGATCAGCATCGCCGGCTTCGTCACCTTCTACACCGTGCTGGCGATCATCGAGTTCTACCTGATGTTCAAATTCGCCCGCCTGGGACCGAGCTCGCTGCATACCGGCCGTTATCACTTCGAACGGAATGCCGGCACCGCCACCCTGGCCGGCGCGCCCGCCGCCCCGCACCAAGATTGAGGAGAACGACAATGGTCATGGACTATGAATCACTAAAATTCGTATGGTGGCTGCTGATCGGCATACTCTTGGTCGGTTTCGCCATCATGGACGGCATGGACATGGGCGTGGGCAGCCTGCTGCCCTTCCTGGGCAAGAGCGATCCCGAGCGGCGGGTCATCATCAATACGGTCGGGCCGCACTGGGACGGCAACCAGGTCTGGTTCATCACCGCTGGCGGGGCCATCTTTGCCGCCTGGCCCGCGGTGTATGCGGCCTCGTTCTCGGGCTTCTATTTCGCCATGCTGCTGGTATTGTTCGCCCTGTTCCTGCGACCGGTAGGGTTCGACTACCGTTCCAAACTGGACGATCCGCGCTGGCGTAATACCTGGGACTGGGGTCTGATGGTCGGTAGTGCGGTGCCGCCCCTGGTCTTCGGCATCGCCTTCGGCAACCTGCTGCAGGGTGTTCCCTTCCACTACGACGACATCATGCGACCCTGGTATACGGGCAGTTTCTGGGCACTGCTCAACCCCTTCGCCCTGCTGGCCGGCCTGGTGAGCCTCGCGATGATCGTGCTGCATGGCGCGGCCTTCCTGCAACTGCGCACCGAACAGCCCATTGCGCAGCGCGCCCAGGGCATGGTCACCAAGGCAGGGCTGGTCTACATCGCCGCCTTTGCGCTTGCCGGCACCTGGGTGGCACTGGGCATCGACGGCTTCGAGATCGTCAAGGACCGCCCCCACGACGCCCTGCCGATTCCAGTGGGCAAGGAGGTGGTGGTGGCCGCCGGTGCCTGGCTGAAGAACTACAGCCAGTACCCGATCACCCTGCTCGCGCCGCTAACCGGCTTCGCTGCGGCCGTGCTGGCCATCCTGGCCTCGAGGGCCGGCCGTGCCGGCTGGACCTTCTTCTTCACCGCGCTGGTGCAGCTCGGCACCATCTTCACCGCAGGGCTCTCGATGTTCCCCTTCATCATGCCGTCGAGCGACAACCCCAGCCATAGCCTGACGATGTGGGATGCCACTTCCAGCCACCTGACACTGAACGTGATGTTCATCGCCGCAGTGATCTTCGTGCCCATCATCATTGCCTACACGACCTGGAATTTCTGGAAGATGTGGCGCGTGGTGACGGTGAAGGAGATCGAAGAACAGTCACATCTGGCCTACTGACTCCCCCTACTGCCTCCCCCGCTTGACAGGGGAGGAAAGCAGGGAACCCAACAACATTCGGAGAACAGATCAATGTGGTACTTCACCTGGATACTCGGCGTCCTGCTCGCCATCTCGCTGGGCATCATCAACGTGATGTGGCTGGAGAACGAGGCCTGCCTGGACGAGGAAAACTGCAACGGCAACCAGGGCGAGTGAACGAGGGCCAGCGTGGCGCACCCAGGACGTGCGCTGCGTCACCCCTTTCCTCCCCCAGTGAACGACTCCCACGCCACGCCCGATGAGTGGCTGAAGGCGCTGCCAGGCCGTGCTGCCCGGCATTTCCGCCTGCTGCGACTGCTGGCCCCCCTGACCGGCGCGCTCATCGTGGCCCAGGCGTGGCTGCTGGCCAGGATCGTCGATTCTGCCGCCTTTGCCGGGGAGGCTCTGGATAGCCTGACACCCTGGCTACTCGCCCTCTTGCCGGTCATCCTCCTGCGTTTTCTGGCCCAGTGGCGCAGCGAACGGCTCGCCGACCTGGCGGCCGCCCAGGTGAAACGAGAGTTGCGTGACGAACTCATCGAACGGATCGCCCAAGCCGGCCCCGTCCACCTGGCCAATCAACAGAGCGGACGTCTCGCCGCCGGCCTGATCGACGCGGTCGAGGCCATCGACCCCTTTCTCGCGCGTTATCTTCCCGCCCGCATCCTGATGGGCATGGTGCCGCTGGTGATCCTCATGGTGGTACTGCCGACCGATTGGATCTCTGGCATCGTGTTGCTGGTCACCGCACCGCTGGTGCCGCTGTTTATGACCCTGATCGGGCGCCAGGCAGAACGCCTCAATCAACGTCAGTGGCGCGAGCTGGCGCGCATGGGCGGTTATTTCCTGAATGTGCTGCAGGCGCTGCCCACACTCAAGATGTTCAACGCCAGTCGCCGCGAAGGCACGCGCATCGCTCGGGTATCGGAGGATTTTCGCCGCAGCACCATGCAGGTCCTGCGCGTCGCCTTTCTCACCTCGGCGGTGCTCGAATTCCTCGCCGCCATCAGCATCGCCCTGATCGCGGTGTTCATCGGATTCCGTCTGCTCGATGGCGAGATGGCCTTCTTCCATGGCTTCTTCGTCCTGCTGCTGGCCCCCGAGTTCTACCAGCCGCTGCGCAACTTCGGCGTGCAGAATCACGCCCGCATGGAGGCGGTCGCGGCCGCCGAGCAGATAGGACGGATTCTGTCCCTGCCCATCACCTCCCCTCAAAGTACAGCTACCACCGCCGCTGACGATTACTCGGGGACCCTCTCCGTGCAGGGGGTCTATTTCGCCTACGGTGACGACCGTACCGTCCTCGAGGACCTGTCGCTGGAGATCGCGCCGCGGGAGCACCTGGCCGTCGTCGGCCGCAGCGGTGCCGGCAAGAGTACCCTGGTCAATCTGCTGCTGGGCTTCATCGAACCCGACGAGGGAAGCATCCTGGTCGGCGACAGGCCCTTGAATGCCTGCTCGCTGGCGGCCTGGCGAGGCCACATCGGCTGGGTGCCTCAACGGGCCCGTCTGTTCCATGGCAGTGTCGCCGACAACATTCGCCTGGGTGCGCCGGATGCCTCCATGACACAGGTGCGCCGTGCCGCAGAGGCGGCCCACGCCCTGGCCTTCATCGAGCGACTGCCGGAGGGTTTCGACACCCTGGTGGGCGAAGGAGGCCAGGGACTGTCGGGAGGTCAGGTCCAGCGCATCGCGCTGGCCCGCGCCCTGGTGCGCCGGCCCGACTGGCTGCTCCTCGACGAGCCGACCGCCCATCTCGACCACGAGACCGAACGGGCCATCCTGGAGACCATCGAGGCATTGCGTGGCCGCTGTGGCATCGTCACCATCGCCCACCGGCTGGAAACCCTGCGCCGGGCCGACCGCATCCTGGTGATGGATCGGGCACGTATCGTTCAATCGGGGACCTTCGAGGAGCTGTCCCGAGCGCCGGGCCCGTTCGCCGAGCTGCTGCACGATCCCGCGGAGATCCTCCCGTGATCGGCCGCCTGCTGCGCCTCTACCGCCCCCACCTGGGCTGGCTGGCCCTGGGCACCCTGCTCGCCCTGGCGACCCTGTTGGCCAACATCGGCCTGCTCACCCTGTCGGGCTGGTTCATCGCCGCCATGGCCGCCGCCGGGCTGACCGGTACGGCCATCAACTATTTCACCCCGGCGGCCATCATTCGCGGCCTGGCCATGATCCGCACCGGCGGTCGGTATGGCGAGCGGCTATTGACCCACGAGGCCACCTTTCGCCTGATCGCCGGCCTGCGCAGCTGGTTCTACCAACGCATCGAACCGCTGGCGCCGGCCGGACTGGCCGAGCTGCGCAGTGGCGATCTGCTCGGCCGACTGCAAAAGGACATCGACCGTCTCGATGCCGTCTACCTGCGCATCCTCATGCCATTGGTGGTCGCCCTGCTCGCAGTGGCGCTGACGGTCTTCTTCATCAGCCTCTACAGCCCGGTTCTGGCACTGATCCTGTGTCTTCTGCTGCTCGTCGGCGGACTGCTGCTGCCGCTGTGGGTCTGGCATGGCAGTCGTAGTCGAGGCCCCAGAGAGGTGGAACTGGCCGGGCGGCTGCGTACCGAGGCGATCGACCTGGCCCAGGGGATGGCCGAACTGCAGGCCTATGGCGCCGACCGGCAGTGGATCGAACGCTGGCAGCAGTCCGCGCATGCGCTGGTACAGACCCAGGACGAACGCCGAAGGCCCCAGTCGCTGAGCGGTCCCGCGCTGATACTGCTCGCCCATCTGGCCGTCTTCGCCACGCTGTTGATCGCCGTCCCCTTGTTGCGCAGCGATCTGCTCGCCCCGCCCCAGCTGGCCATGCTGGCACTCTGCGCCATCGCCTGCTTCGAGGCCATCACCCCCCTGCCCCAGGCCTTCGCCAGCCTCTCCGAGACCGCCGAGGCCGCACGGCGCCTGTTCGGCATCGTCGATCGCAGGCCGCCCATCGAGGAGCCGAGCAATCCCCGCCCGGTTCCAGAGACCGGAGAGGTCCGCTTCGAGGGGGTGACACTGCGCTATGCCCCCCAGCTGCCTCCGGCACTCGATTCGATCGAGCTGCGTCTTCCACAGAACAGCCTCACCCTGCTCACGGGCCCCAGCGGTGCAGGCAAGACCTCGGTGGTCAACCTGCTGTTGCGGTTCCTCGATCCGAGCGAGGGCTGCATCCGCTTCGCTGGACAGGATCTGAGGGCATTCGACAGTGACCACTGGCGCCAGCGGATCACGGTGGTCTCGCAGGATGCCCAGCTGATCGCCGGCACCATCCGGGACAACCTGCTGTTGGGCCGACCCGATGCCGACCAGGGCGAACTGCTGGCCGCCTGCCGCCAGGCACACATCCTGGATTTCATCGAGTCCCTGCCGGACGGGCTGGACACCTGGGTCGGAGAGACAGGCGTGAACCTATCGGGCGGCCAGGCCCGGCGCATCGCCATCGCCCGCGCACTCCTCAAGTCGGCACCGCTGGTGCTGCTGGACGAACCCACCGAGGGCCTCGACCGAGCCACCGAGCGCGAGGTCGTCGAGGCATTGCGGTCATTGCTGCAGGATCGCACAGTACTACTCATCAGCCATCGCCCCCTGCCACTGGGCGAGCCGGATCAGATCCTCTATCTGGAGGAAGGCCGCCTGCGGCCTGACGATTGAAAGATCGAATTGACCTGCCCGCTGAAGGAGCCGAGCATGCGCTGAAAACCACTGTTGGGAGGGAATCCTTGCACGCTATCAGCGCCTCTCTGGGTCCGGTCTTTCTGCTGATCCTGCTCGGAGTCCTGCTGCGCCGCATCGGCTTCCCCGGTGACGCCTTCTGGCCGGGCGCAGAGCGACTGATCTATTACGTGCTGTTCCCGGCGCTGCTGGTTCACAAGCTGGCGATCGCGGACGTGGGCGGAACGCCCCTGCTGCCGATCCTCGGCGCCCTGATGTGGATGCTGGGTGCCGGCACCCTGCTCCTGTTTGTCGCGCGTCACTGGGTGGCCCGGCAAGGCCCGGCCTTCACCTCGGTCTATCAGGGAAGCATCCGTTTCAATACCTACATCGGCCTGGCGGCGGTAGATGCCCTCTATGGCGACCCCGGCCTGGTGATCGCGGCCATCGCCATGGCGCTGTTGATCCCCGTGATCAACCTGCTGTGCGTGTCCGCCTTTCACCTGACGCTGCACCGGGCCGGTCCTGGCCCCCTGATCCGCTCCCTGCTGCGCAACCCCTTGATCCTGGGTTGTCTCATCGGCATTGCACTGAACCGTACCCGCGTCGGCCTGCCGGGCTGGAGCGCCAGCACCTTGGGGCTGTTGGGATCGGCGGCCTTGCCCATGGGACTGCTCGCGGTGGGCGTGGCATTGGACCTGCGCGCCCTGGGCGGCACGGGCCGTGAACTGCTTGCCGCCACCATCATGCGCTTTGCGGTCATGCCGCTGCTGTTGCTGGTTGCGCTCGAGGCCCTGGCGCTACCGCGCCCCACCGCTGAGGTATTACTGCTGTTCTCGACACTGCCCACGGCCACCGCTTCCTTCATCCTGGCGCGGCAACTCGGCGGCGATGCCGCCCTGATGGCGAACATCGTGACCCTGCAGACGCTGGTCGCCTTCCTCGCCATCCCCCTGTGGGTCCTGGCCGCTCAGCAGCTGATCTGAGGGCCTGGTCTGCAGCCGAACGCTGTCCCCCACCCGCTCCCTCTCCCAGGCCAGCATGGCGACCTTGCGTTCATTCCCTCCCTGGTAGAGCCCTGGATTCCCGTCGCTGCGCACCACCCGGTGGCATGGCACCAGCCAGGCCAGCGGATTGCGCGCCATGGCCGTACCCACCGCGCGCGCCGCGCGCGGTCGCCCGACACGGGTGGCCAGCTCGGCATAACTCAGGACCGCTCCCGGTGGCAGCGACGCCAGCTCGCGCCAGACCTCCACCTGAAAAGGACTGCCCCAGGCCCAGGCGACGATGGGTCGGCTGGGAGACAGCTCGAACAGTCCCATGGCCTGTTGGCGCGCACCGACGGCGTCGGGACGATACCGGGCGCCGGGCAGATAATGCGCGATGATGGCCGCGTCTTGCGCTGCCGGTCGCGGAAAATGGAGCAGACAGATTCCTTCGTCCGAGAATCCCAGCAACGCCGGGCCAAATGGCGAATCGACTCGGCCATGGCGTACCACCAGGTCAGCAGCCAGTCGCCGGCGTTGCGCGGGCGAGCAGCTGCCCAATTGCAACGACAGAGCACCCGCTCCATGGTCGACGGCACGGGCGGCCACCCGGGGGGTGGAGGTCATGCTACTCACAGGTACTGGGGCAACTGCTTGCGTATATCGTCCGGGGCGTGGGTGGTCAGATCCTTGTCGACCTCGCCGGAGACCTTTTCCAGCAGCTCCTTGGAGGCATGTTTACGGAACAGCCCCAGGAACTTCGGCGGAGCCACCAGATAGATGCGTGAGAACTCGCCGCTGGCTCGCTTGGCCTCGATGTCCTTGACCAGCTCGATGGCAAATCGCTCCGCCTCCGCCACCTTGTGTACCGGGTCGGCCGCTACCCCATGGTGCCCGCCCGGCCCATTGTTGGTACCGTCGCCATCGGTCACCAGATCGCCCTCGTGCAGGCGAGACTCGGGATGCGCCCAGTCCCGAAGTTCCTCCAGCGGCCCATTCCGTTTGACGGCCTTGAACAACCGCGCCCGTGCAGCGTCTGCAACCAGCACCCAGATCGCCATACGCCCTCCTTTCATCGTTGTCGGTGAAATCGAATCCCTATTGAACCACAGAGTACAGCATAAGGGCCGACCAATGACCGGCAGACCGGCCAGCAGGTCCAATAATGCCCTCATACGAAACACCAATCTTGTCGTCCCGCCAGGCGTGCTAGAAATCCCCCTTCATGGGCGAGCGGACGGAGAGAGAGATGGCCGGAGAACAGCAAGGCAAAGGGGTACGAGAGATCCGAATCAATCCCATCGTACCCACCGAATCGGTACTGGTGGCGACCGCACGGGGCATGCGTCCGAAGAAGGCCGAGGAGCGTATCGAACGCGACACCCGTGCGCATGTCGATACCTGCCCCTTCTGCCGGGGCAACGAGGATCGCACGCCGCCGGAGATCAGCCGCTGGCCACAGAGCGGCGACTGGGAAATCCGCATCGTGCCCAACCTCTATCCGGTGCTGGGTGACGACAGCCCGGCCAATAGCATGGCCTTCGGCCTGCAGCAGGTGATCGACGGCTATGGCCGCCACGAGGTCGTCATCGACCATCCCCATCACGGCATCATCATCCACGAGATGAGCGAGGACCATCTGTATCATCTGTTCCGCACCTTTCAGGCGCGCATGGGCGAACTGTATGCCGCCGACCCACGACTCAAGTACGTATTGGTATTCAAGAACTTCGGTCCCGCCGCCGGCGCCAGCATCCCCCACACCCACAGCCAGATCATCGCCATGCCGGTGGTACCCGAGAACGTGCAGAACGAGGTCACCCATAGTCGCGCCCACCATGCCAAATTCAATCAGTGCATCTTCTGTTCCTTGATCGACGAGGCGCTGACCTTCGAGGCGACCATCTACGAACGCGACACCGGTCAGATCAGGCGCAAGATCAATGTGGGACAGTACGTGATCGAGCGCGGTGAACGTTTCGTCGCCATCAAGCCCTTTGCCAGTCGCTTCGAATGGGAGATCCATATCCTGCCGCTGCGCCACGAGGCCGATTTCCTGCAGGCCGGCGAGGCCGATCTGCAGGACTTTGCGCGGGTGTTGCGACGCACCATGGCCCGCCTCGACAAGGTCGTGGGCGGAGTGCAATTCAACTTCTTCCTCCATTCCCTGCCTCATGGCGACGACTACGAGAACTGTGGCGAGAGCTACCACTGGCATCTGGAGATCTGCCCCCGCACCAGCATTCCCACCGGCTTCGAACTGGGCTCCGGGCTGTTCGTCAGCACGGTGAGCCCGGAAGACGCCGCCGAGGCGCTGCGCAACGTGGTGATCGACTAGCGCGGGTCGGGCACAGTAAACTGGGCGCAGTCAGCCACTTCACGGATAAACGCATGCCGAGCAAGAAGAACCACTTGGTCATCTCGGCGCTGGGTAAGGACAGACCGGGCATCGTCGACCGCCTCACCCGCGCCATATTGGATGCCGAATGCAACATCCTCGATACCCGCATGGCCGTGTTGAGCGGCGATTTCGCGATTCTCATGGCCATCGAGGCACCCTGGGACAAACTGGCCCGCCTGGAAGGTCAGTTGCCGGAGTTGGAGAAGGAACTCGGCCTGACCATCGTGGCCGATCGCACCGAACCCAGCGAGACGGCGCAGCCGCTGCTGCCCTATGGGGTCGATGTGGTCGCCCTCGATCAACCGGGCATCGTGCACAATCTCGCGGCCTTCTTCTCCGCACGCAACATCAATATCGAAGACATGACCACCAGCAGCTATGCGGCCGCGCACACCGGCGCCCCCATGTTCGCGGTGCGTATGACCGTCGGCATCCCCGCCAATGTACACATCGCTGCCCTGCGCGAGGAGTTCATGGACTTCTGTGATCAGCTCAATCTGGATGCCGTGCTGGAACCCGTCAAGGGCTGATTCTCCCACCCGCCCCCTGTGACCCGAGGAGCAAAATCATGTCCGTCGAAGTAGGCAAACCCGTACCCGACATCGAGATCCATCTCACCGGCGACCGGCATGCCCGCCTCTCCGACTATCGGGGCAAGCCGTTGGTGCTCTACTTCTACCCCAAGGCAAACACTCCCGGCTGCACCCAGGAAGGCAAGGACTTCGCGGAGCACATCAACAAATTCCGGCGCCAATCCTGCCGTATCCTCGGCGCCTCGCGCGACAGCCTCAAGGCCCAAGAGAACTTCAAGGCGAAGTACCACTTCCCCTTCGACCTGATCGCCGATCCGGATGAGGTGCTGTGCAATGCCTTCGAGGTGATCAAGCTGAAGAACATGTATGGCAGGCAGGTGCGGGGTATCGAGCGCAGCACCTTCCTGATCGACGCCGAGGGCGTCCTGCGCCGCGAGTGGCGGGGAGTCAAGGTCAAGGGCCATGTCGAAGCGGTGCTCGAGGCAGTCAAGGCCCTGAAGAACTCATAGCCTCCATGGGACTCAAGTCGCGCACCACCAAGAAACTGTTCGTCCTCGACACCAATGTGTTGATGCACGACCCCACCGCGCTGTTCCGCTTCGCCGAACACGACATCTTCCTGCCCATGGTGGTCCTGGAGGAACTCGACCGGGCTAAGAAGGGCACCTCGGAAGTGGCCCGCAACGTCCGTCAGGTGAGCCGCTTCCTGGCCGATCTGATGAGTCGTGGCACGCCGGCACAGATCAGCTCTGGGCTGCCCCTTGCCGGCGCACGCAATGTCGAGACCCCACACCAGGAGGCCGAGCTCGGCCATCTCTTCTTCCAGACCCATCTGCAACCCGCCCAGCTGCCGGACTCACTCCCCGGCAACGTGCCGGACAACAATATCCTGGGTACCGCCCTCGCCCTCAAGGAAATGGCCAACGACCGGCAGGTCATCCTCGTTTCCAAGGATATCAACCTGCGCATCAAGGCCGCGGTGGTCGGCCTGGTGGCCGAGGACTATCACAACGACCAGGCACTGGACGACCTGGACCTGCTCTACAGTGGACAGACGGAACTGGGACCCGACTTCTGGGATCGCCATTCCAAGGACATGGCGTCCTGGCAGGAAGAGGGACGGACCTTCTACCGGGTATCGGGGCCGGACACCCGTGAGTGGTATATCAACCAGCTGGTCTATCAGGAGGGCGAGCAACCCTTCGAGGCGATCGTCCGCCGCAAGGAAGGCGAGGATGCCATCATCGAATGGATTGCCGACTATCGCTCGAGCAAGCATTCGGTGTGGGGTATCAACGCCCTGAACCGCGAGCAGAACTTCGCCCTCAACCTGTTGATGGACCCGGAGGTGGATTTCGTCACCCTGTTGGGGACCGCCGGCACCGGCAAGACCCTCTTGACCCTCGCTGCCGGGCTTTCCCAGGTACTCGACAGCAACCGCTATCGCGAGATCATCATGACCCGGGTCACGGTGCCGGTGGGCGAGGACATCGGCTTCCTGCCCGGTACCGAGGAAGAGAAGATGACACCCTGGATGGGGGCGCTGACGGATAACCTCGAGGTCCTCACCCAGACCAGCGGTGGCGACTGGGGCCGGGCCGCCACGGATGAATTGCTGCGTTCCAAGATTCGCATCCAATCGCTGAACTTCATGCGCGGTCGAACCTTTCTGGACAAATACATCATTCTGGACGAAGCGCAGAATCTGACACCGAAACAGATGAAGACCCTGATCACCCGCGCCGGACCGGGCACCAAGGTCGTCTGCCTCGGCAACCTTGCCCAGATCGACACCCCCTACCTGACCGAAACCACATCCGGCCTGACCTATGTGGTCGACCGCTTCAAGAACTGGCCGCACAGCGGCCATATCACCCTGCTGCGGGGGGAACGTTCGCGACTCTCGGACTATGCGTCCGAGATCCTCTGAGTCTGCGCCAGGACCTTCTTCAGCGCCTCGCAGCTGGCCTCATACAACGACGGCAATCGATTCCACGCCGCCAGCGCGTCATCGACACGTCCCTCCCGGGCCGCCACTTCCAGCTCGCGGGCGACCACCGACAAACGGGCAGCCCCCATGTTCCCGCTGCTGGATTTGAGCGAATGAGCAGGAATGATCATGGCCTGCGTATCCCTCGATGCAACGGCCTCGGACAGTGCCTGCACCAGTGCTGGCGAAGTCTCCAGGTAGGTATGCAACAGATTGGCGAAATCTTCTCCCATCACCTCGCGCAACTCTTGTAGAACGTCGCCGTCCAGTATTTCGTCCTCGGCCATGGGATCGGCGCGCCTGGCCTCGTTTCCGTCGACCCCGCCTCCCCTTTGCGTCCAGCGCTCCAGGGTAACGGACAGTTCTCGAAGGTTCACCGGCTTGGCGAGATAATCGTCCATCCCCGCGGCGAGGCATTTCTCCCGGTCCCCATGCATGGCATTGGCGGTCATGGCGATAATGGGCAGATGGCCCCCTGTCCTGGCCTCATGTCGACGCCAGTTTCGGGTGGCCTCATAGCCATCCATGACTGGCATCTGACAATCCATCAATACGAGGTCGAAGACAGCCATCCGCAAACGGTCGAGCGCAGACGCACCGTTCTCCGCCAGTTCGCACGCAAAACCCAGGCGTTCCAGGGCCTTTTGCACCACTCCTGCATTGACGGGGTTGTCTTCCACCAACAATACCCGCCGACCCGCACCTGCGACACGACCCTGGGCCCATGTACCTGCCGTCGCCTGCACCCCCCATCCCTGATCCAGGTCCAGATCGTCATACAGTTCGAGGCGATGCAATGCCTCTTCGCCCCCCGCGGTATCCACGTCGAAGAGCCGATGCAGCAAGGCCTGCAACGATTGCGGTCGCATATCGCCACCCAGCGTATGGACTGCAAACTCGCTTTCGAGGCGGCGTCCGCTGTAGTCCGCACCGGTTGCCACGATGATCTCTAGGCCTTGCAAGGACGGCTCTTCACGGATCTTCCTGAGCAGGGAGATCAGTCGGCGCTGGTCGTCCCCGACATCGATCAGCAGCACCTCAAAGGCCCAGCTGGAGCCCAGGCGCGCGGTTTCCAGCAGCCTTCCCGTGAGTTCGGCCGGTTGCACCAATTCATGTTTGACCCCCCAGCTTGTCAGCGAGGAGATCAATTCGGCGACCTTCCGAGCATCGGAAACACAGGCCAGCAAACGCAGGCCCTCCAGCGATTTCCGACTATCGGGCAGTTCATGGCGGGATCGACGCAGGGGCACCACGAACCAGAAGGTCGATCCCAACCCAAGACGCGAACGCACTCCAATGGTACCGCCCATCAGTTCGACCAAACGGCGGCATATGGCCAGACCAAGGCCAGTGCCACCATGCTTGCGTGTGGTCGAGGCATCCGCCTGACGGAAAGACTCGAACAACTGTCCTGCCGCCTCGTGCGACAGGCCAATACCAGTGTCGATGACACTGAAGCGCAGTTCCACCTCGCGCCGTCCTACGCGTTGGCGCTCAACCCTGACCGCGACCTCCCCGTGCTCGGTGAACTTGATGGCATTGCTTACCAGATTGGCGAGAATCTGGCGCAAACGGATGGGGTCACCCCGCACCCGCTCGGGGACACTTTCGTCGATCTCGAGTTTCAGCCTCAGTCCCTTGCGCTGGGCGTTGCCCGCCATCAGGTCAAGAACGTCCTGGACCAGCTCCCGGGGAGCCAACTCTATGCTCTCGAGCTGCAGTTTGCCTGACTCCGCGCGCGCGTAATCGAGGATGTCGTTAATAATCCGCAACAGGTGCCGCGACGAGGAAAGGGCGGTGTGCACCTGGCGCTGCTGTTCCGGATCCAGGTCGGTCTCTCGCAACAGTTCGAGAATCGGCAGAATGCCGTTCAGCGGTGTGCGGATCTCGTGGCTGATTGTTGCCAGAAACTCCGTCTTGGCACGCCCCGCCTCCTCCGCCAACTGACGAACATGGGCCAATTCTTCCTTGCAGTGCCGCTCTTGATCTTGCGCTCTGCCGGCGCGCGCAACGGCCTCCGTCAGGGAGGCCCGCAAGTCATGACAGGTCTTCTTGAGAGTGAGATCGGCACGGCGCCGGTTTCGACTGCGCCAGCTGACCGCAACCCCCAATCCCCCCCACAACAAGCCGACGGATACACCGCCATACCACCACGGAAGGAGATTCGGTGGCAGGGTGATCGCACCGGCAACCGCCCCGACGCCCACCAGGGTGAAATAGCCCGGCAACCAAAAGAATGACGGAGAGAGTGCTAGCAGGAAGGCGCTCCAGCCAACCGCGGATTGCACGTCCACACCCTGTTTCATCGCGCTCAGACCATAAAGACCCCAACCCAGCATCTGTAGCCCACAGAGGCTCGTGATGCCCAATCGCCAGAGTCCCAATCGCGTACGAGGCAACATGGCCCACCGGAAGGCGAGCCAGACCACGATCGCAAGGGCGCCGCTGCCCGCATTGGCTGTCAGCAGGATCCGATGATTCCCGTCCCACCAGGCCAGGAGCCCGCTGAGCAACAACAGCAGCGAACCCACGAGCGCGACAGCATCCATGCCTAGCCGCAACGACTCGCGGGCGACTTCGCCCCATGCCGCAGAGCGCGCCGCGCTCTGCCGGCCCGAACTATACCAGCGTGCCGAGCCAGTCACGCCCCTTCGCCCTTTGACTGACGAACCATCATGACCTCGAGACTGCCACCAGGTCTGTCGGCAGACTGTGCGTTTGTTGGGTACAGCGGTTACTATTGTTCATTCGTGAGGAGGAGCGAGACCACTCAATGTCAGACAGTCAGCTGGACGACACCCAAACAACCCGTTCATCTCAGACGTCGGCCCCTGCCGAGTTCAATGCAATCGTCCGGCAGATACGCGAACTGTGGGCCAGACAGCGCGAACATTGGGACGGCAACAGGGTTGCAGAAATCCACCGGCAGCTGCACGACCTGGCGACCGCAGCAGAGGCGCAAGGGTTGAGGGCACTGTCCGAGACCGCGTTCAATGCCGAAGTGTACCTGAGTTCCTTTGTCGGCATGGAGACACCGATGTCGCCCTCCCAGCGCGAGACCTTCGACGCCTTGCTGGGTGAATTGCCAATGGATTCGGCCCCGTCGCCACGAGACGACGGTGCCCCGCTGTCGGCCAAGGCGATCCAGGCCTTGGGCGACGTCCAAGGACCAGTGGGACAGCTGGTCGACGCCCTTCGGGCTGGCGGATTGTCCGTACAACACCTGACCGACCCCAGCGAGGCCGCTCGGCATCTGGTAACGACACCACCCGCGGCGCTGATCGCCGACCTGGCGGACATACCACTGCTGGAACCCGTCATCGAGACGCTGGCACGGATCCGTCGCGAGAACAATCGGCATGTACCACTGGTCTATGTGGCAAGCACCGGCGACCTGGAAACCCGGGTCAAGGCCGTTCGTGCGGGAGGCGATGCCATCTACTCGCCGCCGTTCGACAGTACGCAGATAACCGAACGCCTGCGTTCACTCATCGAACAGCATACCGGACACGATACGAACAGAGTGTTGATCGTGGAAGACGATGCAGCACAGGCAGAGTTCGCGGCATCGATCCTTGCCAAGGCTGGCATGGAAACCGCTACGGTCACCGATCCGATGGCCATCCTCGAGCGGCTGCGCGAGTTTCGCCCTGACCTGATCCTCATGGATATCTATATGCCCGAAGTGAACGGTATAGAACTCACGACCGTGATCCGCGGCTATGACGAGTTCGTGGATATTCCTGTCGTCTTTCTTTCCGGTGAGCAGGATTCCGACAAACAGGTGGATGCCCTGAGCGTTGGGGCAGACGACTTCCTCACCAAACCGATCCGCCCACGCCAGCTGATCGCCGTCGTAGAGAATCGCCTGCGCCGTTCGCAACGACGCGGCCGGACAGGTCGAGGCCGTGAATTGGGTGCACGCACCCTCGATCGCACCCGGTTCACCGAGCGACTGGGGGCGCTACTCGCGACAGGGCCAATGCATACCCGCGCCATGGCAGTCATGCTCCTTACGCCGGATCTGGAAGCGGGAGTGGAACTGGACACCGAGGCGAGAAGGTGTCTTCTCGACCAGATCGCGCAGTCGCTCGCGGATGAGCTGTCCCCCGAGGACAGTATTGCGGTATTCGACGAGCACGCCATTGCCGTCATCGCGGCACGGTCGACGAAAAACCTGGTACACGATCTGGCCTCTCGCCTCAGGGAAAAGGTGACAGGGCAGACCTTTGGAGCCAGTCTCCATGGCCAGTCCCTCACCGTATCCATCGGGATCGCCTTCGCCGACGGTGTCCGCACCGACCCCGCTAGTTTGATAAATCGGGCCCGTGTAGCGCAACAGCGCGCACGGGAACAGGGCCCGGGCAAGACCGTCGTCTACGACGAGGAGTTGGAACCCACGCGAGGCCACGGAACGGTCGATGAAGCCAACGAAGACGATTTGGCGAAGACCATTCGCCGATGCCTCGAAAAAGACGGGTTCGTCGTCCTGTACCAGCCCATGCTGGATCTGGTCGAACGGGGCATGGAAACCTGGGATGTTCAGGTGCGCCTGCCCACTCCTGCCGGCGAACTACTCACACGGCGAGATTTCCGCAAGCAGGCCGAGCAAGCCGGCCTGACCCTCGAGGTGGATCACTGGACCCTGGAACGCGCGTTGGACATCCTCAAACGCCGCTCCGAGGGGAACCGACATACTCTCCGATTGTTCGTCGCCCAATCCGGTGAGGCCATCATCCATCCAGAATATGCGGAATGGCTGTCCGCGTCCTTGCGCGAACGACGCATGGTGGGCACCGGCCTGGTGCTGGAGTTCGATCTTTCCTCCGTGTCCCGAGACCTCAAAGCCGCCAAGGGCAACCTGCGCAAACTGCGCGAGATGGACGTCCAGGCCTCGCTATCCCGCTTCCCGGACAAGACGGCCGCCTTCAAGGTGCTCCGCTACCTTCGATGCCGCTTCGTCCGGGTCGCCCCACCCCTGCTGACCGCCGACCACGAGACCATCGACCGCTTCATATCGGAAGTACACGAGCTGTCGACAAAGGTCATCGTCTCGGGCATCGACGATCCCAGGGCCATAGATCTCCACTGGTCTTCCGGCGCCGACCTGCTGCAAGGTGATTTCATCCAACACCCCCTCGAGACCATGGACTACGATTTCAGTCAGGTGATCATCTGATGCATGGAGGAAGCTGGCACGTGGTACAGGACGGTACGCGCTGATCCAATGGGAAGTCCCACCCCCTCGTCACGCCGTCAATTGCTGGAGCAGCGCTATCCCGGATTGAGCGAGCCCGCGCTGCTGGAAAGCATCGATCGCGCAGGCATCGATGCCACCCTGCCCGCGGGCGCCACCATTTGCGAGCTCGGCCAGGCCTGCGAGCATCTCGCTCTGGTTCTCGAAGGACGGGCCAGGGTCTATGAACTGGCCGAATCGGGCCGAGAGATCACCCTATACCGCGTGGAGGCCGGCGAATGCTGCATCCTCACCGCCTCCTGCATCATGAGTGGCGAACGCTTCCCCGCCTTTGCCCGTTGCGAACGGGACCTGCGGGCGATCCTGCTCCCCGCGGCAATGGTGGACGATTTCATGCAGCGCTTTCCGAGCTGGCGTCGATTCATCTGGAAACTGCTCGCTTCCCGCCTGTCGGGCGTGCTCGCATTACTCGAAGAAGTGGCATTTCGGCGTCTCGATCAACGGGTTCTGCGTTATCTTCTGCGAAGACACCACGAGTCCGGTGCAACGACCCTCCATCTGACCCACCAGACCATTGCCGACGATCTCGGTACCTCCCGTGAGGTGGTGAGCCGCATTCTGAAGGACCTGGAGCACCGGGGGGCACTGGCACTTGCCAGAGGCGAGGTACGGCTGCTCCATCCCGAGCAGCTGGAACGATTGCTGGCGCAATGTGACTAAGTCACTGACATGGGACAGGTTCCCCCCATAAACTTCAGCTCACATCCAAATCAATCGCTGAATGAGGAAAACATCATGAAACAGAACGTTGGTGGAATCGACAGAGCCTTGCGGCTGATCGTTGGTGTGGCACTCATCGCCTGGGGCTATCTGAACCAGAACTGGTGGGGTGCCATCGGCATTATCCCGCTGTTCACCGCTGCCGTTGGCTGGTGCCCGTTGTATTTGCCATTCGGCCTGAGCACCAAGAAGGAAAGCTGATCCCCTTAGCGTGAACCACAAATACCCCACCAATCGCGGGGTATTTGTGGTCGATCAATAGGCCCGGCGCAGCGGCGCACCCTCGCGATGATCGGGCCAGGCGCGCAGCACCGCATTGACCAGTGTCGCCAGCGGAATGGCAAAGAAGACGCCCCAGAAACCCCACAGCCCCCCAAATACCAGAATCGCAACGATGATGGCAACGGGGTGCAGGTTCACCACTTCGCCAAACAGCAACGGCACCAGCAGATTGCCATCGAGGGCCTGTATCACCAGATAGGCCACAGTCACCCCGATGAAGTCCGGGCTCCATCCCCATTGGAACCAGGCCACCATCAGCACGGGCACGGTCACTACCGTGGCGCCGACATAGGGCACGACCACCGAGAGGCCCACCAGGACGGCGAGAAGCATCGCGTATTGCAGGCCGAAAAAGGAAAAGACCGCAAGGCTCGCGGCCCATACGATGACGATCTCCCAGAATTTTCCCCTGACATAGTTGGCGATCTGGCGATCGACCTCCCGCCAGACGCGGCTCGCCAGCCCCCGTTCTTCGGGCAGGAAGCGGTTGAACCAGCCGATGATCAGATCCTTGTCCTTGAGAAAGAAAAAGACCAGCATCGGCATCAACACCAGATAGACGATCAGGGTCAGGACCCCTACCACCGAGGCCAGGGACATCGAGAGCACCTTCTGACCGAACACTGCGATCTCGCCCCGTATGCTGTCGAGGATATCCTGCACCTGTTCGGGAGAGAAGATCTCCGGATACCGCTGAGGCAGCGTCATCAATGCCTTCTGGCCCTCGCCGATCATGTTGGGCAGCTGCTGAACCAGCTGGGTGACCTGGCGCGAAACCACCGGCAGCAGTCCGAATATCACCGCAGAGAGGAACAGCATGAAGGCGATGAAGACGATGACCACCGCCAGCAGACGCGGCATCCCCCTGTCCTCCAGCTGCACCACCAGCCCTTCGAGCAGATAGGCGATGACCGCACTCGCCAGCACCGGGGCCAGCATATTCCCCATGGTGAGCACGACGGCAAAGCCCCCGAGCAGCACCACGGTAAGAAAGACCACCTGCGGGTCGGAGAAGGTTCGTCTGAACCAGTCGGTAATCAGTCGCATTGCCGTCCCTTGTTCCCTCGCCGGATCCTAGCCGGATTCCGACCCCGAGTCCCGGTAGCTGGCCCACGCCTTGGCGAACATGGCCTCCAGATCGTCGATCACCTCCGCCGCCGGCCGTCCCTGCAACACATGGCTGCTCATCAGTGCGGCGGATCCATGCAGCAGCTCGTCACGGTTTAGCATGGGATAGTTTCGGGACAGACGGCGGATCGCCTGCACCACCGTCTCCTGGTCCGGCCGTGGGATCCCCAAGGGTTCCTGTGCCACCGGCTCCGCCACCTCAGCAAGACCCTCCCGGGCACTCAGGAAGCGGGCGAAATCCAGCAGACTGCGACGTGCCTGCGCATCGAGCCCGCGAAACAGCCGCAGAAGCTTTCGCTCCTGCGCCGACGATGACGACTTCGGCGGCAACATCGCTGGCTATCCGCTCAGGTATTGTCTCCCTGGTGCTCGTGACAATAGGCGCGCGCGAACTCCAGCAGTTCCTCCATGACCCGCACCCGAAACTTCTGCTTCTGGTGGACGAAAGAGAAGGGCCGCTCCAAGGGGGGATCGAGCTGAATCGCCACCAGCGTACCAAGTCGCAACTCCTTCTGGATGGTCGCATTGGAGACCACCGAGATACCCATTCCGGCCTCGACTGCCCCCTTGACCGCCTCGGGACTACCCAGCTCCATAGCGATCTGCATCGACTGCTTGCACTCGTCGGTCTGGCAGATGTAATTGGTGATCACTTCGCGGGTCCCCGAGCCCTCTTCACGGCAGATGAAGGGATATTGCAACAGCTCTTCCATCTTTACCGTTTTGCGCGAGGCCAGTTCGTGGTTGGGCGGAACGATGGCGACCAGCTGATCGTCCCGGCACTTGTCCACCACCAGGTTCTTGTTGCCCACAGGTGCCTCCACCACCCCCAGGTCGATGGTGTTGTTCTCCACCATCGAGACGATGCCCTCGGTGTTCGACACCTTCAGATGGATGGTGACTTCCGGATACTGATTGCGAAAATCGCCCAGCAGGGCGGGCAACATGTACTCGGCGATGGTGGTACTGGCGCCGATGGTGAGCGAGCCGCTGATCTCGCCGGTCATCTCCCGCACCGCGTTCTCCATCTCGGCGTAGAGCTCGAAGATCTTGTCCGCGAAGCCATAGACCACCTCGCCTGCCTCGGTGAGACTGATGCGATTGTGGGTGCGGTCGAACAGCCGGGTGTTGAAGTATTCTTCCAACTGCCGCACCTGGAAGGTCACCGCAGGCTGAGTCATGTGCAAGGTCTCGGCGGCCTTGGTGAAACTCAACAGGCGCGCGACGGTGTGGAATACCTGCAATCGGCGATCGGCCATCGTGCCAAGCCCCCCTCGTTTTTTATGTGGGTCGATAAAGCAGCTTTATATTATAACCACATGATGTGCTGTGAGGGAGCCATTAATGGCCTTCTGTCCAGGGTAACGTCATCTAACTGCCATGAGTTCTTGGCCGCACCCCTGATCATGGAAAAACCAGGAGGATGGGTTGAGCTCCGCGAAACCCATCGAACGCGGCCTGAAATGGTGGGTTTCGCTAGGCTCAACCCACCATCGCTTGCCAACATCGGGTATTTCCACCACGAATTCGCAGGAGTGGATTGAGCAGCGCAACTGCCCTCGCAGGGGCGAAGGCCAGGGATGGCCAGAGTCAAATTCGCGGGAGCGCATCGAATGGGCTTATCGAATGACGAGAATAGCCGGCCCATTTGACGAATTCGATATGCTCAGTTGATCGCTATCCGCAGATTTGCAGCCGGACAACATCGAATCCGGCAGGCTGCCAGCCATGTCAAAAGTCCCAACGATAGGCCGCGGACACGAAGTAACCGCCGGTGTGAGAATCCCCGTTGACCTTATCGGTCTGATGTTCCCAGCTCACACCCCCTTCGAGATCCACCTCGACATCCTGAGTAATGCGGTATTCAGCCCGCACCGAGGGTTTGACTTGGAATTGGGTTATGGGTTGGTCTCTCTGGTCACGGTAGTCGATCAACACCCTCGGATTGATCCGCCACCCACCGGAGAGCTGATGACGGTAGTCGATGCTGACAGTGTAGTTGCTTGAGCTGGTGGTATCGCCATAGCGCAAGGTGAGGATACTGCTGTCGCCCTCGAACCACAGGTCATTACTCAGAATCTGCAAGGAGTATAGCCACTCAAGATCCGTCGCCGGGGTTGCCGCCACCCCGCCGGATGATGGAGTGCTACCGGTCTTGGTAGCAGTAATGTCCCCGCTTACCTGCAGATCTTCCCGGATACGATGTGACCCCCCCACCGTGAAAGTCGTCACCTTCGCTGTCCGGTCACGCGCCAACTGCCGGAGCGCGCTCTCGCTGAATGTCTGCCCCAACTGTTTGAGTGTCGTGGCAGTTGTCTGCCCTATCAATGCATTGCTGGTAGTCAGGCTAGGACTGAGTCGGTAATCCAAGGTGGCGAATACCGCGTCTCGATCAGACAGATTCCAATTGCCTTGCACCAGAAAGGTATTCAATTCGCTATAGGTAACGTCGTAGTCGACGAGGGTGAATATCGACTTGTCCGGAGTAAAGTAACGAGCCTCGCCTCCCACTGCCTGGCGATCCAGATACCCCTCCCTATCCTGTCGGATGTAGAAGGCATTGAAACTCCAATCGGCATCCAGCGGCTGGTAATCGGCGCTCAACCCGTAGAACCGGGTATCGTAGTTGACGCGAGTTTTCTCGTTCAGATCGACTGGGTAGCCGGCTACCACATTTACGGTAACGGTTTCTGTCGTCGCATAATTGACCAGTATCCCGTCGAAACGACCCAGAATACCGCCCCCATTATGACGCTGACGCCCGATCCTTGCCCCTACCCCTAGCGGCTTGTGCTGCAGGTCTAAATAGGCATTACTGATGGTATAAGCATTTTGCCCCGCGTTCTGGGTTTCAAAGTCTTTCGCATATTCCGCATCCAATTGAGCACGCAGATCATATTCGGAACCACGGCCACGCGCCGTCATGTTCAACAGGGTTGTCAAGCGAGAGGTATTGACCCGTTTAGCCGCCGGATCCGTAGCCAACGTTGTCTGATCCCTCAGGTATTCCTGGGATAGAGTGCCATACCAATCCCAACGCATGGGATGCTTGGCAGCCGACTTGCGGACAGTAGGAGAACCGGCGAGTTTAATCTCCCGTTCTGACGGGCTGGCCGTCACGACACCTGCCAGGCGTTGGCGTACACGTTCCGCATCCGGACCTTTGGGATAGCGCTTGAGATATCTTTCGTAGACTGCACGCGCTTGTGCCAACTGGTGATTGCGTTCACGCGCCAGGCCGAGCAGTTCCAGAGCCTCTCGTTCAAACCGGTCGTCACCACTCTCGGCGACTGCGCTGAACAATCGAATCGCCCGTGGATAATCACCGTCAATCATCGCCTGACGACCAGCATCTAACGCGCGCCCCAGCCGGCCACCGCGCTCACCTCGCGGAATATTCCCGCCGAGCTGACCAGTTGTGGCGCCTCCACCGGCGACAACTCCAACCCATGCCTTGGGGTAACGTGTCTTGATCGAAGGCAATGCGGCGATGGCCTCATCACGGGTGCGAAAGTACCCCAGGGTCAGGCGGTACCAATGCTTACCCCGCACATCGGCCTCGCTAACGAACAACTGCTTGTCCTCGTGACCGGCGGGCTTGGAAAACTTCCCAGGGACCAGGGGCCTGCTCGAGGAGTGCAAATACACAACAAATCTCTTCCCTCGTACCCGACTCGGCGGCGCCTTCGAATGAATCTGCGAGTAGGTCACTGGTCCGCGCGCCGTGGACAACTGGCTTCTTGCCTGCGGCACTACGACCCGGACAACCAGGGTTCGCATGTCCGGAGTTGTACGCACCTTGAAGTGCACCGTATGGGAAAACTTGAGTGTCAGCAGGGACCCGGTGGTTCGGGAACCTTCGTAGCGGAGGGTGCGCAGGGCATGCTTCTCCTTTCCGCCCCAACTCCTGGTCTCGGTACCATACAGGGCCGATGGGGGAAAATCGTCCTCGGAGAGCGGCCTGAGAACGATGCGCAATTCGCGCCCTGAACTGACCGGTGTGTGGCTTTGATAGCGCATCGGTGCCGTAAAGGTAATCCGCACGAACGCGCCCGACGCGTCGGAATCGATCGAGACGTCGTCCAGCAAGCTGGCGGCCCCCGCCTTTCCAGCCACTACCAGGCTCAGCCATAGCATCGCCAACGCAAGACCAAGGTGCCTCCCATAATGCTTATTGGTGCTCATTGAGACCTCTTCTCCGACTGTTATATTGGTTGTTCTCCGACAGGCAGTGGGTGTCCCTATTGCCCGGCACAAACGCTACAGAGAGCCCATGCTCCTGTTCCACCAGGCGATAACGCATGGGGATCGCGGCTTCGAACGTCAAAAGCTTCGGACCCGGCAGGTCACCGACATAGGTAACCTGGAGCGTCCCCACACCGTCACCCAGACGCACTCGGCGCTGCTCACGACGCGAGAGATGACTCGCTTCCCCGGCCTCCTGAGCTACCAGCCCCAGGACATAGAAGTAGCGAGATGCCCCATGTGGAAACTGAGCAACCGGCAGAAAGGTTACGTTCAGCGACAAATCCACCTTCCAGCACTCTCCCTGCCGATACCACTCGAGACGATCGATGATCTCGGGCAGGCCGGCCGGTGCCGAACCTGAATACGCCAGGGGTAGGACAAAGAGCAAACTGCGCCACCAGCCTGTGAATCTTGCGACCGTATCCATCAGTCGTCCCACGACCGATCACGCGGCGAATGCTGGGGACGGCTCTTGTGACACAGCCCCGCGCAGTTGCGCAGCCGAGAGATACTCGCACCCTTGTGTGGTTTGGCTCGCCAGTCCTTGGCATGGCAGGCTGCGCAATCCGGAGCATAGGCCGGGAAGGGCCAGGAAATTCGCTCGCTATTGCCAGTGTGACAATCCGTGCACCCCAAACGCGCGCCGTGATCCGGATAGTGAGCGTTGACATGACGGTAGCTCCGCACAGGACTCCACCCAGCGGTCTGGTGGCAGGCAGAACAATCGCGAGTCGTCACAAAATGGTTTCCCGGTTTACCGGTTGCGGATCTACCGTTATGGCAGCTACCACAGGCGCCGGTAACACCGGCGTGATCAAACCTTGCCGGCAACCAGCCGCGCGTTGTATGACAGGTATCGCACCCCGCCGTCGTCGGGACATGGCCCGCCGGCTTGCCCGTTGCTGTACGACCGTTGTGGCAGCTCGAACAGGGACCGGTGACCGCACTGTGGCGGAAGGTCGCAGGCATCCAGCCATTGGTCGTATGACAGCTGTCGCACTCTGCGATGGTCGTTACGTGACCGGCCGGCTTGCCGCTTGCAGTCGCCCCGTTGTGACAGCTGCTGCACTTGCCTGCCGCGTTGACGTGCTTGAAATTGGCTGGCGTCCACCCCCGGGTGGTG
>RFHJ01000174.1 GCA_003696905.1 Gammaproteobacteria bacterium | reverse complement strand
TTTCGGGTCCCGTTCCCTCGGCGGCCCAAGGTTCCCTTCTTGAATAGGATGATTGGTGTGAATATTGGAAAAAATTGCGTCGTGGCTGCGGACTTCCGGCTCTACGACGGTCAGGGCGAGATGATCGATTCCTCCGAGAGCAACGGGCCGCTGGTCTATCTGCATGGCGCAGAGCAGCTGTTGCCCGCCTTGGAGGCGGCGCTGGATGGCCACGCGGTGGGTGACGAGCTGAGTGTCGATCTGACGCCGGAACAGGGCTTCGGCCCGCGCGAGGATGCGCTGGTGGAGCGGGTGCCACGCGCCAATTTCCCCGGTGTGGACACCATCGAGCCGGGCATGCGCTTTCAGACCCAGCTACCGGATGGCTCGCCCATGGTGGTGATGGTCACCGAAGTGGACGAGCAGTTCGTGACCGTCGATGGCAACCATGAACTGGCCGGCAAGGATCTGCGCTTCGAGCTGAAGGTGGTGGAGGTGCGCGAGGCCACCGCAGAAGAACTGGCGCACGGCCACGCCCACGGCGCGGATGGTGCCGAGGCCCATTGAGGTGCCTGAACTTGCAATCAAGTTGTCATATATGGCAACTTGATTGCAAAACCCGCTGCTGAAACTCGGCTCGGTTTCGGGAAGCCCTGATAAAAGCCGTCCCTGGCTTTATCAGGGTGCCTTGCGCCGCAATCACGGTTCACGGCTGGCTTCAGAATCGACCGCCTGGAGCGGGAGACATATTGGGGTTGGTGCTTCAGGCCTTCTCTTGCGCCGAATCGGCGGTGATCGCAGGACTCTTTCCGAATCGCGCCTCGAGCCAGGCGATGATGTCGTTGGATTCGTAGAGCCAGCGTGTCTGGCCGTCTTCGGTAATGGCCAGGCAGGGTACCTTGTACTGTCCGCCCTCCCCGATGAGTGTTGCCTTGTGTCGAGGATCGTTTAGCGCATCACGCAACTCGATGTTCAGCCCCAGCCGCCGCATGGCGCGTCGCACCTTGACGCAGAAGGGGCAGAGTCGGAACTGATAGAGCGCCAGATTCCGCGTCGCGGCATCGATGGCTGCCTGGGCCTCCGGGGTACGCACCGGTGGGGCGGGGCGGGTGGCCCAGTCGACGAACACAATGAGCTGGCCGAGCAGCCAGCGGATGGCGCGAATGATCATGCCTTGCTGCCTCCCAGGCAGGGGGGCGATTCCGGTGCCTGGCCACCCCTGGCGTACCACTCGTCGGGCGTGAGGGTGTGCAGGGCCAGCGCATGGATGGCGTCCATCACACCGTTCTCCTGCAGGGTGCGGTTGACCGCACGATGCCGCTGAAGCAGGGATTGACCTTCGAAACCGGCCGTAACCACTGTCACCTTGAAGTGCGACTGGGCGTCTGCGGGGACGCTGTGCATGTGGCTTTCGTCCACCACCTCGAGATGTAGCGGCTGCAAGCCTTCTTGCAATATCTGTTCGATTTTTTCCTGCATGCGCATGGCAGGTCTCCCGTAGGGGTTGGTCATAGCCCGATTCTGGGGCTCCCACAAGATGGGATCAACCCGCTGAGAGTAGTGTCTTGGGCCCCAGCTTCGAACTCAGTTGGCTGACCGCCGCTTGATCTCGGCAATGCGGACACGCCATTCCGCCGGCCCCTGCTGATGCACCGAGGTGCCGGTGCTGTCCACCGCCACGGTCACCGGCATGTCCTGGACCTCGAATTCATAGATGGCCTCCATGCCGAGGTCCTCGAAGGCCACGACCCGTGCCTTTTTGACCGCCTGGGAGACCAGATAGGCGGCACCGCCGACCGCGATCAGGTAGGCGGCCTTGTGTCGCTTGATCGATTCGACGGCCTCCGGCCCGCGCTCGGCCTTGCCGATCATCCCCAACAGGCCGGTTTGCGAGAGCATCAGTTCGGTGAACTTGTCCATGCGGGTAGCGGTGGTGGGACCCGCGGGACCGACCGCCTCGCCGTCGACCGGATCGACCGGCCCCACGTAGTAGATCAGCCGGTTGGTGAAATCCACGCCCTGCGGTAGGCCCTGGCCGGATTCGAGCAGTTCCTGGATCCGCCGGTGCGCGGCATCGCGACCGGTCAGCAGCCTGCCGCTGAGCAGCAGTCGCTGGCCTGCCTTCCAGGACATGACCTCTTCCCGGGTGAGATGGTCGAGATCCACGCGCCTGGCATCGGCGCCGGGCGCCCAGTGGATATCCGGCCAATCCTCCAGCGACGGCGGGACGAATTCGGCGGGCCCGCTGCCATCGAGCTCGAATTCGATGTGCCGGGTGGCGGCGCAATTGGGGATCATGCCTACCGGCAGCGAGGCCGCATGGGTGGCATAGGTCTTGATCTTGACGTCCAGCACGGTGGTCAGCCCGCCCAGTCCCTGGGCACCGATGCCCAGTTCGTTGACCCGCTCGAGAATCTCCAGGCGCAGTTCCTCGATGGGATTTCGCGGCCCTCTCGCCTTGAGCTCCTGGATGTCGATGGGTGCCAGCAACGATTCCTTGGCCATCAGCAGGGCCTTCTCCGGGGTGCCCCCGATGCCGATGCCCAGGATGCCGGGAGGACACCAGCCGGCCCCCATGCCGGGGACGGTGCGCACCACCCAGTCCACCAGGTCGTCGCTCGGATTGAGGATGGTGAAGCGGGCCTTGTTCTCCGAGCCGCCCCCCTTGGCCGCAAGCGCAATCTCCAGGCGATCGCCCGGTACCAGTTCCGTATAGACGATGGCGGGGGTGTTGTCGCCGGTGTTCCGACGCTGTCCGATGGGTGGGTCTACCATGGAGGCACGCAGGGGGTTGTCCGGATCGGTGTAGGCCCGATGCACCCCTTCGTCGATCATCTCCTGCAGGGATCGATTGCTGTCGAAACGCACTCCCATGCCGACCTTGAGGAAGGCGACCACCGCGCCGGTATCCTGGCAGATGGGGCGGTGTCCCTCGGCGCTCAGCCGCGAATTGGTCAGGATCTGGGCGAGCGCATCCTTGGCCGACGGCGACTGCTCCTGTCGCCAGGCCTCGGCGACCGCCTGGACGAAATCCCTCGGGTGATAGTAGGAGATGAATTGCAAGGCGTCGGCCACGCTCTGCACGAGGTCTGCATCCCGGATCACGGTGCTCATCGGTGGGTGTCTCCCTGGAACGAAGGTCGAGTCGCGCTTGCCGTGCATGCCGATCAGAGGTTCAGCATCAGGCGTGCCGGATCTTCCAGGCACTGTTTGATGGTCACTAGGGTCTGCACCGCCTCGCGCCCGTCGATGATGCGATGGTCATAGGAGAGCGCCAGGTACATCATCGGCCGGATGACGATCTCGCCGTCGACCACCACGGGCCGCTCGACGATGTTGTGCATGCCGAGAATGCCGCTCTGAGGCGGATTGAGGATGGGCGTGGACAGCATGGAACCATAGACCCCCCCATTGGAGATGGTGAAGGTGCCACCGGTCAGTTCCTCGTAGCTGAGCGTGCCCTCCTGCGCCTTCTGGCCGAACTGTTTGATTCGCCGCTCGATCTCGGCGAAGGAGAGCTGGTCGGCGTCACGCAGTATCGGTACCACCAGGCCGCGTGGTGAGCCCACCGCGATGCCGATATCGAAATAGTCGTGGTAGACGATGTCGGTGCCATCGACCGAGGCATTCACGACCGGGAAGCGTTTCAATGCCTCGATGGTGGCCTTGACGAAGAAGGACATGAAACCGAGCTTTACTCCATGTTCCTTCTCGAAACTGTCACGGTAGCGCCTGCGCAGCACGATCACCTCGGATAGGTCCACTTCGTTGAAGGTGGTGAGGATGGCGGCGGTGTGCTGGGCCTCCACCAGCCGTTCGGCGATCCGCGCCCGCAGGCGGCTCATGGGCACTCGGGTCTCGTTGCGCGCCGGTGCCTGTTCCCCCGCCTGCGGGATCATGGCCTTTATTTCCTCCTCGTCCTCGCGCTTCTTCTGCTCGTCCAGATAGCGCATCACGTCCGACTTGAGAATGCGGCCATCCTTGCCGGTACCCTGGATCTTGCTCGGGTCGAGGGAGAGTTCCTTGACCAGCCGCCGCACCGCCGGGGTGAGGACAGGCTCGCTGGCTGGTGTTCCGCTCGGTGCGGATTCAGGGGCCGCTGGGGCCTCTGCGGCCTTTTCGCCGGTTTGCGAGGCGCTTGGAGAGCCCTCCCTGGGGACGGATTCCGATTTCTGTGTGCCCGGTTCGATGATCCCCAGCACATCGTCGCTGGTCACCACGGCGCCGGTCTCCGCGCGAATCTCCTGTAGCACGCCATCCACCGGAGAGGGAACCTCCAGCACCACCTTGTCGGTTTCCAGATCCAGCAGATTCTCGTCCCGAGAGACCGGGTCTCCGGCCTGTTTGTGCCAGGCGAGCACGGTGGCATCGGTGACCGATTCCGGCAGGGTGGGGACTTTGACCTCGATACTCATACTCAACCTCTTCGGTTCATGGAGGGATCGACATAGCCGGTGAGGGCGTCGTCGACCAGTTTTTCCTGTTCTTCCTGGTGTACGCGGAAGTAGCCCGTCGCGGGTGCCGCCGCCGAGGGACGGCCGCAGTAGATCAGGGGGATTCTCGGGTTCAGAACGGCATGGAAACGGTGCTTGATCTGGTCCCATGGGCCCTGGTTCTGGGGTTCTTCCTGACACCAGATGTATTGCGTCACATTGGGGTAGCCGGCGATGGCCGCATTGAAACCCGCCCAGGGAAAGGGGTAGAGCTGCTCCAGGCGAATGATGGCGACATCTTCCAGCGCGCGGCTGCGACGTGCCTGCAGGAGATCGTAGTAGACCTTGCCGGTACACATGATCAGGCGTTTCACCTTCGGTTTGTCGATGGGATCGATCTCGTCGATCACCGTTTCGAACTGGCCGGTGCTGAGCGCCTCCATGGGCGAAGTGGCCAGGGGGCTGCGCAACAAACTCTTGGGGGTGAAGACGACCAGGGGCCGGCGGTAGGGACGCAGCATCTGGCGCATCAGCAGGTGGAATATCTGTGCCGGTGTGGTCGGGGTGCAGACCTGGATATTGTGTTCCGCACAGAGTTGCAGGTAGCGTTCCGGGCGGGCCGAGGAGTGTTCCGGGCCCTGGCCCTCGTAGCCGTGTGGCAGGAACAGGGTCAGGCCGCAGTAGAGGCCCCACTTGGCGCCGGCCGAGGTGATGAACTGGTCGATGACTACCTGGGCGCCGTTGGCGAAGTCGCCGAACTGGGCCTCCCAGATGGTCAGGCCATCCGGTTCGGCCGATGCATAGCCGTACTCGAAGGCCAGCACTGCCTCTTCCGAGAGGACCGAGTCGATGATGGCGCAGTTGGGCTGATTGGGGTAGAGGTGCTGCAGGGGCATGTAGCTTTCGCCGGTTTCCTGGTTGCGCCACATGGCATGTCGGTGGAAGAAGGTGCCCCGACGGGCATCTTGTCCCGAGAGACGCACCGGATAGCCCTTGTCGAGCAGACAGGCGTAGGCGAGGTTCTCGGCGAAGCCCCAGTCCATGAGCTTGGTGCCCTGCGCCATCTGTTGCCGGTCTTCGAGAATGCGGGCGAGTCGCGGATGCACCGGGAAGTCGGTGGGGGGCGTGAAGATCTGACCGGCCAGGGCCTCGAGGCGGTCGGCATCGACCCGGGTGTCCACCGGGTGGTCCCAGCGTACACCGCGGAACCGTTTCCAGTCCACGTGAATGCGGCCGTCCAGGTCACACAGGCTGGGCCGGCCCACGCAGTTGCCCTGCTCGAACTCGTTGCGTACCGCCTCGGCCTCCTGCTGCACCTCATCGGGTGTTATCACGCCCTCCGCAATCAGGCGTTCGGCGTAGCGGGCGCGTACCGGGGGATGATTGCGTATCTTGCGGTACATCACCGGCTGGGTGACCGCCGGTTCGTCGGCCTCGTTGTGGCCCTGGCGACGATAGCACACCAGATCGATGACCACGTCCTTGCGGAAACGCATGCGGTAGTCGAAGGCGAGACGGGTGACGAAGAGCACCGCCTCGGGATCATCACCGTTTACGTGGAAGATGGGTGCCTGCACCATCTTGGCGATATCGGTGCAGTAGTGGGTGGAACGACTGTCAAGCAGGTTGCTGGTGGTGAAGCCGATCTGGTTGTTGACCACGATGTGGATGGTGCCGCCGACCCCGTAGCCTCGGGCCTGCGACATGTTGAAGGTCTCCTGGTTGACACCCTGCCCGGCAATGGCGGCATCACCATGGATCACGACCGGGATGATGCGGCCGCCGGTCTTGTCCCGGTAGCGCTGCTGGCGGGCGCGTACCGATCCCATGATCACCGGGGAAATGATCTCCAGATGCGAGGGGTTGAAGCCCAGGGTGACGTGGATGGGGCCATGGGGAGTTTCGAGGTCGCTGGAGAACCCCTTGTGGTATTTGACGTCACCCGACGACAGGATGCCTTCGTCGATGGGCTCGGGCGGGCGCGCGCCCTCGAACTCCTCGAAGATCTCGCGTGGTGGTTTGGCCAGAATGTTGGCCAGGACATTGAGTCGTCCCCGGTGGGCCATGCCGATGACGATCTCTTCGCCCTGGTCGCGGGCGGCGCGTACCACCAGTTCGTCCAGCATGGGAATGAGCGACTCGCCGCCCTCCAGGGAAAAACGCTTCTGCCCCACGAAGCGGGCGTGCATGTACTTCTCGATCCCCTCGGCGGCGGTGATCATGTGCAACAGCCAGCGTTTGTCGTCGGTGGTCAGTTCCGGGCGTGCCCGGTAGCCCTCCAGTCGCTGCTGTATCCAGCGCTTCTCCTCGGTGCTGGTGATGTGCATGTATTCCGAACCGACCGTCCCGGTGTAGACCTCTTGTACGATCTCCAGAATTTCGCGTAGCGGCAGACGTTCGGGCGCGAACAGCGAGCCGGTATTGAAGGTCTCGTCCATGTCCGCCTCGGTGAAGCCGTAATAGGACGGCTGGAGTTCGGGCAGCGGAATGATGTCGTGCAGTTGCAAGGGGTCGAGGTCGGCGTTCTGATGGCCGCGCACCCGGTAGGCGTTGATCAGCCGCAACACCTTCACCTGACGTTCTGCAGCGGCCGCGTTGAAGGCCGGTGCCTGGCGGCACTGTGACTCGCGGGTCAGACGGGCGAGATTGGTCTGGATCTCACGGTGCGAGATATCGTGTTGCTGACCATTGACCGGTGGCAACGAATCGAAACGTTTGCGCCAGTCCTCTGGCACACTGGCCGGGTCCTTCAGATAATCCTCGTAGAGGGCCTCGATGAAAGGCGCGTTACCACCGAAGAAGCCGGAGATCTGGTGTTGTCTTTCGAGGTATTCCGACATATTGGACGATCGGCCTATTTTTGCTGTACGGAAGTGATGGGGGAAAGCATGGACTGAGCTTAGCACCTGTAATGCCTTGCGCCATCGCTAATTTCAATCTTCGGCCGCTCATCCGAAAACTTTTGAAAAAAATGGGCAGGGAGGTCATTGACGGCGGATGACTGGTGACCGATGCCTGTTCGTTTTCGAGTGTCGCGCCTGTTCCGTGATTCGAAGGCTGCCTCCTGTCGCTGCGGGGATTCAAGTTGCGGCGAGTGGTGCCGAACACATGGGTGCAGCTGAAACGCTCAGATCTTTTGCGGCCCAGACGCGGGCCGCCAGAATCTATTGCTGCGGGCGATTGATCTCGAAGCGAGCCGCCAACCGCATTGCGGCGTGGCGTCGCTGAATACAGCCAAGGGAGGCTTTTATCGTAGTTTCCCAACGTGCCTCTGATCGATCAGTCGCGTCCATAGGGTATCGCTTATGGAGGTTATATCCGCTTCAGGGGTCAACGTTTCGATTCATTGCGCTATAGAATTCACCACATGAAGCCGCACGACAGACAGGTCCACAAGAAGAAGGACGTGAGCGCCATCGAGGCGGATGTCGCGTATTTCGGCGCACGCATCGCCTTTGCCGAGCGGGGTGAACAGACCGTCTACAAACAGGCGCAGCGCAAGGCATGCGAGGCGCTGTCACGGGCCCTCCAGGCAAAGCTCGAACGGTTGCGCCGAGAATAGCCGCCTATGAGGGATGGTGGTGCGCGGCAGGCCAGCGTCGCTTGAGATCCTCGAGGACGGCATGCAACGCCGGTATCAGCAGGAGTACCACGAACACCGAGGCGACGGTACCGAAGGTCAGGGCGATCGCCATGGGCACCAGGAACCGTGCCTGAATGGAGGTCTCGAACAGCAGGGGTGCCAGTCCCACCGAGGTGGTGAGTGCGGTCAGCAGAATGGGGCGGAAGCGCGATAGCGTGGCACGCAGGATCGCTTCGGTGTCCTGGAGTTCGCGCAGCTCGTTCAGGCGCACCGTGAGGACCAGTGAACCGTTGACCACCAGTCCGCCCAACGCGATCATGCCGTAGATACTCACCGAGCTCAGATCGTATCCCAGCAACACATGGCCGGCCACCGCGCCCGCCAGGGCAAAGGGAATGGTGGCCATTACCACTGCCGCCTGGGCATAGCTGCGAAACAGCACGGCGAATAGGCCGAACATGGCGAGTGCGGTCCACATCAGACCGTGGAAGATGTAGTCGAAGGTGCTCTGGCGGTCGCGTCTGCCACCGGAGAACGACCATTCCAGGTCGGGGTAACGGGCGCTCAACCGTGGCAACACCGATTCTTGCAAAAGGGCACGAATCTGTCGGCCGTTGGCATGCGCCTTGTCGATGCTGGCGCTCACCCGCAGGATGCGCCGGCCATTCTCCCGGTCGATAGCGGCAAAGGCGCGGCCCCAATGGATGTCGGCCACCTCCGACAGGGGTACCCTGGTGCCATCGTCGAGGCGGATGGGGAGTTCGGCGAGGGCGGCCAGGCTGGCGCGTTCCTCGGCGGGCAGTCTGACCAGTACCTTGATCTCTTCGCCGTCGCGCAACAGGCGGCGGACCTCCGCTCCGTAATAGGCGTCGCGCAGCTGGGAGCCCAGCGTGCGTTCGTCCAGGCCCAGCAGGCGCCCCCTCGGGGTAGGGGTGATCACGAGCTGGCGTTTGCCCTCGGCGGTGCCGTCGGTGACATCGACTACCCCATCGATCGTGGCCATGAGTTCCGCAAGGTGGCGGGCGGCCTCGTTCAGCACATGGCGATCCGGATGCGACAGGTCGATGCGCAATGCCCTGTTGCCGCCCGGCCCGACCAGATACTCGAAGAACAGGGATTTGGCTTCGGGCATGTCGCCCAGCTGGCGGCGCCATTCGCGGGTGAAGTCCTCCTGTGTGAAGGGCCGCTGGTCGTCGGGCACTAGTATCATGCTGATCTCGCCAAAGGTCGGACGGCGCGAGCCGGTGCGGGTGAACCAGCTCGCCAGATAGCGGCGTCCCCCCAAGGCCTCGATAGCCTGCAGGCCGGCCCGTTCCACCTTGCGCACCGCGGCCAGCGTCTGTTGCAACGATGCGTCGACCGGCATGTCCAGTTCTGCGTCGACGCGATCGCCCGGAATCTCCGGTCGCCAGGTGAGGTCGATGCGACCCGAGGCGTACCAGGCGATCACCAGGGAGAGGCCAGCGCAGAACAGCAGGAGGGTGAGGTAGCGATGTGCCAGGACCGAGGACACCAGACGCCGGAAGGGGCCATCGCGCCAGCGGTCGAGAGCCTGTGCGGTTGCCGTGTGGAGGCGCTGCACGGCATTGAGCCAGGGTGATCGCCCGGGACCGATCGGCCGTGACCGGGAACTTCTGAGGTGGGCCGGCAGCACCAGCAGCGCCTCCACCAGCGATACCGCGAAGACAACGATTGCGACGATCGGCAGATGGCGCATGAACTGGCCTACGGCGCCCGGGACACCCATCAATGGCAGGAAGGCGAGGATGTTGGTGCCCACCGCAAAGAGCACCGGCAGCGCCATCTCGCTGGCGCCTATACCCACCGCCTTGGGGATTGGCAGACCCGCCTGATGGCGCGCATGGATGTTCTCCCCCACGATGATGGCGTCGTCCACCACGATCCCCACCGCAAGGATGAAGGCGAAGAGCGAGATCATGTTCAGGGTGACATCGAACAGGGGCAGGAAGGCGAAGCTGCCAATGAACACGACCGGGATCGAAAAGGCCACCCAAAAGGCCAGGCGGGCCTCGAGGAAAAGGCTCAACGCCAGGATCACCAGGAGCAGACCGAGGGCACCGTTCTTCAACAGCACGGCCCGCCGCTCGGCATAGCGCTGGGAGCGGTCGTTCTGTACGCTCACTTCGATCTCGTCGGGCAGCTGGGCATTCAATTCGTCCACCAGGGCGCGCACCCGGCGCGCCAGGGCGATCGGGTGGCCCTGATCCACCTGATAGACGTCCAGACGCAGCCCGGGACGCCCGTTGAACTCGAACAGCTGGCGGTTCTCGGCGAAGCCGTCCTCTATCCTGGCGATGTCGCCCAGGTCCACGCGTCCACCCGCTGCGTCTTGCAGTACGGGAATATCCGCGAACGCCCGGCCCCGTTCGCGCCTGCCCTGGGTGCGGAGCAGGATCTCGCCGGCCGTGGCCTCCAGCCGCCCCCCCGGCAGGTCGCGCGAGGCCTGGCGCAGCCGCCGGGCGATCTCCGAGAGTGTCAGCTCGTATTCCCGCAATGCGCGGGACGGCACCTCGAGGTGGATCTCGGGGGTGGCGCCGCCTCGCACCTCCACCCGCGACACATCCGGCAGTGCCTCCAGGCGCCGCCGGACCGCATTGCCCAGTGCCTGGCGTTCCTCGCGCGCCAGGTTCGCCGCAACGCCGATGCTGATCACGTAGAAGCCGTGGCGCCGCAGGGAGATCTTTGCGGGTTCGGCCTCCTGAGGAAAGGACGTGATGCGCGAGATGGCATCCCGCACCTCCTGGAGTACGACCGTGGGTTCTGCGTCCTCGCGCAGAGCACCGGTCACTGTGGCGCTGCCTTCCGCGGCCACGCTACTGATGTCGGTGATATCGTCGATACCCCGCAGCGCACGCTCGATGGCGAGTACCAGGCCCTGTTCCACTTCTTCCGGCGTTGCACCAGGGTAGGCCATGGTGATGCGGACCCCGGGAATGGAGAAGTCCGGCGTGATCTCCTGGCGCATCGCCTGGAAGCCGATGATCCCACCGAGCAGCAGCGCCAGCACGAGCATGTTCGCCGCCACCGGATTGTCGGCGAACCAGGTGATCAGGGCGATTCTGCGGCTGCCGATCACGACGTTTCGCGCACCTCGACGCGCGTGCCGGGTGCCAGTCCGGCCGGGTTGCCGCGGAGCAGGCGATCCCCTGCCGGCAACGGGGCGATGAACACCCGTTCCGGTTCCCGGAAACGGATATCCACCTTCCGCACCCGCAGCCGTCCTTCGCCATCGACGACCCAGACACGCCGGTTGTCCTGCAGCAGTGGACGGGGTACTGCCACTGTCTCTTGCAATGCCCCGGCAGGGATCCAGGCCTCGACCAGGGAACCCAGCAGCAAGGGAGGCCTGCCGTGATGGGAGGGCTTGCGTCCAAAGGGGTCACTGACGCGTACCCTGATCGGTACCTGGCGGGTCTCAGCGCTGAGCGCCGTCCCTATCGTTTCCAAGGTTCCCGAATAGCGATACCCATTGGCAAGGATCTCGACTTCGGCGCCTGGCCTCTCTTCGAGTACCCGGCGCAGGCGGGGCAGCCCATCGGTATTGATCAACAGGCGTACGGTGACCGCCGCGGTGGGCTGCAGCCGGGCGATCCGCCTGCCGGGGCCCACGACCTCCGGCACCTGGTGATCCCGTTCCAGTACCCGCACCTCGAAGGGAAGACTAAGGCGTGTCCGAGCCAATGCCAGCCTCGCCTTCTCCAGGGCATGGCGGGCCTCGGCCACCTCCGCACGGGCCTCGCGCAACTGGGGTTCGCGCAAGACCAGGGCACGGGAGCGTTCGTCCAGGGTCTTTCCTTTTTCGAGCATGCGCAATTCCTTGCCCGCCAGCTTGCGGCGTGCCTGCTCCACCGCGAGGCGGGCCTCGGCCTTGGCGAGCCCCGCCTCCGCCGCCTTGACCCCGAGTCGGTAGTCGCTGGGGTCGATCTCGGCGAGGGGCTCGCCGGCCGGGACGAAGCCGCCGGGAACCAGCTCGCGATGTATCTGGCGCAACTGACCTTCTACCTGCGGAAAGAGCTCGAGTACGTCCTCCTCGCTGACCCGCCCCCAGGCGTGGATCCGAATGGCGTGCTGCCCCGGCGTGGCGTCCAGGACCTCGACCACGGGTTGTGTGAGGGCGGTCACCGGGCGCGTCGATTTCGTGGCTGGCTGTAAGATCCGCCAGAGGACGACCGCCGACAGGGCGATCACGCCCAACCCCAGGAGGAACGGCAGGAGATGCCGTCCTTGTGCCGGGTGCCGGGAAGGTGCGGGTGATCCGGTGGTGGTCATGGCCAGACTATAACCAACCGGTATCCTCAGAAAAACAGTAGTTTGACGATGAATGCAGCCAGCGTGAGGTTCAATACCCAGCGAATCCAGTGTTCCCCCTTGACGACGGTGGTATGGGCTCCCAGCCAGCCACCGAACGCATTGCCCAGGGCCAGCCAGGCGCCCACCCACCACATCAGCTCCACCTGAGCCGCAAACACGATCAGCGCCACGACCGTGTAGATGGTGATGATGAACACCTTGTGCATGTTGGTCCGCACCAGGTCCAGGCCCATCACCCGATGCAGTATTGGCATCAGGATGAAGCCCACACCCAGCTGGATGAAGCCGCCCCAGAAGCCGGCGCCCACCATCAGGACATGACCGAGCAGCAGCCGCCGGGGGGTGGGGCCGTCGTGAGGATTCTGGTCTTGCCGGGAACGGCCGCCGCGCCACATGATGATCATCACCCCCAACATGATCAAGGCCACCACCCGGTCGAACCACTCACCGTCCAGCCGGACCCCCACCATGGCGCCGAACAGGGCACCGATCGAGGCGGTGGCCGAAAGGCTGAGACTGAGCCGGAAGTCCGAGAAGCCCCGCTTGTGGAAGGTGGCCACGGCGGTGATGTTCTGCAGCAGAATGGCGATACGGTTGGTGCCGTTGGCTACCGGACCCGGCAGTCCGAGAAAGACCATCAGGGGAACGGTCAGCAACGAGCCGCCGCCGGCCATGACGTTCAGCCAGCCACCTGCGACACCGGCCGACACCAGCAGAGCGAGTTCCCAATGGGTCATTGCGCTTCCGAGTTAGAGGTTGGAGTGGAGTCTTCCAGTCGATGGGCTGGACGTAAACTTGAAAACATCAATCGTCGGTGCCGGCCAGGCGGCGATGGCGGAAGGTCGCCGGGGCGTGCGCGAAAATCACCGACCAGATCAGGATGCCCCAGAACAGCGGCTGAGCGGTGCCCGGCATCACCAACATCAGGGCGACCAATCCCAGCTTGATCAACAGTGAGAGGCCGGACCATTGCAGAAAAAGGTCGGGCCGACCCCAGAACTGGATGGCGAACAACGTCACTCCGCTGCCGAGCATTGCCAGAATAGCGGCTCGCAGCTCCAGGGGTGCCCCCAACAGCGCCGCACCTAGCACCACGATGGTGAGCAGATGCAGTCCGCGTAGAAGGACGTCGAGCCAGCGTCGTAGCAAGGGCAGATTGAAGGGCAAACCGTACTCCAGCAGATCGAGGGAGGTGTCATCCGCTAGTGTAGGGGATGGTGGCTCAACAAGGTAAGGGGGAGCTGACGCCCCGGCGGATGTCTCGCTGCGCTCGGGCTGCGCGGCTTGCGCCGCTTGTCGACCGGCCATTTTGAAACGTCGTGCGTTCGAATCGCACGAT
>RFHJ01000173.1 GCA_003696905.1 Gammaproteobacteria bacterium | reverse complement strand
GCCCACGCCGATCAGGCTCCAGAAGATGATCTCGACCCAGGCATGGGTCAACAGGCCGTCCGTGCCCAGTATCATGACTGCAACCATCCTGAATACCGAGGCCGCTACGATGCCGATGATCAGGGGTAACATGGCTCGTCCTCGTGCAGTGTGAAAAGTGAAGTAATCAGTATATTAGAAGAAACTAATAAACTTTCAAGGAATCCAAGGCATTGATTCGATGATTTCTTCTTCCTTGCCTTCTGCGTGCGGCTGTCCCGAAAAGGGGTTGGTACCATGACGGAATCCGTGGTGCCGCCATCGCCCGCTCGCACCTATCTGGTAGGTGGTGCCGTGCGCGACTGCTTGCTCGGCCTCCCGGTTCACGAACGGGACTGGGTCGTGGTGGGGAGCACCCCGGAGGCCATGCGCGCGGCCGGTTTTCGCCAGGCCGATCCCGAGTTCCCTGTCTTTCGTCATCCCCGCACGGGTGAGGAATATGCCCTGGCGAGGCGCGAGACCAAGGTGGGAGAGGGATACCGGGGCTTCCGGGTGGATGCGGGCCCGGAGGTGTCGCTGGAAGAGGATCTGGCACGCCGTGACCTCACCATCAATGCCATGGCCGAGGACGAACAGGGGCGGCTGATCGATCCGTACGGTGGCGAAGAGGATCTGCGGCAGGGGCTGTTGCGCCATGTCACCCCGGCGTTCGCCGAAGATCCGGTACGCCTGTTGCGGATCGCCCGTTTTGCGGCCCGTTTCGGCGGTTATGGATTTCGCGTGGCCCATGGGACCCATCGCCTGATGAAGGCCATGGTACGGCAGGGTGCGGTTGCCGAGCTGCGGCCGGAGCGGATCTGGCGTGAGCTCCACAAGGCCCTGGGTTACCCACAGCCGTGGCGGTTCTTCGAGGTGCTGCACGCCTGTGGGGCCCTGGCCGAGCTGATGCCGGGGTTGGACCGGCTGATGACCTCGGGGCATGGGGGGGCTGATGTTGCAGCCGTGCCGATACAGGCCTTGCAAAGGATCAGCCAGAAAGCCGCTACGCCCGAAGCGCGGCTCGCTGCCCTGCTGCTGCAGACACCGGATGCACTCGAAACGATATCCCGCCGCCTCGGGATACCGCGCAAGGCGCTGGAGCCTGCTCGCCTGGCGCGTGAATTGTGGCCGCGTGTGCGCGATCTCCACCGTCTGGATGCGGTGCAGCGAGAGGATCTGCTGGAGCGTATGCACGCCTGGCGTCGGGACGGCCGGTTCGACGCCCTGTTGGCGGTGTTCGCCGCCCAGCCCAATGCGCCGGCCGGGGTGGCGGATCTCGCTCGCGCTCGCGAGGCGGGACTGGGTGTCGATGTGGAGGCACTGCAGGCCCAGGGGTACCAGGGGGCAGCATTGGGGCAGGCGTTGAAGGCGGCGCGGGTCGCCGCGATTGCGGGGGCGGGGGGTGGCTGATCGCCTCGCCGGGAAGGTTCCCGGATTTCCCTGCACGCCGGTGCTTGTTTTCGCCTTCGCAAGTCCGCAAACTGCTTGCGTCAGGTCCAACCGGTCTAACTGTCATGAGTTCCTGGCTAGACCCTTGATCACGGAAAACTGCGTAGGATGGGTTGAGCCTTGCGAAACCCATCGAACACGGCCTGAAGCGGTGGGTTCCGCTACACTCAACCCACCCTACGCAGAGCGAACCGGTTGGTAATACCACGTATTTCCACCCTAACCATGGCATCCACCACCAAGCAAGAGACACTGGCGGTTCCGGCACACCAGGATCCCGGGCAGAGAGCAGGCGATGCCCGGAACGTGCGCCACCGTATTCTGCGGATCCTCTGGAGCGCCCGACTGGTTCTGCCGCTGAGCCTCTTGCTCATCGGCATGGGGGCGACTTTGCTGCTCGCGGCCCAGTTCCCCCTGGGGCTGCTGGAGCAGGGCACTGCCAGTCGGACGCTGCTGGTCGCCGTGAGCGCGACCCTGCTGGGACTTTTTCTCACCGCGCGGCGTCTGCGCAGCCAGCTGCTCGAGCCGCTGGCGCGGCTTGAGGATTCGGTGGCCAAGGTTTGTCAGGGGGAACCGGGGGCGACCCTGTCCCACGAGGACACCGGTGTACTCGCCGGGATGGTGGAGGACATCGACAGCCTCAATGAGGAGTTGACGGATCTGTACGAGGACATGGACAGCCGGGTGGCCCGTCATACTACCCGGCTGGCGCAGAAGACCGCCTCGCTGAAGGTCCTCTATGACGTGGCCGCGAGCATCAACCAGGCCGACAACCTGGACGAACTCCTGCTGCGCTTTCTCCGGGTGCTCAAGGAGATGGTCAACGGCAAGGCCGCCACGGTCCGGTTGTTGCAGGAAGACGGAAACATGCGCCTGGTGGGGGCCATCGGCCTCAACGATGCATTGCTTACCGAGGCCGAGATGCTGCCACTCGATCTGTGTCTGTGCGGCAAGGCGCTCTCGCCGGGCGACATCCTGTGCGAGCAGGAGGAGCGCCACTGTATTCACCGTCTCGGAAGGAACATGTTCTCTGCCGACGAGGTGGAAGTCGTGACGGTGCCACTGGACTATCACGGCGATGTCCTGGGTCGGTACGAGATCTATGTGGCCAGTCCCGGCATCTCGGGACGGGAGGACATCATCGAGCTGCTGGAGACGGTCGGCAGCCATCTGGGCATGGCAGTGGCAAAACAGCGGTCGGACCGTGAGGCACGCCGGCTCTCCATCGTCGAGGAACGCAATGCCCTGGCGCATGAACTCCATGATTCGCTTGCCCAGACCCTGGCCAGTCTGCGCTTTCAGGTGCGCATGTTGCAGGACGTGTTGCGTAGTGGTGACCGGCAGGCGGCGTGCGATGATCTGGCACGGATCAGCAATGGCCTGGACGAGGCCCATACCGAACTGCGCGAGCTGCTGCACAGTTTCCGCGCCCCGGTGGAGCAGCGCGGCCTGACCCGTACCCTGCGCTCGCTGGTGGAGCGTTTTCAGCGCGAGAGCGGCATCCAGGCCTTCTTTCAGATCGCCTGCCGCGAGCCCGAGCTCAGTTCCTCGGAGGAGATGCAGATCATGCGCATCGCCCAGGAGGCACTGGCGAACATCCGCAAGCATGCCCAGGCCCACACGGTGCGGGTGTTGCTCAGTTGCCAGGGCGAGGGACAGCTGGCGCTGTTGATCGAGGACGACGGCGTGGGCTTCGACAATGCCGCCAAGAATGGGCGCCCGGGGGAACACATCGGCCTGGCGATCATGGAAGAACGGGCGCAACGTCTGGGCGGTAGCCTGCGGATCGAGAGCGAGCCCGGCGAGGGCACCCGCCTGGAACTGCTGTATCGTCCGCAGCAGCGCAAGGAAGAGAACAATCGACGCTGGATCATCTGATGAACGTGCTGCTGATCGACGACCATGCCCTGTTCCG
>RFHJ01000172.1 GCA_003696905.1 Gammaproteobacteria bacterium | reverse complement strand
TGATCGGCATCTTCATGTTCCAGGCGGCCTATATCGCCGAGGTGGTGCGCGGCGGGTTGCAGGCGATCCCCAAGGGGCAGTACGAGGCGGCGGATGCGCTGGGTCTGAGCTACTGGAAGAAGATGGGGCTGGTGATACTCCCCCAGGCGCTGAAACTGGTGATTCCAGGCATCGTCAATACGTTCAATGAACTGTTCAAGGATACCACCCTGGTCCTGATCATCGGTCTGATGGATCTGCTGGCGATCATCAAGACCTCGCTGGAGGATCCCAATTGGCTGGGCTATTCCATCGAGGGCTATTTCTTCGCGGGGGTGGTGTTCTGGATCTTCTGTTTCGGCATGTCGCGGTACTCGCTGGCGATCGAGCGCAAGCTGCATACCGGCCACAAACGTTGAGGCATCAGTCATGAGTGATAGCAAGAAGACCCACCCTGTACCCGAAGATCTGCCAGCGGTGCAGATGCAGGGGGTGCACAAGTGGTATGGCGAATTCCATGTGCTCAAGAACATCAACCTCGACGTGGAGCGGGGTGAGCGGATCGTCATCTGCGGGCCCTCGGGCTCCGGCAAGTCCACCATGATTCGCTGCATCAATCGGCTCGAGGAACACCAGCGTGGCCACATCGTCGTGGACGGGACCGAACTGACCTCGGATGTAAAGAACATCGAGATCATTCGCCGCGAGGTGGGCATGGTGTTTCAGCATTTCAACCTGTTTCCGCATCTGACGGTGCTCGAGAACTGTACCCTGGCACCGATCTGGGTGCGCAAGATGCCCAAGGCCGAGGCGGAAGAGATCGCCATGCACTTTCTGGAAAAGGTGCGGATCCCCGAGCAGGCCCACAAGTATCCGGGCCAGCTCTCAGGCGGTCAGCAGCAGCGGGTGGCCATTGCCCGCAGCCTGTGCATGAGTCCGCGGATCATGCTGTTCGACGAACCCACATCGGCACTCGATCCCGAGATGATCAAGGAGGTGCTCGATACCATGATCGAACTGGCCGAGACCGGCATGACCATGCTCTGCGTGACCCATGAGATGGGATTCGCCAAGACGGTCGCCAACCGGGTGGTATTCATGGATGGCGGCGAGATCATCGAGGTCAACGAGCCGCACGAATTCTTCGACAATCCGCAACACGAGCGGACCCAGCTGTTCCTGAGCCAGATACTGCAGCACTGAACGCCCCTGCCAGGGCCGCCCGTCATTCCTTGTCTGGGGTGAAACCCTTCGGCATCTTGCCGGCTACCAGATAGGCGAAGCTGATCACCTCGGCCACGGCACGGTAGAGATCCTCGGGCACTTCCTCGCCGAGGGGGATCTGCACCAGGGCGGTTGCCAGCTCCGGATTGGGGTAGAGAGGTACCTCATGGGTCTCGGCCAGGGCGATCAGACGCTCGGCGGTCATGTCGGTACCCTTGGCGGTTACCTTGGGCGCGCCTTCCCCGTCATAACGCAGCGCCACTGCGATATCGCTATGGCCTGCCACGGTCTGTCGATCGGGTTTCTTTTCCTTCATGCCTTTTCGTCCACCAGGCCGGCAGGTGGCTGGGCGTCGGGCGCTCCCAATGATCCCGTCAGGCTGGTGACGGCCCCGATCTCCAGGCCCAGGCGGTGCAGGGAATCCTTCAGGCGGGGTAGTGCGCCTTCGAAGCGCTCTGCGGTGCCATCCTGCTCGGAGCGAAAGGCGCAGCTGACCTGATTGCCCTGCAGGGTAACCCGTGCAGACACGGCACCCAGATCGGAGAAGTCGAAATGGATGTCGACCTTCCAGGTAGCCGGCGTCTCCGAATCTTCGGCCGATGACGCCTCGCGCTCTATTCGAACTGGCAACGCCTGCTGCCTGTCACCGAGCTGTAGCGGCAGATCGAACTGCCATAGTGTACGGTTGGGTTCCTCCTGCAACAGCGCACTGGTCTGATGGTGCTGGATGCGGGCAACGCTGGCTTCCACCAGATGCTGCAGGCGATTGAACAGGTTGTCCAGGCCGGGTCGCCCACGCTCCGGCGCGCCGCTCTCCGGTGGAAGCCCGGTGGCGCGCTGCTCGGGTGCCAGGCGCTGCAACAGTTGCAGCAATAACAGTTTACGGTCGCCCGGCAGGGGAGGGAGACCCGCAGCGAGACGTGGCTCGAGAAAGAGCCCCGATTCCTGCAGCGCCTGCCGAATCATGGGCGGTGTCAATCGGTGGGCCGGCAGTCCGCCTTCTCCCAGGACATGAAGGGCCTGCTGTACGACCGGTATGCGGGATTGTTGCCCGAGGGGCAACTGAAGGAGTTGTCGTTGAACGTCCGCGGGGGTTTGCTGGCGCGCCAGTGCATGACGGGCCAATACCTCAACCGTCGGTATGGCCTGCTTGTGGGGCAGGATCTTCAGCAAGGGCTCGGGAAGGCCCCTCTCGACCATCAGCGTGAGCCGCGCACCCGGTTGCAAGGAGGTCCTGGTACTGGCGATCAGCTCGGTATTGGCGATCGCAAGGCGCCATTGTCCGTTCCCCAGCGCCGCAAGCACCCTAGCCTGCAGAATATCGCCGGGGCGCAACCTCGCCAACAGGGCCGTTGCAGGCCTTTGCTCGACGGGCTGCAGCTGTGACCGCAGGGCGTTGGGAATGCTTATGTCGGACAATGGGATTGCCGTCCTCTTGTCGGGAACGGATTTAATTTTCTAAAAAGCCACGTCAAGTGCGCAGCCCCTTAACATGGGTGAACGGTTGCGCTAAGCTTGCCGCGTCCATGAAGGACAGTTTCGACCAAAAGCGATGTTATTCCAAGGAGGGATCATCATGTTCAAAGCACTTCGCCGTGCGGGCCTGCGCCCGTTTGCCCTTGTCGCCCTGATCACCGTGAGCGGTGCGCACGGGGCGCCAGCTTCCCAATGCAAGACGCTGAGCCAGGAGGCCTGCGGGGCCACGCCGGCCTGCGCCTGGGTGGATGGTTACACTCGCAAGGATGGGCGTGAGGTCAGTGCCTACTGTCGCAAGGTGCCGCAACGCAAGGCCAGTCAGTCTGTAGGCAAGCGCACCGTATCGTCTGCATTGGATCTCAGCCAGCAAGGCTGAGTGTCGAAACCGTCCGGCCGGGCGGCCTCGTCGTCCGGCCGGGTGCCGTGAGAGCTCCCCCCTTCTCGCTTCGCGCCACATGCAGTGCCAATGGGGGAGATTCCGGGTACCGATGAGCGGGTGGTCTTGCTATGGTGGGCGCATGACCACCGGCTCGATCGGCTTTACCATCTTTCTCGTCTTCGCCGGCGCGGCTGTACTTGCTACAGTGGCTCTGTACGCCCGTCAATCCCTGCTGGTCGCCTACATCGTGCTGGGCATACTGCTGGGCCCGTGGGGGCTGGGATTGGTCGATGATCCAGAACTTGTGAGGGAGATCTCGGAGTTCGGGATCATGTTTCTGCTGTTTCTCCTCGGGCTCAACCTGCAACCACAAGATCTGGCGCACATGGTGCGCAAGGCCACGGTTGTGACCCTGGTCAGTTCTGCCATTTTTTTTCTGGTGGGCGCCGGAACCGCTCTGATCTTCGGGTATTCGCTGATGGAGGCGATCCTGATCGGTGGCGCGGTCACTTTCTCAAGCACGATCATCGGGTTGAAGTTGTTGCCCACCACCATCTTGCATCACCAACACACCGGCGAGGTGATCATCAGTATCCTGTTGTTGCAGGACCTGTTGGCCATCGTTCTCCTGTTGCTGGTGCAGGGTGGCACGGGTGGCGGTATGCCATTGGTCGACCTCATTAAGCTCCTGGCGGCATTGCCTGGTCTGGCATTGGCCGCCTGGCTCGGGGAGCGCTATGTACTGCTGCCGTTGATCCAACGTTTCGACCGGATTCAGGAGTACATCTTTCTGATGGCCATCGGCTGGTGCCTGGGCATTGCGGAAGCGGGGCAGTTGTTCGGCTTGTCAGTGGAGATCGGCGCCTTCATAGCAGGCGTTACGCTCGCGTCGAGTCCCATCGCCCTGTTCATTGCGGACAGCCTGAGGCCGTTGCGAGATTTCTTCCTGGTACTGTTCTTCTTCTCGTTGGGCGCAGGGTTCGATCTAGGGATGTTGCAGCAAGTGTTGCTGCCCGCCCTGCTCCTGGCAGTTGCGCTGTTGAGCATCAAACCGGTCGTGTTTCGCTGGCTGCTGCACAAGACGGGTGAATCGGTAAGGCGTTCTCATGAGGTTGGCTACCGCCTCGGCCAGATGAGCGAGTTTTCACTGTTGTTGGCCGTATTGGCACAGAGCCGACAGGTCATCGGGGAGTCCGCCTCCTACCTCATCCAGTTGGCGACCCTGTTGACCTTCCTGGTCTCCTCCTATCTGATCGTGATGCGTTTCCCCACGCCGATTGCGGTATCCGACCGCTTGCGACGCGACTGATGCCTGTCATCGGTCTGTCATACGGTGCGTCCATGCTTGGCCCATGAGTAGGAAACAGCAATATCGAGACCGGCGTCCTTCGCG
>RFHJ01000019.1 GCA_003696905.1 Gammaproteobacteria bacterium | reverse complement strand
GGGATCTGGAGGTCCGGCAACGACAACCCCGGCCCCAGCCAGGCACAGCAGAAGCATCGAAACACGGGCTCTTGAATCGGTCATAACAATTTCTCCTTATCGGCCGGACGGATCATTCCCGCCCCACCGGTCGGTCGAACGACACCACTGGAACGGGTTCCTGGCCACCAGTTACATCCAGAAACCTCGCTCTCGAATACTGCCTGCGAACAGCAAAGGCCGCGGCGGTTAGCTTGTTGCTCAGGGGGCAAACGGCTCGCCCAGAAAGTCGAACAACCCGCCGGAGTCCGACGGCTGCAGGTGTTCTACCACCTCGACCAGATGCTGTGCGGTGAACGCCGGCGTCTGCAACTGCCCAGCAGGCAGACGACGCTGAAAGGGTGCGGACAAAGGGGTGTCGGTCGTGCCCGGCTGCAGGCCGACGATGACATGAGGCAAGTTCCGCCGCTGCAGCTCGATTGCGAAATTGCGAATCAACATGTTCAAGGCGGCCTTGCTCGCACGATAGCTGTGCCAGCCACCCAGCCGATTGTCACTGATGCTGCCTACCCGGGCCGAGAGCACGCCGATGCGTGCGGGATGGGATTTCGCGAGCCTCGGTAACAGATGCTTGAGCAGCAGTGCAGGGCCCACGGCGTTGATGCGATAGGCATGCAACAAATGTTCGGCATCCAGCTCCTTCCAGGTCTTCTCGGGACGGTGGCGTCCATCGTGCAGCCAGCCCGTGGCGATCCATATCTGATCTGGCGGATACTCTGGAGAGATCTGCGCAACGGCATCGGCGATCGATGCCTCAGAGGTGATGTCACAGGCGATATCGCTGGTTTTGGCCACCAACTCCGGCAGCCCGACAGGCTCCCTTGCCAGCCGGCTCAGCACGATACCGGGATGTCTGCAGGCCAACGTCTCACACAAAGCCCTGCCGATCCCCCCGTTCGCGCCCACAACCACCGCGTGCCGCACGGCCCGGCCTGGTAAGGTTTCCGCCACTTGCGCCACCCTAGGCTCCGGACGCGGGCGGACCGGCCGTGTCCCAGATCAGATCATCCGGTTCGTAACCGGCACGATGCAATACCTCACGCAGGCGTTGCCGCATCTCCGGTTGCAGGACCTCATCCAGTGCCGAGTCCCGCGCCAGTATCCAGGCATAACGACGACCCGGCTCGGCCACGACCGCATAGCGGTAATCCGGGTCGAGCGCGATGATCCAATAGTCGCCCCAGAAGGGCCGCCAGCCGAACAGTGAGAAGAAGCTCACCTCCAGTTTGGCATGGGTAGCGGGACCGACAACGCGCGCCAGGCCTTGCGCCTCGTCGTAGCTGCCGTCTGCGAGACGGCAGCGGTTGAGTACATCGATCATGCCGTCGGGGCGCAGGCGATAGGTGGCGGTGACCTCGCCGACACACTGATCCTGAAAGCGGTTGGGCATACGCGCCACCTCGTGCCAGGTGCCAACATAGCGACTCAGATCGACCTTCTCGACGGTCGGCAAGGGCGCTTCTGTGGCCTTGACGGGGATCGCCGCCTGCCAGCCGAGCAGCATCAACACCAGCAACAACAGGGCGCCACCGGGCAATAGTCCACGCGACATCATCGTGTCTCCTCGAGGGTAATGACGGTGTGCAGATCCTTGTCTCCACGACCGGAGAGGTTCACCAGAATGATCTGATCGGGCCGCATCTGCGGCGCAATGCGCAGGGCATGGGCAATGGCATGGCTGCTCTCCAGTGCCGGGATGATCCCCTCCGCGCGCGACAGCCGATGAAAGGCCGCCAGCGCCTCGTCGTCGGTCACCGAAAAATACTCGGCCCGCCCGCTGTCCTTCAGCCAGGCATGCTCGGGCCCCACCCCCGGATAGTCGAGGCCGGCGGAGATCGAATGGGTCTCGATGATCTGCCCGTCGTCGCTCTCCATCAGATAGGTGCGGTTGCCGTGCAGCACACCGGGCCGGCCCGCGCACAGCGGTGCGGAGTGGCGGCCGGTGTCGATCCCCTCGCCCGCTGCCTCGACGCCGTGCATGGCGACCTTCTCGTCACCAAGGAAGGGATGGAACAGGCCGATCGCGTTCGACCCGCCACCGACACAGGCGACCAGCAGGTCCGGCAGACGACCTTGTTGCGCCAGCATCTGGCTTCGCGCCTCGCGCCCGATCACCGCCTGAAAATCGCGCACCATCATCGGATAGGGATGAGGCCCCGCCACGGTGCCGATGATGTAGAAGGTGTCGTCAACATTGGCCACCCAGTCGCGCATTGCCTCGTTCAGCGCATCCTTTAGGGTACGCGCGCCCGAGTCCACCGCCCGCACCTCGGCGCCCAACAGGCGCATCCGATAGACGTTCGCCTGCTGACGCGCCACATCCACCTCGCCCATGTAGACCACGCACTCCAGACCAAGGCGCGCCGCGACGGTGGCGGTTGCCACCCCGTGCTGCCCCGCCCCTGTCTCGGCGATGATCCGGCGTTTGCCCATGTGACGGGCGAGCAGGGCCTGGCCGATGCAGTTGTTGATCTTGTGCGCCCCGGTGTGATTCAGATCTTCACGCTTGAGGTAGATCTGCGCACCACCCGCCTCGCGGCTGAGACGTTCGGCGTGGTACAGCGGCGAGGGCCTGCCGACGTAGTGGGCCAGGTCCCGATCGAAGACCGCCTGGAACTGCGGATCCTCCCTGCAGGCCGTGTAGGCTTCGCGCAGCTGCTCCAGGGGGTGGATCAGGGTCTCGGCGACGAACATGCCGCCATAGGGGCCGAAGTGGCCCTGTCGGTCCGGCAGCGACTGCAGGGGCTCATCGGATGCCAAGGGTTCGGTGGCAATACTCATTCTTCACTCTCTGTTCGACTGATATTGATGGCGTGCTCCGGCGCCTGCAGGCGGGTCTGCACGCGTGCTGCACGGACCTGCTCCGGCTGCAGGATGCGCGGGTAGAGTCGCCAGTGATATTCGATGCTGACCGCCTGCAGCGACAGACTCTGTTCCAGCCACCGCCGCCTTTCATCGGACAGCCAGGGGAGGGTCAGCAGCGATGGCGCGATCCAGCGCAGATAGGCCGCGACCCGCTCCGATTCTTCATGCGCAGGCCAGTCCTCACGCAGACCGCAGGACGGGAACTGCGCCGCCGGCAGCACGCGGCCGTCCTCGTCAATGGCCTCGGTTCGACTCTCGTCCCATTCCACCCACAGGCGTCGCCGTACAAAGCCGGCGCGACGCCGCACCTGCGATTCGAGCATCTCGGTCTGCGGAAAGCGCCGCTGTCCGGCCACCCCCTCCCGGCCAAAGCAGGCCAACCAGCGCCGCGGTTCGGGACTGGGCTTGGGCGTCTCCGGCGGTACGGCATACAGCAGGGCGAGCGGTTGACGCTGCTGCTCGTCGAGCAGCCAGAGCTCGCGGCGGTCGATCAACGGCAGCGGAAGGCGGGTGGATCGAATCACATCGATCAGCGCCTCGCAGCGTTGTCGCGCCACTCGGTCCTTGCGGGCGGAGCCCACCGGTGCCTCGCAAAGGCCCTCCGACTCCGACCAGAGCGCATGCAGATACCAGCCCGCCTCACCCGGCCCGGCGTTCAGGCTACCCCAGGCCATCGGTTGCAACGACTGCAGCTCGAGGTGCCACACCAGGCCGTTGGCGGAAGTCGCCCTTGCCTGCTCCGCCTCGATGACCTGCAATACACCGAGGAAGGGCAAAAGACGCCGAACCGCGTAGGTACGCATGGCACACCCCTCACTCATCGCACGCCGCGAGGCGTTCGCGCAGGCGCTCGATCAGCACATCGGCCATGTCCTGAAAATCCGGCGGAATCACCTCGTAGAGGTACTCCACTTCGTCCAGAACGGTCTCGATCTGCGCCCGTCCCTGCAGTGATTCGAGTTGCAACGCCACCTGCTGCAGGTACCCCTGGGGGTCGATGCCCTGCACCTCTCTGTCCCCTCAGGCCGCGTCAGTGACCGGCATCCCCTGCCCGGCCAGGCCAAGGAGCAGATCGGGCACCTGCGGGTGTTGCCCCAGGTAGGGACTGATCTCGATGGTCACCTCCGGATGGGCCTGCGCCGCCTCGGCCAGCTCGTGCGGGATGTCGGTCATGACATGCCGGCCGGCAGCCAGAAAGTAG
>RFHJ01000171.1 GCA_003696905.1 Gammaproteobacteria bacterium | reverse complement strand
GGCGCGAGCGGGCGCAACCATACTGCCGGCCAATCCCGGCTTCTACTTCCGGCCCGGGTCGGTCGACGAGCTGGTGGATTTCGTGGTGGCCAGGGTGCTCGATCACCTCGAGGTACCGCACCAGCTGGGTCGGCGCTGGGGAATGGATGCGGTCGATCGGTCGGACTGAGCAAGGTCTGCCCGGTCCGATGTGGAAAACTCTTGACCAGGAAGAAGACCAAGGACAGCGCTTGTCGCGGCTCCCTTAGGGAAGTTGGTGCTACCTCGTCGTATTGGCCGGTTTCACATGCACCCCACACCGCCTCGCCCGTATTCGAGTCGATGTGACATCAGGGGTCGGAGTCGTTCGACACTACCAAGGTCGACCCCCGGTATGCAGGGAAACGACTCCGACCCCAGGGCAATGACGAATTGGAAGTTAGTCCGACTTCCTTGCCTCCTGCTGCTGGCGGTGGCCCGTGGCGAGGCGGTAGATCTCCAGCAGATCCTCCTCGCTGATGTCGACATAGGTCTCGATCTGACTCAAGGCGTAGACGAAGTCCTCGTGCCGGATGGGCGGATAGGGTTCCGGTGGGGTGGGGTGACGTTGCAGGTGGCCGGGATAGCGGCGCCAGCGGAACCACCAGTTGAAGGCGACCGCCACCGCGAAGATGGCCGCCACATTGAGCAATATCGGCGTGAATTCATAGCCATAGCCCAGCTGGTGCAATCGTTCGGAGCCGATCACCGCGGCCAGTGCGGTGGCCCCGCCCGGGGGGTGGATGCAGCGCGCCACGTACATGGCGCCGATCGCCAGTCCCACGCTGCTGGAGGCGGCGATGGTGTAGTCGGGGATCCACTGCCAGCAGGCCACGCCGATCACCGCCGAGATGGCGTGGCCGGCGACCAGATTCCACGGCTGGGCGAAGGGAGCATGGGGCGAGGCGAACAGCAGCACCGCACTTGCCCCCATGGAGGGCACGATCAGCACCGCGGTATCCGGGTCCAGCAGCCACTGGGCGGTCACCAGAATGCCGAAGATGCCGAGGAATCCTCCGATGGTCGAGATGAGGGGTTCACGCAGGTCCACCGGTTGGCGCGAGAAGCCGATGAGATCCAGAAGTTCTGTCGCTTTCATGTCCGAAGATGCTCCAGCTGATGTGACGGTATCGCCGTAAACCTTGCTCTCATCATGGTCTTGGCTGAAAGTGGACGGGAACCTGGTCGCTGGCGGGCAGTCTTATGCAGTACAAGCAATTGCTTGCAATGGACTTCGTGGTTCATTGACCGATTGACTCCCCTTGGTGATTGCCGGTGCCCTGCTTGGGCACCGGTTTTTTTTATCCTTCCTGGTTCGTCCTTGGCGGGGGGGGTGTCGCCGGCGGTTCTGGATTGCGGTTGCGGTGACGCACCCTGCTGCGCCCGACCCTCCTCAGTTTGTCACAGCGCGCTACATTTGCCCAGTAGTGGTGCCATTCATCTCCGCGTGCACCAAATTGGTGCAAACAGTTCCTTTCGATCAACCCAACAGTCGCCCAGCTACGCTGTAACTGATTGATTCGTCGACGCACCAAAATGAGGCACAATTCTTGCCTCCGTCAGCAGGATCAAGTCAATGACAACGACCGAGGTAAGGCCATCATGCTGCGACGCATTCCTGATTTTCTAACCCCCTTACTCCTGATCCTGCTGACGCTGCCTGGCGCCGCTTCGGCCGGCGAGGCGTCCCTCAATGGGGCCGATACCGCCTGGATCATGGCCTCCACGGCACTGGTGCTGTTCATGACCCTGCCGGGCCTCGCCCTCTTCTATGGGGGGCTGGTCCGCAGCAAGAACGTGCTCTCGGTGCTGATGCAATGTTTTGCCATTGCGGGCCTGGCCTCAGTGCTGTGGCTGGTGGCCGGCTACAGCCTGGCCTTCGGCGAGGGCAACGCCTGGATCGGTGATCTGAGCAAGGCGATGCTGGCGGGCGTGGACCGCGACACGCTCTCGGGCACCATTCCTGAATCGCTGTTCATGATGTTTCAGATGACCTTCGCGGTGATAACCCCCGCGCTGGTGATCGGCGGCTTCGCCGAGCGCATGCGCTTTTCTGCCATGCTGTTGTTCAGCGCTCTGTGGCTGATGCTGGTCTATGTGCCGGTGACCCATTGGGTCTGGGGTGGCGGCTGGCTGAGCGCCATGGGGCTGTACGACTTCGCGGGCGGCGTGGTGGTACACATCACCGCCGGCGTGGCTGCGCTGGTCGCAGCCCTGGTGATCGGTCGGCGCCGCGGCTTTCCGGAAACCGCCATGCTGCCGCACAACATGACCATGACCGTGGCCGGGGCCGGCATGCTCTGGGTGGGCTGGTTCGGTTTCAACGGGGGCAGCGCGCTGGCAGCAGATGGCCATGCCGCGATGGCGATCCTGGTCACCCATCTGGCGGCGGCCGCCGGCATACTGGTCTGGTCGGCCATGGAATGGATCCGGTTCGGCAAGCCCAGCGTACTGGGCGCGGTGACCGGCATGGTGGCCGGGCTTGGCACCATCACGCCGGCCTCCGGCTTCGTCGGTCCCGGCGGCGCCCTGATCATCGGCATCGTGGCCAGTTTTGTCTGTTTCAATGCCACCCTCTATGTGAAGCGGGTGCTGAAGATCGATGACTCCCTCGACGTCTTTCCGGTGCACGGCATCGGCGGCATGATCGGCACCCTGATGGCGGGTGTCTTCTCGGCAACCTCGCTGGGCATTTTCAGCGGCTATGGTTTCGCCGAAGGCATCGACAGCATGGCCGGTCAGCTCTCTGTACAGGCGATCGGTGTGGTTTCGGTGGCGCTGTTCACTGCGGTGGTCACCTGGGTGATTCTGAAGGTGGTGGATGCATTGACCGGTCTGCGCGTCACGCCCGACGAAGAGCAGGAAGGTCTGGACATCGCGCTGCACGAGGAGCGCGGCTACGACCTCCACTAAGCCAGCATTCGGCGCTAGGAGGCCCGCCCGGGGTCCCGGGCGGGCCTCGTCATGGAAGGGAAGCTAAGAATAGGATGATCGGCCAAGTTTTTGGGATACATAACATATTGAAAAATATGCAATCGTAAAAATAGATTCGCTTTTCCTGCCGCCCTCTGCTTGAATTGCCCCCACTTCGCGACGCAGGCGCGTCGTTCCCATTGGCGAGACGAGTGGGCAGATCCATGGCACAGAAACCCGATATCGATCCTCAAGAGACCCAGGAATGGCTCGAGGCTCTGGACGCGGTGCTTGAGCAGGAGGGCACGGAGCGCGCCCATTTCCTGATCGAGCGCCTCATCGACAAGGCACGGCGCAGCGGCGTCAACCTGCCGTTCTCGGCGAATACCGCCTATGTCAACACCATCCCTCTGACCCAACAGCCACCCTATCCGGGCGACCAGGCGATGGAGGCGCGAATTCGCGCCTATATCCGCTGGAACGCCATGGCGATGGTGGTGCAGGCCAATCGCAAGGCATCCGAGCTGGGAGGGCATATTGCCAGCTTCGCCTCCGCGGCGACCCTGTTCGACGTTGGCTTCAACCACTTCTTCCGCGCCACCGACGAGCACCGGGAGGGTGACCTGGTGTTCTTCCAGGGCCATTCGGCGCCCGGCATCTACGCCCGCGCCTTCCTCGAGGGGCGTCTGAGCGAGGAGGAGCTCAACAAGTTTCGTCAGGAGGTCGATGGTGGGGGACTCTCGTCCTATCCCCATCCCTGGCTGATGCCCCATTTCTGGCAGTTCCCAACCGTTTCCATGGGGTTGGGACCCTTGATGGCGATCTACCAGGCGCGTTTCATGCGTTACCTGCACGACCGCGAGATCATCAATACCGAGGGTCGCAAGGTCTGGGCCTTCATGGGCGACGGCGAGATGGACGAGCCGGAATCGCTCGGTGCGATCTCGCTGGCGGCGCGTGAGCGCCTGGACAACCTGGTGTTCGTGATCAACTGTAACCTGCAGCGGCTGGATGGGCCGGTGCGTGGCAATGGCAAGATCATCCAGGAGCTCGAGGCGGTATTCCGCGGTGCCGGCTGGAATGTGATCAAGGTGATCTGGGGCGGTTACTGGGATCCGTTGTTCGCCCGCGACAAGGACGGCCTGCTGGTCAAGCGCATGGAGGAGGCGGTCGACGGCGACTATCAGGCCTACAAGGCCAAGGGCGGCGCCTATGTGCGCGAGCACTTCTTCGGCAAGTACCCGGAGCTCAAGGCGATGGTGGCCAACATGTCCGACGAGGACATCTGGCGTCTCAACCGGGGTGGTCACGACCCGCTGAAGATCCACGCCGCCTACGCCGCGGCGATGAAGCACAAGGGACAGCCTACGGTGATCCTGGCCAAGACGGTGAAGGGCTATGGCATGGGCGAGGCCGGCGAGGGGCAGAACATCACCCATTCGCAGAAGAAGATGGGCGAGGAGGCACTGAGGCACTTCCGCGATCGCTTCAACATCCCGATTCCCGATGACCAGATCGCCTCTGCACCCTATTTCAAGCCGCCGGCGGACAGTGCCGAGATGCGTTATCTGCATGAGCGCCGGGCCGCCTTGGGGGGCTATCTGCCGGCGCGCCGTACCGAGGCCAACAGGCTGGAGATCCCGGCCCTGTCCACCTTCAAGGCCCTGTTGGAGGGTAGTGGTGAGCGGGAGATGTCGACCACCATGGCCTTCGTGCGCTTCCTCACCACCCTGATCCGCGACAAGAAGGTGGGCAAGTTCGTGGTGCCCATCGTGCCGGACGAGGCGCGCACCTTTGGCATGGAGGGCATGTTCCGTCAGCTGGGGATCTATTCGAGCGTGGGGCAGCTGTACACGCCGGTGGACTCGGACCAGGTGATGTACTACCGCGAGGACAAGAAGGGACAGATTCTGCAAGAGGGCATCAATGAGGCCGGCGCTATCTCGTCATGGATCGCCGCGGCCACCGCCTACAGCAACCATGGCGTCACCATGATGCCCTTTTATATCTTCTATTCCATGTTCGGCTTCCAGCGGGTCGGTGACCTGGCCTGGGCGGCCGGCGACATGCAGGCGCGCGGTTTCCTGCTGGGCGGCACCGCCGGACGCACCACCCTGGCGGGCGAGGGGCTGCAGCACCAGGATGGCCACAGTCATCTGGTCGCCTCCACCATCCCGAATTGTCGCAGTTACGACCCCACCTTCGCCTACGAGCTGGCGGTGATCCTGCATCACGGCATGAAGGTGATGTACGAGGAGCAACAGAAGGTCTTCTTCTACGTCACCGTGATGAACGAGAACTACCCACAGCCGGCGATGCCGGAAGGCGTCGAGGAGGGAATCGTTCGGGGGCTGTACCGTTACCGCCAGGGTTCACGCAAGAAGAAACGGGTCCAGTTGATGGGGTCCGGCACCATCCTGCGTGAGGTCATCGCCGCGGCCAACCTGTTGGAAGAGGAGTGGAACGTGGCGGCCGACGTCTGGAGCGCCACCAGCTTCAACGAGCTGCGCCGCGATGGCATCGATACCGAGCGCTGGAACCTGCTGCATCCCACACGCAAGCCACGCCTGCCCTATGTGCAGCAGGCGCTGGGTGATGCCAAGGGCCCGGTGGTGGCGGCCACCGATTACATGCGCACCTTTGCCGATCAGATCCGGCCCTACCTGGGTGACCGGCACTTCATCGCCCTGGGTACCGACGGATTCGGCCGATCGGATTTGCGCTCACAGCTGCGCAAGCATTTCGAGGTCAACCGCTACTACGTGGTGGTGGGTGCCCTGAAGGCGCTGGCCGATACCGGTGAGATCGAGCCCAAGGTGGTCGCCCAGGCGATCAAGGCCTACAAGATCGATCCGGAAAAGCCTAATCCGGTGACGGTGTGATCGGGGAGGCGAGGCAATGAGTCAGACGAAGGAAATCCAACTTCCGGATATCGGTGACTTCCACGACGTGGAGGTGATCGAGATCCTGGTCTCGCCCGGCGACCGGATCGAGCCCGATCAGTCCCTGATCACCCTGGAGAGCGACAAGGCCACCATGGAGATCCCCTCACCCGAGGCGGGTGTCGTCAAGGAGGTCAAGGTGGCCATCGGTGACAAGATCAATCAGGGCGATGTGATCGTCACGGTGGAATCCGAAGAGGCGACCGCGGGCGAGACTGCCGAGGCCGAACCCGAGACCGCCGCGGAGCCGCAAGCGCCGCCAGTGGCGGCCGAACCAGAGCCGCCGTCGGCGTCTTCGGTCCCGACATCTTCCGGTGGTGGTGAGCGCCTGCCCGTCACGGTACCCGATATCGGCGACTTCAAGAATGTCGAGGTGGTCGAGGTCCTGGTCTCGGACGGCGACCGGGTCGAGAAAGAGGGCTCGCTGATCACCCTCGAGACCGACAAGGCGACCATGGAGATCCCCTCGCCAGCCGCCGGCACCGTCCGCGGAATGAAGATCCAGGTGGGCGATCGGGTCAACCAGGGCGATTTGATCTGTGAACTGGAGACTGACGCGGCCGAACCGGCTCCAGAGCCGACTGCAGCAGCGCAACAACCGACCAGCGCGCCCAGGCCGGAGCCTATCGCGGCAGCCACCCAGGAGCGCCTGCCGGGCGAAAAGGCTGCGCGCAAGCGCCCGGTGATCGCCAAGCCCTCGGATGCGCCGAAGGGAAGGGCCCATGCCAGTCCCGGCGTGCGGCGCTTTGCGCGCGAGTTGGGCGTCGATATCTATCATGTGCCGGGAACCGGTCCCAAGGGCCGGATCACCAAGGAGGACGTGCAGAACTTCGTCAAGCGCACCCTCGCAGAGGGGGCGCCGCAAGTGGCGGCCACCGGGCCTTTGCAACTGCCGCGTCCGCCCGAGGTGGATTTCAGCCAGTTCGGCGAGATCGAAGAGGTCGAGCTGGGTCGGATCAAGAAGCTCAGCGGCAAGCATCTGCACAATGCCTGGCTGGGCATCCCGCACGTCACCCAGTTCGACGAGGCGGATATCACCGAGCTGGAGGCCTTCCGCAAGGATCTCAAGGCGCAGGCCGAGAAGGAGGGCGTCAAGTTGACTTTCATGCCCTTCCTGATGAAGGCCCTGGCCGCGGCGCTGAAGGAATACCCCCAGTTCAACGCCTCGCTGGCACCGGATACCGAGAAACTGATCCTGAAGAAATACGTTCACATCGGCGTGGCGGTGGACACCCCCAACGGCCTGATGGTGCCGGTGGTGCGCGATGTCGATCGCAAGGGGATCTTCGAGCTGGCGCGCGATCTCATGGATGTCAGCTCCCGGGCACGCGAGGGCAAGCTCGCACCGGCCGACATGCAGGGCGGTTGTATCTCCATCTCAAGCCTGGGCGGCATCGGCGGCACCCAGTTCACGCCGATCGTCAACAGCCCCGAGGTGGCAATCCTCGGCGTGTCGCGGGCCGAGATGAAACCCAAGTGGAACGGGTCCGATTTCGAGCCGCGCCTGATCATGCCCTTCAGCCTGTCCTATGATCACCGGGTGATCGACGGGGCCGAGGGTGTACGCTTCACCACCTATCTGGCACAGCTGTTGGGCGAGATACGGCGCCTGTTGCTGTGAAAACAAGGCGGCGAGCATTGAGTTTTTCGATTGCCAGCGGGGCGGGAGTGGTTTTGAATCACCGGCCATACAAGACATAGGCGCGGACGAGGAGGCTGTGATGAGCGAAGTGGATATCCATGCACAGGTGGTCGTATTGGGGGGTGGCCCCGGTGGCTACAGTGCGGCCTTCCGTGCTGCGGACCTGGGCCTGAAGACCGTGCTGGTCGAGCGCTATCCCACCCTGGGTGGCGTCTGTCTTAATGTGGGTTGCATCCCCTCCAAGGCGCTGCTGCACACCGCCGAGGTGATCAACGAGGTCAGCGAGCTCGAGGTCATGGGGGTCCGCTACACCAAGCCCAGGATCGACCTGGACAGGATGCGCGAAGGCAAGGACAAGGTGGTCGCGCGCCTGACCGGTGGGCTGGCGGCGCTGGCCAAGCAGCGCAAGGTGGAGGTGGTCACCGGCTGGGGCGAGTTCGCCTCGCCGCGCCTCTTGTCGGTCAAGACCGATGCGGGCATGAAGACCATCGAGTTCGATCATGCCATCATCGCCGCCGGTTCCCGGCCGGTGAAGATCCCCGGTTTCCCCAATGAGGACCCGCGCCTGCTCGATTCCACCGGTGCGCTCAAGCTGGAGGACATCCCCAAGCGTTTTCTCATCGTTGGCGGCGGGATCATTGGCCTGGAGATGGCGACGGTCTACGCCACCCTCGGCTCCAAGGTCGATATCGTCGAGCTGCAGGACGGGCTGATCCCCGGTTGCGACCGCGATCTGGTGCGGCCGTTGCAAAAGCGCCTCGAAAGGCAGGTGCAGAACATCTGGCTGAAGACCAAGGTAGCCGACATCCAGGCCCTCAAATCGGGTCTCAAGGTCACCTTCGACGGCGACCAGGCACCGGAACCCCAGACCTACGACAAGGTGCTGGTGGCGGTGGGCCGCATTCCCAACGGCAAGCTGATCAAGGCCGAGGCCGCCGGGGTGGCGGTCGACGAGCGCGGCTTCATTCCGGTGGATACCCACATGCGCACCAATGTCCCGCACATCTATGCCATCGGCGACATCGTCGGCAACCCCATGCTCGCCCACAAGGCGGTCCATGAGGGCCATGTGGCGGCCGAGGTGATCGCGGGACTGCCCTCGCTGTTCGATCCCATGGCCATTCCCTCGGTGGCCTACACCGATCCCGAGGTGGCCTGGATGGGGCTCACCGAGACCGAGGCCAGAGAGAAGGGCATCGAGATCGAAAAGGGCGTCTTCCCCTGGGCGGCCTC
>RFHJ01000170.1 GCA_003696905.1 Gammaproteobacteria bacterium | reverse complement strand
GGCTTCACATAGAGGTTGAACTCTTCCTCGCCCATCCGGCCGCGGTGGATATAGACCATGCGACCACTGGGGGCGATGACCACCGTATAGGGTACGATCTGCTCCGGGTTGCCCCACTGCGGCAACAGCGCGTGGTTTGCCTGGTCGTTCAGATCGGCGACCAGGACCGGATAATTGATCCCCAGGGTACGGGCCACGTTGCGCAGCTTGCGTTCCTCGTCCAGCCCCAATCCCACCACCTGTAGTCCCTTGTCGGCATAGCGCTCCTGAAACCGAACGAAATCGGGAATCTCATACTGGCAGGGGGCACACCAGCTGGCCCAGAAGTTGAGCATGATCACCTTGCCCTTCCATTCCGCCAGCTGGTGCAATTTGCCATCCAGCCCCTTCAGCTCGAAGGGCGGCAGCTCCCAGGCATTGTTCGTCTTCTGCGGCAGGGTTATGGTCGTGGTCCGGGGGTCCGAGCGGGTCGTTTCCAGGATCTTCTGCTGGGCGACGGCCTCTTTCTCCGCCGACGCCTTGCTGAAATGCGCTCCCATCCATGCCACCGCCCCTCCGGCAACCAACACTGCCAACGCAATCTGCAACCGATTGCCGGACGCTGTCTCGCCGCCCATCAGGACTTGCCCCCCTCGGCCGGCTTCAGCACATGCCAGACGATCTGGTGTTTTTGTTCCAGGTCATGGATGAAGGACCTCAGCTTTTCGCTGATCATGGCCTGTCGCACCTTGTCCTTGACGCCTTCGAACGTGCGCTGGGTGCCTAGGCGGCGCTCGATCACGGTGACGATGTGAAAGCCCTTGGGCGTGCGAATGATGGGCGAGACCTCGCCATCTTTCAGCTTGCGAACGGCCGCCTCGATCTGCGGCATGCCACTGCCTTCCAGGACCCACCCCATGTCGCCGTTGTGGGAACGCCCATACGGATCGATGCTGTATTCACCTGCCAGTTTGAACAGGCTCTCACCCTGCTCGATACGCCGCCGCAGGGCCTTGGCCTGGGCATAGGTGCCAGTCACCAGCTGGCCAACGTGCACCCGCCCCAACACCCTCCCGAGCTCGGGATGTTGCTCGAAATAGGCGCGCATCGCCTTCTCGTCCGGCACCCAGGCCTTTTCCTGCTTCTCCAGCAACAGCGCCGGCAGACGCTCATTACGGTAGGCCTCGACCCGGGCGCTGACATCCACGCCTTCCTTTTCGGCGGCATCGGCGATCAACAGCAGCTCGCCACGCTTGTAGAGCTGTTCCTTGATGTATTCAGGATTGGGCAGCTTATTGCCGTACTGACGGGTATCGATCAGGTCCCCATAGGTGATTCGCAAACCATCGCCTTCCATCAGCACCGTATCGGCGGCGATGCCCGGCTTGATGCGCTCCTCGTGGAGCACCACATGCCGCTGATCTCGCAGTTTCTGCAGTGTCAAAAGGCGCACCTGCTTGTAGCGCCCCGCAACCCAGGCCGACTTCAGTGCGGTAAAGACATCGGAATTACCGCCACTCTCCTGGCGCAGCTTCATCAATTCATCGTCTGGCACCTTCAACTGTTCCCGTAACTTGTCCATGTAGTGGCGATAGAGTACGCCGAGCCTGAAGTTCTCCACCTCCTTGAGAAATTCGGGAGATCGATCCAGTCCCTGCGCCTCTGCCTCGATGCGCAGCAGGCGCGCCAGCACCAGGCGTTTGAGCAGGTCGCCGCGCAATGCCGCCTGATCGTCCTCGTCCATGGTCGCGAACTGAGTCCCAAAGGGCGAACTGGAAACCGCCTGTTCAAGATCCTCCGCGGTTACCACCAGGGGCCCCACGGTTACCAGCTTCTGGGTATTGTCGGCCTTGGCATGCAATGCGCCGGCGAGCAAGCCCGCGCATAGCGCCAACAACAGGCGGCGAGAGATTCGGGTCAGGGCAAGGCCTGGTGTTTTCATCTCGATACTCCTCCAACATCCGGGTGACGGGAACACGAGGCCCGTCACGAAAAACAGGGGGCAGTGCCCCCTGTAGTAAAAGTGCCGACCGGCGTACGTGGCCGGTCGGCTTTCCAGCCTAGCGCATCACTCTTCGGGAATCTTCCCGCCGAGGTCCGGTGCATAGGCGTGCATCCACTGCACCGCGGCCTCGAAGTCATGCTCTATGGGCTTGCCCTTCCACTCGTGACGGTCTGCCACCTCTTCCTCGTCGGGTTGGTGCTTGGCGATCAACGGTACACCGTCCGAGTTGGTTACGTGGCAGGCCGCGCACTTGAGCGGACCATGCGAGCCATCCGGGTTGTAGCTGGCCGCCTGAGCGTAAGTGGTCTTGTCCACGTCCGGGGTTACCGGATAGAGACCATGGATCGACTCGTGGCAACCCTGGCAGGCGATGCCCGCATGACCCTTGGTGTAACGCATCAGGCTGTACTTGCCCGGCTGGTTGATGGGGAAGGCAACCCCACCCTGCCCTTCGACGAAGGGCGCGGCGTGACAGTCGGCGCAGTGGGGCGCCCCCGCCGACAACCAGTAGTCGCGACCATGGGTGGCGGCCTCATAGGGTACCGCAGCGGCGCCCGTGGCACCTTCCGGCAGATCCAGCGACGCAATATCCACCGCTGGGTTGGCCGAGAGCGGCACCACGTTGATGTCACCATCCTCGTCCTTGTGCACCAGCGGACCATTGCCCTTCAAAGCAATAACGGCGATGTCGGGCACCAGACGGTCCTTGGCCCAGGTGTGCAGGATCTCGGACTTTCCGGGGGTGTCCTCGCCCTTGGCGTTGAGCACCACCTTCGGGTCCATCATGGCCTTCAGCTTGTCCATGGAGACACCGATACCGGCAGCAATCTCCTCCAGCGACTTGTTGCGCAGGGTCTTGCCGGTCTGCAGGAAGGCGTTCTCCAGGTTGTCACGCTGATACAGTTCGCGGCTCAGCTGGTTGTGGCAGTTGGTGCACCACAGGCCCTTGCCGTTCTGGCCGTTGCCGATCTGCGAGACGTTCTCCTGCAGCCATTGACCAATGGCGTTCAGGTGCTCTTCGGTTTCGACACCATCCCTGTCCTTGCCCGGGTTGGAGTGCACGTCACGCCCAACGAAGCAACCGCCGGCCGCATCCCGGTTGTCCGCGTCCGCATAGGCGTTCTTGCCGTCGGGGGTAATGGGATAGCCGTCCATGTTGCCGTCCTGGCGGTGCGCCGGGTGACAGGCCTGACATGCAGCGGTCCGGCCATGCGAGTCCGGCAGGGGCGCCTTGGTCTGGTGGACCGTGTGGATGGCCTGGGTGAGCGGCGGAATCAACTCTTCCTTGCCGGTCTTCTTGTCCTTGTGGGTCTTGGACGAGAGCACACCGATGACGTTGTCCGCATGACACTTCTGGCACAGCACCGGGTCGCGGCCGAGACGATTGCTGACGTCACGGCTGTTCGCCTTGTAATTCTTCAGGAAATCGGTGCCGTTCTTGTCGTCGTGCATCTCCAGGATGGAGATGGAGGTCGCCTTCAGATTGGCGATCCAGTCTGACGCCCCCAGCCCTTTCCAGAAGGCCCGCTCCTGCTTGTACAGGGTGTACTTGTCGCCGTTCGCCGTGTCGTTGGAATGGCAGTTAGCACAGTTGGGGATATCGATGGGGCTGGTGCCAACGAAGCTCACCGGCTTGCCGGAATGGGAATCCAGCACAGGCTTGCCGGTGTCGGCGTCCACCATGGTGACCTGGGCCATCTGGTAGGGCTGGATGTCCGATTCCACCAGGGTCAACGGGTTCTTGGCCGCGACCGTATCGGTGAAGGGGGTCAGTGGCAGACCCAGGGCGTCCCAGATACCGGGATTGGTCAGCACGATGGGCACATTGTCCAGCACCGGAGACTTGGTATAGACGATGGTGCCCTTCTCGCCACTATAGTGCAGATGTCCGCCCTTCATCGGGCTGGGTACTGCCGCACCAGCGGGGCCGTTGTCCTGGGGCACCGGAATGTCCAGGCCGACGAACTTCTTCTCGCTGTCCTTGCTGGTGCCTTTCGGGTTGCTGCCCTTCAGATCCTTGTAGACATAGAGATGAGTCCAATAGGCGTTGGCCACGTTCTCATTGGCCTCCCACTTGCCGTCGCCATCGACGTCATAGGGAACGTTCCAATAGGCCAGCTTGGCACCCTCGGAGTAGGTATTGTCGATGTGGCCGTAAGCGAGCTTGAACCGCTTCTTGCCGTCGACAAGGATGCCATGATCCTCCTCGTCGGACTCGAGCAATTCGGGATAGGCTTTGGGTCCGTCGGCGGTCTTGATGACCTGCGACTGCACCGAGTTATAGGGCGGCAGGACACAGCAATAGCTGAAGTCGAAGCCGGTACAGTGCATCCCCAGCTCGTAGTTGACGGTGATGTTGTAGTCGTTCTTGGGCTTGGTGACATCGGCGGTCGCCGTGCCCGCCTTGGCCCCCGATGCAGGCGCCTTGGCCGTTTGCTGCGGCGCACACCCGGCAACGAAAGCCGCACCCAGCACCGCAAGTGCTAGCGTTTTTCGGTTCATGATCCTCCCCTTGAGGTCGTGGCAAACAATTGCGTTAAACAGACGACGCCCTGTCCGACCAGGTCCGTCGCCAAAAACCCGCATCCCCGTGCACAATACTGTTGTTATGGATATACAATGCGGGACCGGCAAATATATAGCACCAACTGCAAGGGTTTTCAAAGATGGAGCAGACACGGATGCCCGTTAAGACGCCGTCCCGTCTATCTGCAGCGGCAGGTCGGCGGTTCGCAACGGGCCTCCTCTGGCTCCTCCTCTGGCTTTGCACACCACAGTGCCACGCGGCCCAGCAGAAGGCCGCTGACCCCATGCCCTCCGAATTCGACCAAGCATTGCGGAAAGTGCCGGACGTTGCGAACGGGCGACGGCTCTTTTCCCTTTGCATCGCTTGCCACGGGCCGGAAGGCTGGGGCAGAAGCGATGGTTCCTATCCGCAGATCGCAGGCCAGCTGGCGAGCGTCATCATCAAGCAACTCGCCGATATCCGCGCAGGAAACCGGGCCAATCCCATCATGCGAGCCTTCACGTCGAGGCGGGTCCTTGGTGGCCCTCAGGAGATCGCCGATCTCGCCGCCTATATCGCCGGGTTGCCGATGACCCCTCACAACGGGCGCGGCCCGGACTACCTGGTGGACGAGGGAAGGCCGATCTACCGGAAACATTGTGCCGACTGCCATGGTGACGAGGCGGAAGGTGATGCCGACGAGCACATACCCCTGCTGCAGGGGCAGCACTATCGCTACATGAAACGACAGTTCGATCATATCCGCACGGGACAACGCCGCAACGCCGACCCCAAGATGACCAAGCAGATCCAGTCCTTTTCGCGACACGACGAAAATGCCGTCCTGTCCTATGTTTCACACATCCTTCCCCCTGCCGAGAAACGGGCGCCCCCTGGATGGCGCAACCCCGACTTTCCACTAATACCTCGACACCCTCAATAACTTGCCGGAAGCGGCCCAAGGGGGAAGGTTTGGATGGTTCGACTGCGCTAGTCCCATTCATGGCGATTCGACGATAAGGCGTCGGTTCTACACCTCCACCTTAACCCAGGTTAGTAGACAAACCCTCCGATATGACATGTAAAATGGCGCGGTTGCTCATGGCCACCCTGTTCACGATATCTTGGGACACGGGCCAATCGACAATGTGTTCGGCAATCCGCCGCTTTCGACCATAGGAGAAATAAGGTAATGGAAAAACGAATAAAGCTGCTGACCCTGCTCCTGACAGCGGGCATGCTGCTCGGCCTGGCGCCAGTGACCCAGGCCGCCGACGTGGATAAGATCGCCCATGAATGCGATGAGTGCCACGGTAAGGACGGCAACAGTGACGACCCCAAGGTCCCCAATATTGCCGGTTATTCTGCGAAGTATCTCGAAGACGCCCTCAACGACTACAAGAGCGGTGACCGCCCGGGGGTGAAATACAAAAATGACGAAGGCGAAGAGAGCGACATGAACGAGGTCGCCAAGAAGCTCAGTGACGACGATATCAAGGCGATCGCCGAGCACTATTCGAAGAAGACCTTCAAGAGTCACGCCGGTGAGCAAAAGACCGATCCCAAGCTGGTGAAGCGGGGCGAGAAGCTCTTCAAGAAGAAGTGCAAGAAGTGCCATGCGGACTTCGGCACCGACCCCGAAGACGATGCCGGTATACTGGGTGGTCAGTGGATGGAATATCTACGTCACCAGTTCGACATGTTCGCCTCGGGCGAGCGCGAGATGCCCAAGAAGATGAAGAAGAAATTTAAGAAAATCAAGAAGAAGGACTACGAGGCGATCATCCACGCCCTCGGCAGCAAATAGTCTGGACCGGCATTTCGCTTCGGTTTCAAGCCGACGAAACCTCGGGCCCCGTATTCGAGCGGTCGATATCCCGTTCCGGATACGGGGCTTTTCCCGTCTCCCCAAAAGAAAAAGCCCCTGGAGATCTCAGCTTACCCCTGCATGGCTACGGGCCAGTTCATCTCTTGATCAACCACGGTGCGGACTGCCCAGATAGGCCGCGGTCTGCATCTCGGTCAGGCGGCTTACGGTACGCTGAAACTCGAAGGCCAGTCGTTCGCCCTGGTAGAGGCGCTCCACCGGCGC
>RFHJ01000169.1 GCA_003696905.1 Gammaproteobacteria bacterium | reverse complement strand
TTGCGAAAACTCTGTACCGCATTGAGCAGCACCGGGTTTTCCTGTTCCAGGTGGGTTTCCAGTTGCTTCAGGCGATGCTCTATCACGTTGCTGCTGATCATGGGGGTCTCTCATGGGCCTGACGGTTTCCGTGGCTCCCGATGTTAGCCGCTGGCCGGGCCAATGGGTAGGGCTATCTGGCGAAGATGCGCGGCGCTACGAGCGGGGTAAGGGAGGTCTGAAAAATTCAGACCTTCCGCGGTTCAGGGAAGAGCTGCCAAAATCGATCGCTATAAGCGATTGATTTTGAAGCTAGCCGCAAACCGCGTTTGCCGCGCAGCGTACCCGATAAAGCCAGGGATGGCTTTGTCAGGGTTTCCCTAACTCCCATGACCCCTTGGCCACACCCCTCATTACCCCGGGAGTCGGAGTCGTTTCCGAGCCTACCGGAGGGTTGGCTTTGGTGCTGTCGAACGACTCCGACCCCCCTGGTGAAACGGTGGGTTTCGCCAGACTCAACCCACCCTACGCAGAGCGAATAGCTTGCCAACATTGGGTATTTCCGCCCTAAGGAATCTTTGCAGTTCTAACCGTGATCAATTGCAAAGCGGCAGCGCGCTGGGGGATAATCGCGCGAATCCCAGGTGACCTTGCAGGGCCGTCACCGCGCGGATTCGCCGGATGGGGGTTCCAGCGAATCCGTCGACAACCATAATGACTTCCAGGGGCAACCCGCCGGGTTGTCCTTTCACTAGGACCTTGTAGTGCCATGCGTAGAATCTTAGCTGCCGCTGTTGCGGGTGTATGGAGTTTCCTCATTCCTCTGTCGTCGCTGGCGGATGCCGCTGCGACGACGGACGCTCCGGCCGCGGTCGGGGTCGGGGAGGTGTTCGAGGTCAAGTCGTCGAGCCAGGTGCCCTCGGTGGCGATCGGCGGCAGCGTGGTGCCCTACCGCCAGGTCACGCTGGCGGCGCAGCTGCCGGGCCGGGTGAAGTATGTGGCCGGTGTGGAGGGTGACTACTTCAAGGAAGGCTCGCTGCTGGTGGCGCTCGACGAGGACGAGTTGCTGGCCAAGCGCGCCGCTGCCTACGCGCAATACACCGCGGCCGAGGCGCAGCTGCGCAATGCGGGCGTCCAGTACACCCGTGAGCTCTGGTCGCCGCGTACCAAGGCGGCGCCGGGTGGCATGGGAATTCCGAACCTGTTCGATCAGATGTTCACCCGGCCTGCGGAGGATTTCTTCGGCGAAAGGGATCGCGGTGCCGAGCGGGCGGCCGATCTGTACGATTCCACCACTCGCATCGAACAGGCGCGCAGCGCGATGTTGCGGGCAGCATCCGAGATTCAGGCCATCGATGCCAAGCTGCGCGATACCAAGAGCGTGGCGCCCTTCGACGGTGTGATTCTGCACAAATACGTGGAGGAGGGTGATACCGTCCAACCCGGTCAGCCGCTGCTGGATTTCGGTGATGTCACCTGGCTGCAGATCGAGGTGGACCTGCCGGCACGCCTCGCCAAGGGACTGAAACCCATGCTGATCCTGCGCAAGGCCGCCACCTTCGACGATCATCCCGAGCCGGTCGATGTACGGGTCGCCCAGATCTTTCCCATGGCCGATCCACAACGGCATACCGTGAAGGTGAAGTTCGACATTCCGCAGGGGGTCTCCAAACCCGGGATGTATGCCAAGGTGCTGGTTCCGGATACCTCGCAGGCCGCCGCCAGTGCGAAGCTGCCCGTCATTCCGACATCGGCCATTCTCTATCGGGGGAATCTGCCCGTCGTCTATGTCCAGGGGGCCAACGGCAAGCCCGAACTGCGGATGATCCGCGAAGGACGTCGTCTGCCGAATGGCATGACCGAGGTGTTGTCCGGTATTGCCGAAGGTGATCGCGTCTTCGTTCACCCTGGGCCCACCCTGCTTAACGAGGTCAAGTCCGAGCCGGCTGGCGAAGACGAAGCGAACAAAGAAGACTGAGCGGCGCCCGCTTGCCGATAACTGCCTCGAGTGAAGTGACACCATGAGCGAGATGGATACCAAGCCCGATTGGGAAGCCGGCGTCGAAGCCGAGGAGCACAGCCTGGGGATCGCGGGCTCGGTCGCACGTTTTTTCATCGACTCGCCACTGGCGCCCCTGCTCTATCTCGCGATGCTGGGGTTGGGGATCCTGGGACTGGTTGCCACCCCACGCCAGGAGGATCCCCAGATTTCGGTCCCGATGATCGACCTGTTCGTGAAGTACCCCGGTGCCGAGGTCGACCAGGTGGTCTCGCTCGCCGTGCAGCCCCTGGAACGCCTCATGTACGAGATCAAGGGGGTGAAACACGTCTACTCGGCGGCCGAGCGGGGCCAGGGTATCGTGACCGTTCAGTTCAAGGTCGGCGAGGAGATGGGCCCCTCGCTGGTCAAGGTCAACGACAAGCTCGCATCGAACATGGACAAGATCCCCCCGGGCGTGATGCCGCCGCTGGTGAAGGCCAAGGGGATCGACGATGTGCCAGTGGTCACGGTAACCCTCTGGTCCGACAAGGATTACAACCGCGACGGCATCCCGGATGTGGACGATTCCCAGCTCAGACGCCTGGCTCAGTCGGTATTGCAGAAGCTCAACGAGATCCCCGAGACCGGCAACAGCTTCGTGGTCGGTGGTCGTGCCGAGCAGGTGATCATCGAGGTCTATCCGGAGCGCCTGGCCGGCTATGGCCTGAGCCTCAGTCAGGTGGCAGGCGCCATCAAAGGGGCCAATATCGAGCAGGAGATGGGCGATGTGGAGTCCGGTGGGTCACACCTGATCGTGGTTTCCGGGGCCTTCCTCAAAACGGTGGAAGACATCAAATCCCTGCAGGTGGGTATCCATAACGGCGTGCCGGTCTATGTCCACGACGTGGCCGATGTGCGTCAGGGCCCCGAGGATGCGAAGCAGCTGGTCGCCTTCTATTCGGGGGCGGCCAGCGGTGATCTGGACAAGGCGGTGGCGGTGCCCGCGGTGACCATTGCGGTCGCCAAGAAGAAGGGAACCAACGGGGTCAAGGTGGCGAAGGAAGTCATCGCGCGGGTGAACGACCTGAAGGGGATTCTGATTCCCAACGACGTCAACGTCACCATCACCCGGGATTACGGCAAGACCGCCAACGACAAGGTCAACGAGCTGATCTTCAAGCTGTTCGTGGCCACGGGCATCGTGTTCCTCCTCATCTGGGGGGCCTTCCGGGCGCTCAAGCCGGCCATCGTGGTACTGCTGGTCATACCGGTGGTGCTGTTATTCACCATCTTTGGCGCCTGGCTGATGGATTTCACTATCGACCGGGTGTCGTTGTTCGCCTTGATCTTCTCCATCGGCATTCTGGTGGACGACGCCATCGTCGTGATCGAGAACATCTATCGTCGCTGGCTGGAGTCGGAGAGTACCGACATGGCCATTGCGGTGGACGCGGTGCGTGAGGTGGGCAACCCGACGATCCTGGCCACCGGTACGGTCATCGGTGCGTTGCTACCGATGGGTTTCGTGAGTGGCATGATGGGGCCCTACATGCTGCCCATCCCGGTATTGGGCTCGGTCGCCATGGCGGTGTCGCTGTTCGCAGCCTTCGTGTTCACTCCCTGGTTGGCCAACCATGGCATCTTCCGTCCCAAGATGAAGTACCTCGAGTCGGCCGAGAAGCGTGAACACGCGATGGCGGAGCGGCTCGATGGGCTCTACCGCACCATTCTGACGCCCATGATTCAGGATCCGCGCAAGGCGCGGCTGTTTCGCCTGGCCATGTGGGGCGTTTTCCTTTTCACCTGCAGTTTCTTCTATTTCAAGTGGGTGGCGGTCAAGATGCTGCCGCTGGACAACAAGCCGGAATTCTCGGTGGTGCTGAACATGCCTGACGGCACGGCGCTGGCGGTCACCAGCAACATGGCCCATCGTATCGCGGACCGCCTGCGGCGAATGCCGGAGGTGGTCAATGCCCAGATCTACGTGGGCACGGCGCGTCCCTTCGATTTCAATGGCATGGTCCGCCATTACTACCTGCGCAACCAGCCGTGGCAGGCGGAGGTGCAGGTCAACCTTCTCGACAAGCACGAGCGCGAGCGAACCAGTCACGAGATTGCAGTGGCGGCGCGCGAAATGGTGAAGGAGATCGTGGAGGGCAGTGGTGCGACCTTTGCAGTGGTGGAGATGCCGCCCGGCCCGCCGGTGCTCGAATCGGTGGTGGCGGAGGTGCACGGCCCCGACCCGGACACCCGTCGCAAGGTGGCGGCCATGCTCACCGATATCTTCCGCCAGACAGAAAACCTGGTGGATGTCGACAACTACATGCGGGACCCCTACGACTATTGGCACTTCGAGATCGATTACGAGAAGGCCCAACGGCGGGGCATCACGGTGGAGGCGATCAACCGGGAACTGGCCATGGCCCTTGGGGGAGTGACGCTGGGTGACGTGAAGCAGCGGGCCGGTCACGAACCCATTGCCATCGTGATTCAGATTCCGCTGGCGGAGCGCTCCAATGTGTCTCGTCTGGGTGACATCCTGGTACCGACCGCCGATGGCAAGGCCGTTCCACTGCGCGAACTGGGGACCTTCGAGCGGCGTCAGGAATCTCCGATTGCCTACCACAAGGATTTGCGACCGGTAGAGTATGTGGTGGCCGATGTGGGCGGCAGGCTGGCGGCGCCCATCTATGGCATGTTCGAGGTGATGGACAAGCTCCAGGAGGTCGGTTGTGAAACCCCGGACGGGGTGCGCCTGTGCGATCATTTCTACTGGACGGGTCCGCCGCCAACGGACAAACACTCCGGCGTCGAGTGGGCCGGGGAATGGACCGTTACCTACGAAACCTTCCGCGACATGGGACTGGCCTTCATCGCGGCGCTCGTGTTCATCTACATTCTGGTGGTGTGGGAATTCGGCAACTTCCGGGTGCCCGCACTGATCATGGCGCCCATCCCCTTGACCCTGCTGGGTATCATTCCAGCCCACATGCTGTTCTTCCAGATGGGGTGGGGCGGCGAGTTCACCGCCACCTCGATGATCGGCTGGATCGCACTGGCGGGAATCATCGTGCGTAACTCCATTCTTCTGGTCGATTTCTCGGTGCACAAGCTACGCGAGGGTGTGGGGGTCGTCGAGGCGGTGATCGGGGCCTGTAAGGTGCGGACCCGGCCAATCCTCATCACTGCCCTGGCGCTGGTCGGCGGTTCCTCGGTGATCTTCTTCGACCCCATCTTCCAGGGGATGGCCATTTCACTGGCATCTGGCGTGCTGGTCTCCACCATCCTGACCCTGATCGTCATTCCGTTGGGGTGTGCCAATGCCGCCGAGTCGCTGTGCGAGGTGGCGAAGGTGGACTGTGCCGCCAAGGGCTTGCTGCCGGAACAGACCCATCCCTGTCACTGTGGTCCGCAGGTGGCGGAGGCGCCGCTCTGGCTGCGTGCCTGGGGTGGCCTGATGAGCGGTATTTTCGCCGTCGTGGGCCTCTTCGGCGGCATCCTCTCCTGGTTCGGCGGGCGCAGAAAGCGTGCTGAGGCGGATAGGCCAAAGAGCGGTGCGTCGGGGGCGAACGCTGTGCCGGCGGTAGCGAACCCTGGCACGCCCGGCACCGTGCTCGCGTCGGAGAGCCCGGCTGTCGCTGGTGATGGCACCGGTGCGCCACCACAGAACGCGTCTGTGGCGGAAGCACCGGCTGCCCCGGTGCAACCTTCGCCGCCCACAACATCATCGAGCGATGAGGCCTCTGCGCCGCAGGCGGCGTCGGAGGCTGCGCCCGCAGCAGAGGCACCCGAGCCCGTGAAGCGTGCGACGACGAAGGTCGCCAAGAAGAAGGCCGCGAAGAAGGTGGCAAGAAAGACGGCGAAGAAGCGGGTGGCGAAAAAGACGGCCAGCCGCAAAGGGGCTGCCAAGAAGAAGGTGGGGCCGGCCGCCAAGGCGACGACACCCAAGAAGGGCGCCAACGCAGCGGGTGCCGAGGCATCGTCGAGCACCAAGGAAGAGAATGGCCGGGCCCGGCGTGGAATCCGACTGAAGGCGCCCGACAACCTCAGCGACGATGGCCTGGGTTGATCTCCCGCGTGTCGATCCCTATCTGAACCTCGATCCTCTCGAGACTTCCCTTGGCCCCGGCGGGGATACCTCGGTCAAGCATTGATTGGCGATACTGGCTATAGTTGGTGGGGAAAAGATAGCAAATGATCAATCGCTAACCCGTCGCGCACGGGTGGATTGGGGAGGCGTTTCGAGGAGGCACGACCGGTTGCCGGATGTCTGGGTCATGAAACCTTCGAGGAGACAGCGTTGGTCTTGTCGCTTTGCCGGTACGGTCGGCATCCCGATGGCTTTGACCCTGTTTTTTGGCGTAGCCTGGGCGGGTGGCGCACATCCGCCTGGTGCTGGCTCAGTGGGCCAGCTGTTTCGGCCGGTGGAGTCCACACGGTTTATGCCGCGTCGGTCACGTAGCGTTGCGAGACGCGTGATCCGCCTCCTGCCGCCTTCTTTTCCCACTGCGAGCGTGTCACTGGCCGCCCCGCCGACAGACACAGGGGCACAGACCATCGAACTGGTCCAGGCAGGTTCTGACGATGGGCTCGATTCACAGTTTCGGCCCATCGAACGCAGGCATTTGAGCGACCCGGCACCGCCCCTGACCGCGTCACCATCGGGTCCACCGATCACCTATGGCGGCTTGCCAGCCACCGGTTATCCGTTATGGGGAGGTATTCCCTACTCCGTAGCGCCGGTCGTACCGCCGATTCCCCTGGCGCCGCCCCTGGGGTCATCCTATCTGGGCCTTCCCTATGGCTACGGATATGGTACGGTAGCGCCACCGATTCCGGCGCCGCTCTATCCGCAGTTGCCACTGCCCGTGGCGCCGTATCCGCAATTGCCGTATGCTCCTTCGCCATTGTTGGTGCCGCCCTTGTGGCCCTATTGATGGGCGAGCGACGACATCCGGCAATGGCACACTGCATGTAGTGCCCAAGCGTCTCTCGCATTCGCCGCCGAGCGGTGCCAAGTGCCACAGCTTGCTGGTTCGAGGCACTGCCCCGTGCGCCGGCTCAGAGGCGGCCATGGCAGAATAATATTTTTAAATTCCATAACTTAACGAGAATTGGGGATGAATTTCAAGCGCTGTATCCGCAATATTTGCACCTCTTGCCTGATGACTCTCGTTCCTTTCCAGGCAGCCCACGCCACCGGATTTGCCGCTTGGCGACCGAGTGATTCGCCGAATGAAACGCTGCAGAAGAGGGTTCCACCGCCGCCACCGCCACCGAGGGTGATGCCGACACAGTTTCGGCCGGTTGCAGCCGCTTTCCCGGCGCCGATGCCGAGTGCCTGGGGTGGCGCCCCTGTCCGGCACCATCTGCCCATGCGAAGGGTGACGGGAGAGGGTGGACAGCAGGCGGCGGCGCCAGCATTTGCTCGTCAGTACGCCTGGCGACCGATTGCGCCGCCATTGGTGATGCCGCCCCGGCCCGTGGCACTGCCTCCGCCCCCAGCCTGGGGCCAAGCGGTACCGTCGCTACCGGGCGCTGGGGGCTTCTGGGGCGCGCCGTCCCCTTGGGCGGTTGGTTATGCTCCCCCGCCGCCACCGGTGGTACCAATG
>RFHJ01000168.1 GCA_003696905.1 Gammaproteobacteria bacterium | reverse complement strand
TGTACGGGCCACCCGGCCTGGCCGAACACATCGCCGGGCTTATCGGCGGCATCCGGTGGGATCGGATCGGCGACCGGGGACCGCGGTTCAGCGTGGCCGAATTGCACGGCGAACGACTGCGCACCTACTACCTCCGCGCCGGCCGGCCCGATGTGGAGCTTATGGGCGATGAGAGTGTCGAGGCAGGGCTGCTAAGACAAGAGGCCGGATTCCAGGTACGGGCGGCAACACTCGACCACGGCATACCCGTACTGGCCTTCGCCTATGAACCGGCCATGCAGATCAAGGTGCACAAGGAACGCCTCCGGGCCCGCGGGCTCATGCCCGGCCCCTGGCTGACCCTGTTGAAGGCCCGGATCATGACCGACGACATGCAGGCTGATATCCCGCTGCCCGACGGCACGAGCGAAAAGGCACGCCGACTGGCCGAGGAATTGACCTTGACGACCCCTGGCAACCGCCTGGTCTATGCCACCGACTTCGCCGACACCCGCCACAACCGGGCAAAGATCCAGGCACTGGCGAAAGGGGCCCACACCCTCTTCTGCGAAGCGACCTTCCTGCAGCAGGACGCCGCGCAGGCCCAGCGCACCGGCCACCTCACCACCCACGCCTGCGGCGAGATAGCCAGCGCCGCCGGGGTGCGGTACTTGATCCCCTTTCATTTCTCCCGGCGCTACGAAAAGGATCCGTGGCAGGTCTATCAGGAGATCGCCGCGGCCTGCCCTCAGCTGGTAATGCCCAAGCGAAGCAGCTGAGGTCACCATCCCGACAGCCCGGAGGGCTGGGCACCATCTCCGGCCGCCCTCCCGTCAGGCACGACAGTAACCGGCACGGAAGATATATGATGCTAATGCATCCTTTTGAATTATCGTAAGAAGAGATGGAGGCCGAGCCCGGAGTCGAACCGAGGTCCACGGATTTGCAATCCGTATACTGTTCTTTGCCTTACCTATAGTTATACCTCTTGCCACTCGTTTTGAGCGATTCTGCCACTCATGGTCGCGAGTGGCAGCCCGTTGATGAAAGCGGCTTCTAACCCTGAAGCGTCGCTTTTCCTTCGACCGATTTGAAATCGAAGGCCTAGCCATTCAGGATGGCGAAGGACACGCTGCCCACGCAATGGTCGCAGAGGCGGGGTGTTTTGTGAAAAATCGTGTCCAAGTAATCGGGAACTTTACGCACCGATATTGGAGGAATGCGTCGATCGGCTCTCCAGACCCGAATAACCGTTTCTTACTTCGATCAATATGGCCACACGGGATCTCACAGGCGCCCAGAAGAAGAGCCTGACTCTCCGAACATCGCGAACTGGACTTCTACTGGGATTTTCCCTCCTTGGGCTAGCTCTGCCTTTGGGATGCTCCCTCTGGAGAGATGAAGCCAACTTCCTTGTTTGGGTCTTAGATCTCGCTTCGCATTGGCAATGGGCCTACTCTGTCGCCGCTCTTGTCTCCCTGCTTGCACTGGGTAGGCAAAGGCCCCGTCGGCTTTGGCTCCTGCCCTCGGCGCTGTTACCTCTGCTGACCGCCTCGGCAACACCCCCAAAGAGCACACATTCCACACAGATCTTCACCATCGTCAGTGCAAACCTCGATTTCCACAATGCCGATCCAGCGCCCTTGCTGGCCTGGTTATCACAGGCCCGACCAGATGTCGTTGTTCTCGTGGAATTATCACCCGGTTTCGCTGCGGCATTGGCCAATTATGCCGACTATCCCTATCGCAAGCTCATACCACAGGCCGATCCCTTCGGCATTGGTGTCCTCTCGCGGCTTCCCATCTCCGATACCGCCATTCAAACGGATGATGTCGGCACCCCACGGCTTCGGTTGCATCTGACGTGGGAGAGCATGCTCCTACAGCTAATTGCAGTCCACCCGATGCCGCCCCTGTCACCCGAGTACCAGGTCAAACGCAACGACCTGCTGGCAGGCATCGCGAGCGAAATCGATCCAATCCCCATCCCAACGCTCGTCTGTGGCGATTTGAATGCCACGCCCTGGTCTTCGGCATTCTCCGGTCGGCCAAATACGCTGGTCCGTGCCACTGGCCTCCGACCCACTTGGCCTGCGGTCGGCCGCGGTATCTTTGGGATTCCCATCGACCACATCCTCGTCTCAAGGCAATGGCACCTTGTCAACAATGAAGTCGGGCCGGATATCGGTTCGGACCACTACCCTGTAGTTGCCCGCCTCACGCTTGAATGAATCGCCCGAGTCTTCCCTATCGGAGACATTTCGCCGACAGGAAGCACCCGGAATCAGGTAATTCGGGCCACGGAAGGGATGCCCTGCCCTCCAGCGGCTTCCTAATAAAGATTCCAGAGGGGCGGGCACATCACCACCCTCGAGCATTCCACCGGAGTCGGGTACTGATTAACGGGGATAATGGCCAGCGATTTCGCAAAGGCGCTGCGCTGGATTGCTCAGGCACTTGGCTGCCGTAGAAGAACAACCGTGAACAAGCCCCACCGCGCACCCCCATTTCGTCGCGTTAGAGCAAGATGAAGCATCGATTTCTGATCTCGTTTGACAGATAGAGCCAAGCCTCGGGAACGCCCCTGCCCCTTGCTCAAAATGGGGCTTCTACGCGGTAACGAAAGAAAGAGAGCCGCTCTCCCCAAGGAGATTCCGGGCCGCTGTATGCCACCTCGAAGCCCTCGATCCGAACGCCGCTGACAAATCCTTCGGACAACAGCCACAAAATCGCATCGAGTTCGCGCCCGTTTAACAGTACAACCGTCGATCCGCCCGGAATATAGAAGCCATCCCGAGAGCGAAAAGAACGAGCCAGCTCGGAGGTCTGTAGCCAGGCCAAGATCTCGTGCTGCCGCCCTCGCGGATCGTCGCAGATGATCGACGTGGATATCGAAGCGTCTCGTTCCGCGCACTGCTCCCATGCGACCCAATCCGCCATCACTTCGTCGCCTTCGGAAGAAAGACTCGATTGGACGGCTGCGGTGCCTGTGAGCTCCTCATCCCCCTGTTCCTCGTCAGTGTCTTCCTCGGGTCCGTTCGTATAATGATCCAGCTCGTCCCAATCGTCCTGGTATTCGGCAAGATCGTGGTCTTCGACCAAGGCATCAGCCGGCCAGCAAATATGCTCCCAATATTCGGCGCCTTGGTCATCAAGGAGCTCCCCCCAGTCAAAGTCGTTGGAATAGCGAGTCATACGGTCGGTCTCTATCCTTAGGTTGCCTCCAGCTTATTCGAAGACTGTCCAACGACTAATCATCGCAAGCCTGCCGCAAGCCCTGCCGGCCACCCCCATGCGGACAATGTCGGAAGTTCATTCCAGATGTCAGCCATCGTTAAGGGAGCGCCGATATGTACCCGACCCAAACAGAGATTCTCTGGGAGGTTGCCAATCGCATTCTCCACGCCCTGCTCTCTAACCCAGCTTTTTCAACCCTTTCTCCCGACGAGCTGGTGGCAACAAGCTTTCGCATCGCACGGCGGGTCTGCGACACCCTGCAGGCCCTGAGGGATGCCGATCAAGAAGGTCCTGCGCCCGAACATCGCCGCACCATTCATTGATAGCGGCAAGCCTGCTACGCCGGACAGAAAAAGCGAGGGGGCGTAACCTGAAGCCAAGCAAGAGAAGGTCAGCACCATGAGCACTCGACGACTCTACATCGCCGCGTACGACATTGCCGACGCCAAGCGACTGCGTAGCGCCCTCAAGATACTCAAGCGCTATGCCTGCGGCCGCCAGAAGTCGGTGTTCGAATGCTATCTCACACCTGCCGAGTACTGGCGGTTGGTCCGAGAGATGCGCGATCTAATCGTCCCCGAGAAAGACCGTTTCTTAGTAATCCGTCACGATCCAGTGCAGTGTGCTCGCGTGTTGGGCAAGGCGGTAGCACCGGCCGATCCGGATTGGTTCTACGTGGGGTAAGGCCATGGCTACTTTGTATCTAGACCGCCAGACCGCCGCAGTGGAACGCGAAGGGGCCAGCATCGTAGTGCGGGATCGAACGGGCCGCCGCACCAATCTGCCACTGAACCTACTGGACCGTATCGTGATCCGTGGCACAGTAGCCCTCGACACCAGCGTGCTCGGTCACTTGGGTGATGCCGGCATCGTGGTGAGCATTCTTTCGGGCCGTTTCCACCGGTTGCAGGGTAGTTTCACCGGGCCCCTGCACAACGATGCCCGCCGCAGGCTGGGACAGGCCCGCGCCTACGACGATCCTCGTTGGTGCCGCCGCTGGAGCCACCGGCTGGTGAGGCTGAAGCTACGCCAGCAGCAACGCCTTCTGGAGGCCGTGGTCGAAGCACGGCCGGACGTCCGCCTACGCCTGCGCAAAGCGATCGACACACTACGGCAGGCAAGAGCACGGCTGGCCGACGCTCAGGGAGAGCTTGCCGCCCCAGCCCTTCTTGGCATCGAGGGCAGCGCTGCCCAAGCGTACTTTGCCGGATTGGCTGCGGTGGTACCACCGGCGTTCGGATTTCATGGCCGGAACCGGCGTCCACCCAAAGACCCTTTCAATGCCCTCCTTTCACTCGGCTATACCCTGCTTCATAGTGAGGCGGTAAAGGCGATTTGGGCCGCCGGACTAGATCCCTATCTCGGGTTCTATCATCGACCCGAATACGGCCGCGAGTCCCTGGCGGCCGACCTGATCGAACCGCTGCGCCCGCGGGTTGACCGGCTTTGCTGGGAACTGGTCCGCACCCAGACCGTCACACCGCGCCACTTCCGCCGCAGTGGCCAGGCCTGTCTGCTCTCCAAGAGCGGCCGGGAGCATTTCTACCAAGGCTACGAGATGAGCATTCCGCCGGCTCGGCGGGCGCTGCGGCGGGCAGCGATGACCTTGGCCAAGCGCTTTGCCAACCATCATGGGCTGGAGAAGTCGCAATGAAACCCCTCTATCTGGAAGGATCACGCCATACCCGCGTCGTTCTCGACGATCCCGCCCTGGTGGTAGCCCGCGAGGGAGAAGCCGATCGGTTGTTTCCTTT
>RFHJ01000018.1 GCA_003696905.1 Gammaproteobacteria bacterium | reverse complement strand
GGAACCTGGCTGCAGGGTCTGGTGGGAATGGATCTGTCGCAGCATCCCCTGAACCTGCAGCGGGTGGACGCCATCAGCGGCGCCACCGTGAGCAGCAAGGCGGCACTCGAGGCCATCAACCGGAGCGTGGCCGCCGCCGGTCACAGGGCCTTCGGAAAGCGCTTTGCCCCCGAACCACCCGCGGCGGCAGCCGGCAGCGCCCTTTGGACGCCGCGCTTCCTCGCCACTCTGGCCCTGCTGCTGGCCAGCATCCCCATCTACCTCTCGGGATCCGAACGCGCGCGCCTCGGCCTCCTGGCCACCAACATCGCCGTGCTGGGACTCTGGCTGAACAGCCTGGTCACCGAGGTCGATCTGATCAATGTCCTGCTCGGCCACCTCGCCTCGCTACGCGACAACCCGCAGCACTGGCTGTTGTTGGGCTTCGTGGGGCTCACCGGCCTGTCGTTCGGGCAGCTCTGGTGTGGCTATCTCTGTCCCTTTGGGGCCGTCCAGGAGTTCGTCTCTCGCCTCGGCCGCCGCCTTGGCCTGCGCCGCTATGTGCAGCGCCCGCTTGGTCTGCGCCTGCGCTTCGTGAAGTTTCTCCTGCTCGCGCTGATGCTCTCGGCAGTGATCGTGTCCGGGGATGCCTTCTGGGCCAGCTTCGACCCCATGCAACACCTGTTCGGCCGCGGCCATCTGCAACAGTGGATGGCCGTCATCACGGTCCTGGTCCTGGTCGGCAACCTCTTCTACGTGCGCTTCTGGTGTCGCTACCTGTGCCCCATGGGCGCCTTCCTCGCGTTGAGCAACAAGCTGGCCCTGCTGCAACACCTGGCGCCCGCGCGCGAGTTCAGACGCTGCGACCTGGGCGTGCGTCACGAGTTCGATGTCGACTGTATCCGTTGCAACCGCTGCCTCAGCGGCACCGATACCCATGTGCGCAAGAGCCACCACGACTGACCGTCACGATCCCAAGATCGCCGGTTCACGCTGGTGGCGGCTGCGGCGCGTGCTGCACCACGACTGGCCGGCGATCCTGCTGCTCATATTGACCCTCGGCTCGATCGTCGGCTACCTGGAGATCGGCCCGGGCGCGGGCAGCCGGGGCGGCTACCGGGTCATCGATTTCGCCAGGGTACGCCGTTTGATGGACAGCGGCCAGCTGAGCACCCAGGAGGCGCGCTGGTATCACCGGACAGAAGCGGCCGAAGAGGAAAACCATTCCGTGGCACAGCGGTCGAAATAGGAGGGCGTGGCGTGCGGTGGGCTTCGCGAACCGCGGGAGAGAACATCGATGCGATTCACTGCTCACCCTGTCCAAGGGGCTCTACAGGAGGGGAGACATGACCGACGTCACCTGTGAACTCTGTCCCCGCGGCTGCGTCATTCCGGAGGGCGCGGCCGGCGACTGCCGTATCCGGGTGAACCGGGACGGCCGCCTGGTGGCGACCACCTATGGGCGACCCTCGGCGATACATATCGATCCCATCGAGAAGAAACCCCTGAACCATTTCCGGCCCACTACCCTGGCCTTCTCCGTTGCGACCGCCGGGTGCAACCTGCATTGCCTCAACTGTCAGAACTGGCAACTCTCGCAGCACGGTGGCGACGAAATGGAGGTCCTGCTGCACCTCGAGCCGGATGAAGTGGTACGCGCAGCGCGGCAGGAACACTGCCAGTCGGTCGCCTACACCTATTCCGATCCCATCGTGTTCTACGAATACGTCTACGACACGGCGGAGCGCGCCCACCAGGCCGGGCTGAGCAATGTATTCGTCACCGCCGGCTACATCAATCGCAGGCCGTTGCAGCAGTTGTGTCGGGTGCTCGACGCCAGCAACACCGACCTGAAGGCCTTCGACGAGGGTTTCTACGAGCGGGTCAACAGCGCCACCCTGAAACCGGTGCTGGACGCACTGGTGACCCAGCGCGAAGAAGGTATCTGGCTCGAGGTGACCAACCTGGTCATCCCGACCCTCAACGACGATCTGGCCATGATCCGGCGCATGGCCAAGTGGATAGTGACCAATCTGGGCCCGGACACCCCATTGCATTTCAGCCAGTTCTACCCCATGTACCGAATGCGGAACCTGCCGCCGACCCCCGTGGAGACCCTCGAGAAGGCCCACCGGGAGGCGCGTGACGCAGGTCTGAACTATGTCTATATAGGCAATGTGATGGGGCACAGATACGCCAACACCTATTGCCCGCGCGACGGCACCCTGCTGATCAAGCGCACCGGCTTCCACGTGGACGAATACCATCTCACGCCGGATGGACGTTGCCCCCTCTGCAAGGAACCCATTCCCGGAGTCTGGCAATGAAGAAGGAACCCTCATCTCTCGGCTGTACCCGGCGCGGATTCCTCGGCGTGCTGGGTGCCCTCGGTGCCCTGCTGCCCTGGTGGCCCCGCATGATCGACCCGCGCAGACGCCTTTCCGGCCGCGAGGCCGCCTACTACCGCAAAGGACGCCACATCCGGTGAAGAAACCGCAACGAGCGATTCCGCTGCTGGGTCTGCTGTGTCTGCTGCTGCCGTGGGGGGCATTCGCCAGGACGACGGCGCCGGTCCGCCCACCCGCGGTCGCCGGCTCCTGGTACCCCGCCGATCCGCAGCGCCTGGCCGCCTACATCGACGACTTGCTCGACCGGGCAGCACCGCCCGGCGAGACCAAGGGACGCGTGTTCGCCCTGATCTCGCCCCATGCGGGCTATGTCTTCAGTGGCGAAGTGGCGGCCCAGGGCTTTCGTCGGGTACAGGGGCAGTCCTTCCGGCGCGTGGTGGTGCTGGGACCGGCCCACAGTGGCGGCTTCCACGGCCTCTCCATCGCCCCGGTCAGCGCCTACCGCACGCCCCTGGGCGACATCCCGCTCGATGCAGAGGCAATTGCGGCCCTGCGCCGCTCCCCGCTGGTGGGCACCCATGCCGAGGCCCACCGGGAAGAGCACAGCATCGAGATGCAGTTGCCCTTCCTGCAACGGGCCCTGCGTCCGGGCTGGAAGCTGGTGCCGATCCTGGTGGGCCGAATGGAAGCGCAGGACTATCCTGCCGCGGCGGCGTTGCTGAAACCGCTGCTCGACGATCGCACCCTGCTGGTGGTCTCCAGCGACTTCACCCACTATGGTCCGCGTTATCGCTACCGGCCCTTCCCCTTCGATGAACGCACCCCCGAACGCCTGGAGCAACTGGACCAGGGGGCGCTGGCTGCCATCCTCGCCCACGATCGGGAAGGCCTGCTGCGCTACTGGGAGCAGACCGGGATCACCATCTGCGGCCTGCACCCCATCGCCATCCTGCTGGAGCTCATCGAGGACCGCCCGGAGATCGAAGGCACGCTGCTGAAACGGGATACCTCCGGACGCATCACCGGCGACTACCGCACCTCGGTGAGTTATCTGTCCATCCTGTTCCGCGACACCCGGTCGGGGGACGATCCGCGGCCCGACCCGGCACCACACCTGAGCGATTCGGACATGCGCCTGCTGCACCGTATCGCTACGGCCGCGGTGACAGTCGCTGCACGCCCGGGAGACGAACAGGCGAGAAAACGCCTGCAAGGCCTTCTCGAACAGGTACCGGAGCACCTCCAACGCCCTGCCGGGGTCTTCGTCACGCTGACCGAGCATGGTCGGCTGCGCGGTTGTATCGGTTACATCGAGCCGCGCAAGCCACTGGTTGAGGCGATGGCGGAGAACGGTATCCACGCCGCGCGCGACGACTGGCGTTTCCCCCCACTGAGGCCCGAGGAACTGAATGGTCTGGAGATCGAGATCAGCGTGCTCACGCCACTACGGCCAATCGACTCCTACCACGACTTCCGGGTCGGGGAGGACGGCATCGTTCTCGAGAAGAACGGCCGTTCCGCCGTGTTCCTCCCCGAGGTCGCAAAGGAGTTTGGCTGGACCCGCGAACAGACCCTGAGTCATCTCGCGCGCAAGGCAGGCCTGCCCGAGAACGCCTGGAAGAACGGTGCCCGTTTCAAGGTATTCCGCACCCAGGTCTACAAGGCACCCTATGCGGAATGAGGTTCCGCAACGGATCTCGCCCTGGGAATATCGCTGGCCGCTCCCCTTTTCAAATAAGTTACGAATTTAGATGACGCCGTCCTGCTTCTGGAATGCAGGATCTTGAACGGCCGATAAGAGTCCCCTAATATACCTGCCTTTTGCAGGTTCTTGCATTCAGCCTGCAGTCCACGTGGTGGGGGCTGCCATACCACAACCACCGGACCGCCCGACGGAGGTGTGCCATGCCATCCGCCGTCAGGGAGACACGACCAAAGCTGCCTACCGAGGATCCGGCCATCATGCCCTTGATGAACAAGCTCGTCCTGTTCTTCCCCTTCCTGCGCTGGATGCGTCTGGTCAACAAGGAGACCCTACGGGCCGATTTCTTCGCTGGCCTGACCGGCGCGGTGATCGTGCTGCCTCAGGGCGTGGCCTTCGCCACCATTGCCGGCCTGCCGCCGGAATATGGTCTCTATACCGCCATGGTGACACCCATTATCGCGGCCCTGTTCGGTTCCTCCTATCACTTGATCTCAGGCCCCACCACGGCCATCTCCATCGTGGTGTTCTCGGCCCTGAGTCAGCACGCCGAGCCGGGCTCGCCGGAGTTCATCAACCTGGCACTGACGCTCACCTTCCTGGCTGGCGTATACCAGTTCGCCTTCGGGGTCGCGCGCCTGGGTTCGCTGGTCAACTTCGTCTCGCATACGGTGGTGATCGGCTTCACCGCGGGAGCGGCCATTCTGATCGCCACGAGCCAGATGAAGCACATCACTGGAATCCACATCCCCAAGGGTGAGTCCTTTCTCCACACCTGGGCCGATATCTTTACCCACTTGGACAAGTTGAACTTCAACCTGCTGGCCATCGCCCTGGTGACCCTGATCGTCTCGCTGCTATCCAAGAAATACCTGCCCAAGCTGCCCAATCTGCTGATCGGCATGGTGGTAGGCAGTCTGCTCGCGCTGGTGCTCGGCAAATATGACCCCAATATCCCGCTGGTCGGTGAGATTCCGGCCCACCTGCCGCCACTTTCCAGCCCGGACTTCTCCCTCGAGACCATCCGCAATCTGGCACCCCAGGCCTTCGCCGTGGCCCTGCTGGGCCTGATCGAGGCAGTCTCCATCAGCCGGGCAGTGGCCACCAAGTCGGGCCAGCGCATCGATGCCAACCAGGAATTCATCGGTCAGGGCCTGTCCAACATGGTCGGCAGCTTCTTCTCGGCCTATGCCGGTTCGGGTTCCTTTACCCGCTCCGGCATCAACTACGCAGCGGGTGCGCGTACACCCATGTCTGCCCTGTTCGCCGCGGTCATCCTGGCCGGCATCGTGCTGCTGATCGCCCCATTGACCGCCTATCTGCCGATCGCCGCCATGGGGGGCGTGATTCTGCTGGTGGCCTACAATCTGATCGACTTCCACCACATCAAGGAGGCGCTCACCTTCACCCCATCGGAGGCGGCGGTGCTGCTGACCACCTTCTTCGCCACCCTGTTCCTGGAACTGGAGTTCGCCATCTATCTGGGCGTGCTGCTGTCGCTGGTGTTCTTTCTCGCCAAGACCTCCACGCCGGCGATTCCCACCCTCTCATTGGATGGCGAACCAGGGGACCCGCACCGCAAGCTGATTCCCATCGATCAGAAACCGGTCAAGCAGTGCCCGCAGCTGAAGATCATCCGGGTGGACATGTCGATCTATTTCGGCTCGGTCAACCATGTCCTCAACCGGCTCTCATCGATCGTGGAGAACCAGCGGATCTATCACATCCTGATCGTGGGCAGCGGCATCAATTTCATCGACCTCGCGGGCTTCGAGGCACTGATCGCCGAGAACGAGAAACTGCGCAAGCTGGGCGGCGGACTGTATTTCGTCGGACTGAAACCGGCAGTGTACGAAGCGGCCGCGAAGGCCCATTTCATCCGCCACATCGGCCACGACCACTTCTTCGACAACAAGGGCCAGGCCTTCCATACCATCTATACCCGATTCCTGGACCACGAGATCTGCAAGACCTGCAATGCGTTGATCTTCAAGGAGTGTCACTGAGGGCCAAACCAAGATCATCGATGCGGTTCATACCTCACCGCATCCTACCTCACTCCCATAGTAGGGTGCGGTGAGCAATGCGAACCGCACCAAAACCAGGCCGCTGGAAACGTTTTTGCCTGTGGGGGCGCCAGCCCCGGCGCGGACCTGCAAGCCTGCGAGTATTCGGGCAACAACCCAAATCCCTCTGTGATCTCTGTGGCCTCTGTGGTGAATTCGGCCCTTGCGCGTCAGCGCATCACGATGACCCGCACCGCATCGAGGCGGACCCGGGTATCCTTGAGATGGATCTCCAGCAGTTCGCGCCGCGCCTGCAGCTGCTCGATCTCGTCCTCCCGCACATTGGGATTGACCTCGCGCAGGGCGCTCAGCCGTTCCAGTTCACGATCCAGTTCCTCGTGCATGCGCGCGAGCGCCTCGTCCACGACGCCCGCCCTGCCCCCTTCGGCCAGCTCCTCCCCGACCTGGAACAGCACCCGAATCCGTTCGGCCTGTGACTTGATGACCGTCTCGGCCAGCTGACGATTCTGCGCCAGGTCCATGCCCTTGAGCCGCGC
>RFHJ01000017.1 GCA_003696905.1 Gammaproteobacteria bacterium | reverse complement strand
TACTGGTGGAGCCCCGAGCGCGAGGCATTGCAGGCGCTGATCGACCAGACCCAGGAGACGGTCAACGGCGAGGTGCGGGTCAAGCTCTACAAGGGCAGTGTGAGCGTGGTCGGCCGTCGCTCGGAGACAGACAGTTTGTTCGACGAGTCCATCGCCACCTTCGAGGACGATGCCGGCGCCTACGACCAGAAGGATGCCGAGGGTTTCATCCGGTTGAACGCTCTCCGGCTGAGGGTGGGTGCCCGCCGGCACCATCGCTGAGGCGACGGCGGGGTCTTTCGGCGGCCTGGCCTTTCGCTCGTCCTTGGAACGAGCGCCGCGAGGGGCCAAGCGGTAGGACGGGTTTCAGGGTCAGGTCCTGAACTGATTCACCAGTGAACGCAGCGATTCGATCTCACCGGTCAGGTCGACCACCGAGTTGCGTGCCTGCTCGGCGGCGGTGGCCGATTCGGTGGCGATTTCGCAGATGTTGTGAATGGTCTGTTTCACCTGATCCACCTGCTGATGCTGCATCGTCGTGGCCCCGGCGATTTCGTGATTCAGCTCGTTCACCCGGCCGATGGCACCCGAGATCTCTGCCAGCAGCTCCGCCGCCTGTTCGAAGTTCTGTTCCGTTGTCCCAGCCTGGTCACGTGCCGAGTCCATGGCGCTGGCAGCCTCTCGGGAGGTGGCCTGCAGCTTGCCGATCATCTGCTCGATCTCTTCGGTGGAGGCCTGGGTCCGGCTGGCCAGGGTTCGGACCTCGTCGGCGACGACCGCAAAACCGCGCCCCTGTTCTCCGGCGCGGGCGGCCTCGATGGCGGCATTGAGGGCCAACAGATTGGTCTGCTCGGCGATCCCCCGGATGACCTCCAGGACCATGCCGATCTGTTCGCTGTCGGTCTCCAGGGAGCCCAGGGTTTGCGCCGCCTCGTTCACCCGCTGCGATAGCATGGTGATGGAACCGATCGCCTCGCTGGCGATCAGTGCCCCTTGGGTGCTCTGTTCGTCCACCTGCGTGGTCGATTGTGCCGCCTTCGATGCCAGCTCCGCCACCTGATCGACCAGCGTGGCCAGGTCATTGGTGGCCTGCTGGGCGGTCCGCGCCTCGTTCAGCTGTTTCTCCGTGCCGTTGCAGAATTGTTCGGCCACCCCCGAGAACTGCTGGCCCGCTTGTTCCAGCGTGCCGCTGGTGGCACCGATTCGGCCGATCATCTCGCGTAGATTGGCGGCCATGTTGTTGAAGCTCTGAACGATGGTGCCGATGGTGTCGTGACTGACCAGGCTGCAATGGTGAGAGATATCGTTGTTGGCGATGGCGTCGGCCACCTCGGACATGCGCTCGATTCGGCGCAGCAACACCAGCCGTGTCACCAGATAATTGCCGATGCCGATCAGGCTGCCGGCGACCAGACAGGCAATCACAAAAGGCAGTTGCATGCCGGCTTCGACATTGACGAAGAGTCTCGCAAACCAGGGAAAGATCAGGCCCATGGCGAGACCCAGGCCCACGAAGGACAAGAACAGACGTCGCAGAAGGCTGGGTTTGCGGAATGACATCATGGCTAATCACCTGCTCAAGTCGGGTTATGAACGCCTTATCGGCGGCGGGGGAATGATCTTGAAGGAAGGTCTGAAAAATTCAGACCTTCCGCGGCTCAGGGATGGGCCGCCAAAATCGATCGCTGCAAGCGATTGATTTTGAAGCCAGTCGCAAACCGCGTTTGCGGCGCAGCGTACCCTGAATAAAGCCAAGGACGGCTTTTATCAGGGTTTCCTGAGATACTTGTGCCTCATGAAGAATCGACCGCTCATCGTCATCAGTGCCTGTCTTGCCGGCGAGCCGGTGCGCTATGACGGCACCGACCGTTGTGACAAGGGGCTTCTGCAGGCATTGCGCTTCGCCGAGGTCCACCCCCTCTGTCCCGAGGTGGGGATTGGTCTGGGTGTTCCACGCCCGCCGATTCGGCTGATGGCGGAGGGTGGGGTGGTGCGGGTGCGTGGTGTCGAGGATCCAGCCCTCGATGTCACCGACCGTCTCACCGGCTGGGGCGAGGCGCAGCTGCCGCTGCTGGCGTCCTGTGATGGGGTGGTGCTCAAGAGTCGGTCACCGAGCTGTGGTGTGGCAGGGGTACCGCGGCTGCTGGACGATGGCAGCGAGGACGAGCTGGGCATGGGCCACTTCGCCTCATTCGTTCAGGCACAATTCCCCCAGCTGCCCCTCGCCGACGACCGGCAGCTGCAGGATCCGCGGTTGTTGGCGGCCTTCACAACAGCGGTAAAGGTCCATTTTTCGCGATCGGAGAGGCAGGGTGATGAATGACGAGGCTACGGCAATGGGGCTGATCGTGATCGGCGACGAGGTGCTGGCGGGGCGTCGGCGCGATCGCCATTTCGAGGGCATCGGGGGAATGCTGCGCGAGCGGGGATTCCGCCTGGCGTGGTTCCGCATCCTGCCGGACGATCCGGTCTATCTCACCGCCGAATTACGGCGCACCATGGGCGAGGACATCCCGGTCTTCAGTTGCGGCGGTATCGGCGCCACACCGGATGACTATACGCGCAGTTGCGCTGCCGCCGCCGCGGGTGTGCCGCTGGTGCGTCATCCCGAGGCCGCCTCGATCATCGAGGAACGCTTCGGTGAGGCCGCCTATCCCTACCGTATCCGCATGGCGGACTTGCCGGAAGGTGCCGAGCTGATTCCCAACCCGGTCAACCGGATGCCGGGTTTCAGCGTCCGTGAGCACCACTTCCTACCGGGCTTCCCCGATATGGCCCATCCCATGGCCGAATGGGTGCTGGATCACCACTACAGCCGGCAGGCGCCGCAGCAGCAACATTCGGTCTGGGTCCAGGGCGTGACCGAAACCGATCTGATGCCACTGATGGAGGCACTGGAACGGCGTTTCCCCGAACACAAGCTGTTCAGCCTGCCCCGGCTGGACGAGCCCCGTCGGGTCGAGCTCGGCTATCGCGGACCGTCGAGTGAGATCGAGGCCCCGTTTGCCGCCCTGATGGCGTTGCTGGAGGATGGCGGATTCGCCTACTCGCTCGGCACATGAGGAGCAATGCTGCTGCCGTAGAGCATTCAAGTTGTTCGCACCGCGGTCGCTACAGATCGAGAGAATGCCTGCCCATCGGGGGTTGGCGGTACCAGGATGTATCCTTCACCATGCCGACCGATCTAGAAAAGATTCATCGGGAACGCGAAGCGCTGCTGCGCCAGCATACCAAGTTGCTGGGCAAGGCACTCCATGTCATCCGGCATTCCCGCCAGGATGGTGGCATGAGTGCCGCCGAACTCGGTCACTCCCTTGTCGAAGAGTTGGAAGCGGCACGCCACCAGCTGGAAAGGCAGTCCAGACAGATCACTGAATTGCGCAAACAGCTCGCCGACTACGACGAGCTCAAGAATCAGTACCGGGTACTGGAAGAAACCAATGAGCGTCTGATGCAGCAGATTCTCAGCATGGACGACGACCTGGCCGAGCGGGCCGAGCTGCAGCAGATCATCGACATGCAGAAGGCCTCTCTGGAGAAGAGTGCCCGCCGCATCCATGAACTGGAAGAGCGGAACCGGGTCGCCCAGCACAATCTGGAGGTGCTGGAACATGAGAACCGCCTAGCACGGCAACGCGTTGCCGAGATGCAGGAGAGGATGAAGCCGCTGATGGAGATCCAGGAACGGCAGAAGCACGAAATCAGTCGTCTGCGTGCCCAGCTGCGTCAGCAGGAGGTGGCGGTGCTCCAGGCCAACGAGGCCTACGAGGCGCTCAAGGCCGAATACGAGGCGATGTATATCAACTACAATCGATTGGCCTGATAGCGGTGGGCCGCCACCGCCTTCACCCTTGGCCGGATTGGTGGGCTGGTGGCCGACGCTGGTGCCCGGCCTCGTGCAGCTTCTCCAGGTATTTGGTCCAGTAGAGCGCCTGCTTGCGGCCGAGGTCGTAGAGATAGTCCCAGTCGTAGAGCCCTGAATCGTGGCCGTCGTCGAACACGATCTTGATCGCATACTGGCCGACCGGCACCAGATCGACGATATTCACGTCCTGTTTGTCCACTTCCAGCTTCGCCTGTTGCCCCCAGTGTCCCCGTACCTCTGCGGAAGGGGAGTAGACGCGCAGGAATTCCGCCGGGTAGTGGAATACCTTGCCGTCTTCGAACTGGATCTCCAGTTCGTGGGATTGCCTGTGCAGCACGATATTGGTCGGGCGGATCTGGCTCATGGCCCTATTGTGGTCTGCTCCCGGTCCCATGCCAAGCCGAGGTCTCTCGGAGACGGCTCGAGAGGATGCGCATTGGCTGACCAACGTCAAAGGGCACAAGGCCTGTGTCCTTTATGCTATGACACATCGAAGAAAACTTCCTCGGAGCCGCCATGCTGGGTGAAAAGCACGACCTGATCCATGAACTGCCGGAATTCCACGAGCTGATCCACGAGCTGAAGGTGTCCGATCCCGAGTTCCGACGCCTTTATGACGAATACCACGAGGTGGAGCACGAGGTGCGCCGCATCGAGGAAAACGTCGAGATCGCCTCCGACGAATACCTCGAGGAGCGCAAGAAGCTGCGCCTGAAGCTCAAGGACGAGTTATTCCAGATGTTGGAGCAGGCCAGGGAGGCGCGTGGGGCGCAGGCCTGAGCCGCCAAAATCAGTCGCTGTAAGCGATGGATTTTGAAGCTAGTCCGGATATTTCACCAGACCGCTCAAAATTTCACTGATTCGTTTGTAAAAACAAATGCTTATACACATATTGTCCGGGTTACACTTTGTCACCACAACGCTATCCGGTTTTTCCCGGGATCTTTTCGCCCGGACTCGCCCGAATCGCCTGCAAGCCGATGAATTACATCGACTTTTGTCGATTCGAACGATCCAGACAAAAATCTCTCCGGGAAAATTCCGGATTCCGGTGAAATATCCGGGCTAGCTGCCATTTCGGGCAAGGTGGATGCCCCTCCGATGTAGGACCCCGTCATCTATCTTCGTAACCTTTTGAAAAGTGGAGCGGGTGTCTGCGCGAAAAACGTCGGCGGCAGGGATGCCGCCGT
>RFHJ01000167.1 GCA_003696905.1 Gammaproteobacteria bacterium | reverse complement strand
GCAATATTTCGAAGCACCGAATGCGATCGGGCGGTCGTCAATGTGGGTGGCATCGCCAATGTGACCCTGCTCCCCGCGGACCCGGCGCAGCCCGTGACCGGGTTCGACAGCGGGCCGGGCAACTGCCTCATGGACGCCTGGGCAAGGGAACAGCTGGGGGAACCGTACGACCGCGCGGGCCGGTTTGCCGCCGCCGGTCGCCCTGATGAGGCGCTGCTTTCCCGTCTGCTTGCAGACCCCTACTTCTCCGCGCCACCGCCCAAGAGCACCGGTACCGACTACTTCTCGCCCGATTGGCTGAAGCGGCAGCTACCGAAGCCGCCTCCCGCGGCCGCCGACGTCCAGGCGACCCTGAGCGCACTCACCGCCCAGAGCATCGCTCGGGCGATTGAACAGGCCCTGCCCGGCAGCAAAGAGGTACTGGTCTGCGGGGGCGGGGCGCACAATCCCGTCTTGATGGCGATGCTGGAGGAGGCCCTCCAGCGCCAGGTCCGTTCCACCGCCGCCCTCGGTATGGATCCCGAGTGGGTGGAGGCAGCCGCCTTCGCCTGGCTGGCACAACGTACCCTCGTGGGCCTTCCGGGCAACCTTCCCGAGGTGACCGGGGCACGCGGACCGCGTATCCTCGGCGCCATCTATCCCGCCTGAGACGACGAGGCCCTGATCGGCAAGCCGATCAGGGCCCCATGCCAGACCCGGCTTGTGGCAGACCTCAGACCGAGAACGAAGATCCGCAACCACAGGTAGTGGTCGCATTGGGGTTCCGGATGACGAACTGGGCACCCTGCAGACCCTCGGTGTAGTCCACCTCGGCGCCCATCAGGTACTGCACACTCATGGGATCGATCAGCAGCTTGACGCCGTCGGTCTCCACCACCTCGTCCCCCTCATTGATATTCTCGTCGAAAGTGAACCCGTATTGAAATCCCGAACAGCCACCACCCTGCACATAGATGCGCAACATGAGGTCCGGATTCCCTTCCTCTGCAATCAGATCGGCAACCTTCTTGGCGGCGGCCGAGGTAAAGACCAGTGGGGCTTCAGACTGTTGTGCTGCTTCACTCATGACAAAGATTCCTGTCCAGTTGCAGGCCACCGGGACCCGTTTTCATACGGGTGGAGTATGCTTATTCCGACCAGTTTGGTCAACAATCGGCTCTCTGGGGATTTGTTGCCCATCTGTTGCGGCGGCCTCGCGGCCTTCCGGCGGCTACCCCTCACTCTGCGGCTCCCCGTTTCCGCCATCCTCCCCGTCATAACCCAGCATGCGCGTCTCCTTCTCCTCGGTATGAACCAGCTGGCCATTGACTTCCGCCCCCATGGCCATCTCCAGGAGGTGATAGTAGACCGTGCCAGTCACCCTGGCCTGCGAAGCCAGTTCCACCCGTTCGCTCGCGTACACGTCCCCGATCACGGTGCCGTTCAGGATGAGCACGTCGACACGGACATCACCCTCGATCGCGCCCTGTTCGCTCACCGTCAGGGAAGATCCCCCCTCCTCGACACCGGTCACGTTACCGACCACCTTGCCATCGAGATGCAGACCGCCCGAGAAGGCGATATCGCCGGTTATCTCCGTCTCCTTGCCGATCACCGTGGACACCTTGGGTGTCTTGAAACGTTTTCTTGCCATTGCTCCTCTCCTGGCGAAAACAGGTCAGCCCAGCGCCGCCGACCATGCGACGCGTTTCTCGAACTTCTTGAACTTCTTGCCGGCGGGCAGGCCCTTGATCAGGATCTGCTCGGGCGTGAAGTCCTTGGGAAACCGCACGACGCCCTGAAAACGTTGAAAGTGCTTGAACCCCATCTTGAAAGGCTGTTTGAGCCCCAGTTGCTTTTCCTTCAATACCGTCTTCTTGCCATCTCGGCGCCCAATCACCTGCAACTCGAGTCGCCCTGTGACCCGCTCTTCCCCCTTGCCGCGTTTGCTGATCGAGAACTCCAACGCATAGGTAGCGGGTTCACCCTGGCGCCCCACCTTGATCTCGGTCACCTCCAACCCGCTCACCTTCCCCGAGAGCAGACTGTTGAGCATCACCACCTTTTGCTGCAACTCGGCGCGCTCTGCCTCGAGCGACTTCAGACTCTCCTGTACCGCCTGGGCCGCAGCCCGATCGATCTGACTCGCCCGCTGGTAGCGGGCGGCGAGCTCACGCTGTTCCTGGCACTCGCCCTCCAGGGTGGAGATACGCGCCTCGAGTGCCTGGATCCTCTGGGTCGATGCCGCCGCATAGTAGCCCGCGCTGCGACGCCCATAGTCGTAGGCCAGCCATGCGCCCCCTACCACGACAAGAATCGCCAACCAGGGCCAGACCGGCCTACGGCCAGGGGTAACGATCTTCGGTGTCTTGAACTGCTTCCGCGGCATTCGGGGCCTTCCGGTTCAGGGCGACAGCGCCACCTGCTCCAGCCCGGTGGTCTCGGCCAGGTCGAACATCAGGTTCATGTTCTGGATCGCCTGGCCCGCGGCGCCCTTGGTGAGGTTGTCGATCACCGACAGGACGACCACCATGTCGCCCCCCTGGGGCCGATGGACCGCAATACGGCAGTGGTTCACGCCCCGCACGCTGCGGGTCTCGGGGTGAGAACCCTCTGGCATCACGTCCACGAAGGGTTCGTCCTGGTAACGACGCTCGTACAGGGCCTGCAGGTCCAGATCTCCGTTCAGCCGGCCATAGAGGGTGGCATGAATGCCGCGGACCATGGGCACCAGATGGGGCACGAAGGTGAGACCGATGGGGGTTTCGCTCACCCACTCCAGGGTCTGCCGGATCTCGGGCAGATGCCGGTGACCCGGCACCGCGTAGGCCTTGAAACTCTCGCCCACCTCACCCATCAGCATGGCGGCATTGGCACCCCTGCCTGCCCCGCTGACTCCCGACTTGCAATCCGCCAGTAGCGCGCTGGTATCTACCGCCCCGGCCTCCACCAGCGGCAGCAGACCGAGGGCACTGGCGGTGGGGTAGCAGCCGGGGTTGGCCACCAGCCGGGCGGTCCGGATCTGCTCCCGGTTCAGCTCTGGCAGACCATAGACCGCCTCCTCCAGCAGCTCGGGACAGGCATGGGGCATGCCGTACCATTGTTCCCAGACGGCGGGATCGCGCAGACGGAAATCGGCCGCCAGATCGATTACCCGTACCCCGGCCTCCAGCAGCTGCGGCACCATCTTCATGGCAGTCCCATTGGGGGTCGCGAAGAAGACCAGGTCACATTCGGCCAGGCGTTCCGGTTCAGGCTCGCTGAACACCAGGTCCACATGCCCTCGCAGGCTTTCGAACAACTCGCTCACCGGACGCCCCGCCTCGGAACGGGAGGTGATGGCGCGCAACTCGACCCCCGGGTGAGTTGCCAACAGACGCAACAACTCCACGCCCGTATAGCCGGTACCGCCGACGATTCCAACCTTGACCATTTCGTTCGCCAATCTCTCGTGTTTCTGCAGGCGCGCCATTCTACCGCCTGCGCGGCGACGACGCGCGATCAACCAATGCGATCGGTTACCATGGCGTCCGTTTTTGGGGAACGATATCCATGCGACGTCATCTTCGCCGATCCAGACGCAAGTTTCTCTCTCCCAGGGCGTGGAAGGTTCGCCTGGTGTTCTGGACAGGGGCCATCCTGATCGGTCTGGTCTGCGCCCTGCTCGCCAGGCTTGCAGAGCACGCCAATGCGGCATTCCTTGCGCTGGCCCAGGCCTATCCGCTGGCGCCCCTTGTCGTGACGCCTGTCGCCATGACCCTGATCGCCTGGCTGACCCTGCGCTGGTTCCCTGGCTCCCAGGGAAGCGGCATCCCCCAGGCCATCGCGGCGCTGCGGATACCGGGCAAGGCCGCCATCCTTTCCCTGCGCATCGCCATCGGCAAGTTCATCCTGGTGCTGCTGGGCCTGCTGGGCGGCGGTTCCATCGGTCGCGAGGGCCCCTCGGTGCACATCGGCGCCTCCATCATGTTCAGCCTGGGCAGGCTGGTCCGCTTCCCACCCCATTACATGGAACGCGGCCTGATCCTGGCCGGTGGTGCGGCCGGCGTGGCCGCGGCCTTCAACACCCCGCTGGCCGGCATCATGTTCGCCATCGAGGAGATGAGCCGCAGTTTCGAGAATCGTACCAGCGGCATCGTCACGGTGGCGGTGGTTCTGGCAGGGGTCACCGCACTGGCGATTCTGGGGCCCTATCACTATTTCGGGGTGGTGGAACCGGCGCCTGCGCCGACGCTGGATGTCTGGCTCGCGGTGCTGGTCTGCGGCATCGGCGGCGGTCTTGCCGGCGGACTGTTCGGTGCCCTGCTGGTGACCGGCAGCCAGCGGCTGGCACCTTTCGCCCGCCGCTTCCCGCTGCGTCTCGCCTTTTTCTTCGGGCTGGCCCTGGCCTGTATCGCCTGGCTGTCCGACTACAGCGCCAGTGGTACCGGCTATGCCGAGGCAAAGGCCATCCTCGCAGGCACCGCCGAATACGATCCCTGGTACAGTCCGGCGAAGTTTCTCGCCACGCTCGCCTCCTATCTGACCGGCATTCCGGGGGGCATCTTCGCCCCCTCTCTTGCAACGGGCGCAGGAGTGGGCGCGGATCTCGGCCACTGGCTGCCGGTGGCGCCGCTGTCGGTGATGATCCTGCTGGGCATGCTGGGCTATTTCTGTGGCGTGGTGCAATCTCCCTTGACCGCCTTCGTGATCGTCATGGAGATGACTGCGGAACGCAACATGCTGCTACCGCTGCTGGCGACCTCCTTTCTGGCCTACGGGGCATCGCACCTGGTGAATCCGCGCCCCCTGTACCACACCCTGGCGATGGCCTTCGTGGACAAGTCGCCGCAATCCCGAACTTCCGGGAGCGACGCGGAGTCAAAGCCAAGGGCACACGACAAATCAAGGAGTTAAAACCATGGAAGCCGTGCAGACCATCGCCCTGATGATGGGCACCGCCTGGGCGTCGGGAATCAATCTGTATGCCACCATACTCGTCCTGGGCTGGATGGGAAGCACCGGCCAGGTGGACCTGCCGCCGGCCCTGGAGGTCCTCACCGATCCCGGCGTGATGTTCGCCGCGGGACTGATGTACTGCGTGGAATTCTTTGCCGACAAGACGCCGGGCGTGGACACCGGCTGGGACGCCATCCACACCTTCATCCGGATTCCGGCCGGCGCGATCATGGCGGCGGGTGCGGCAGAGGGGCTGGATGTGGGACCGGCCGCCGAACTGGTCGCCCTGCTCCTGGGCGGGGCCCTGTCGGCTACCAGCCACGCGACCAAGGCAGGGACCCGGGTCCTGATCAACACCTCCCCCGAGCCGGTAACCAACTGGACCGCCTCCATCGCCGAGGACCTTGCGGTCATCGGAGGGCTCTGGGCGTCACTCAATCATCCCTATTTCTTTCTCGCCGCATTGCTGGTGTTTCTCATCCTGGTGGCCTGGCTGCTGCCGAAG
>RFHJ01000016.1 GCA_003696905.1 Gammaproteobacteria bacterium | reverse complement strand
CTTGTCATCTCCCCCCCTGGCGGGGAAGAGCGGAGCGACGGGGGCTCTGGGAGGGGGAGTCAAAACAGGTGCAACGAGACGGTGCTCATTCACCGGCGTTCCTTTCGACCGCTTTTTTCTTCCCCTTGAGCTGCTCGTACCAAAGCGCATGATGGGTGCGCGCCCAGGCCTCGTCCACCAGGCCGGTGATCATGCCCTGGAGAGAACCCTTCACCCCCACGGTGCCGAGGTACATATGGCCGAACGAGGCGGCGATGAGGATCACTGCTGCCGCCCCGTGCACCACCAATGCGAGTACCAATGGGTCACGACCCTCCACCAGTGAGGGGAAATCGAGCACGATACCCGAGGCCGAGACCACCGCACCGCCGACCGCCAGGATCCAGAACCAGATCTTTTCGCCCCCATTGAAGAAGCCGGCCGGCGGGTGTCCTCCTCCGAGCATGCCGCCCGCGCGAATCAGCCAGAGCAGGTCGACGAGTTTGGGCAGATTGCGGCCGACGAAGAGTACGAAGAACCATAGCAGTGCGACGATGAACAGGGGCCCCAACAGGTTGTGGGCCTGTTTGCTGACGGCAGCGATGACCGAAAAGGCCTCGCCCCCCAACCACGGCAGGATCACGAAGCGACCGAAGGCGAGGATCGCCCCGGTGACGGCAAGCGCCAGGAAGACCACGGCCAGCAACCAATGGACAATGCGCTCGGTCGCCTCGAAGCGCAGTACCTTGCGGCCGCTCTCGGCCACCTCAAGACCGCCATGCAGCAGGTGATAGAGCAACAAGAGCCCAACGACCCCGGCCAGCAGATAACCGCTATAACGGATGTAGCGGTCGCGCCGGTAGTCGCGGAAACGTTCGCCCCAGGGATTGATGAGTACCGCCGTATCGCGACCCTGCACCTGGGTGGTTGCGGGCGCCGGCTGGCGACCACGCACCTCCTTCCACAGCTCGGCACCCGGATTGAGCACCTTGTCCCCAGGCGGCCCCGCGGAGAATGCCACCAGCGGCATGCCCAGGCCGAGGATCAGCAGCAGCCAAAGACAACCGCGCTTCATTGATTTCTGCCTCGTGCTCCCAGACCTCATCCCTCGTCGCTGCGCGTCCTGCCTGCGGCCGGCCGGCCGCCGAGATTCTGCCGCTGCAGCTCGACCCCATGGGCCAGGGAGCTGGCGGCACGGTTGATCACCCGCTCGCGGTAGATATCGGCGATGACGTTGGCATCGCCCGCCAGTAGCGCCTTGGTGGCACACATCTCGGCACACAGCGGCAGCTTGCCCTCGGCGAGGCGGTTACGGCCATACTTGCGGAACTCCTCGGCGCTGCCGGTCTCCTCCGGCCCCCCGGCACAGAAGGTGCACTTGTCCATCTTGCCGCGGGTGGCGAAGGCGCCGTCCTCGGGGAACTGGGGGGCGCCGAAGGGGCAGGCATAGAAGCAGTAGCCACAGCCGATGCAGATGTCCTTGTCGTGCAGCACCACACCATCCTTGGTGGTATAGAAGCAATCCACCGGGCAGACCGCCGCACAGGGGGCGTCCGAACAATGCATGCACGCCACCGAAAGCGAGCGCTCGCCGCGTTCGCCGTCCTTTATGGTCACCACCCGACGACGATTGACCCCCCAGGGGACCTCGTTCTCGTTCTTGCAGGCGGTCACGCAGCCATTGCACTCGATGCACCGCTCGGCGTCACAGTAGAATTTCATTCTTGCCATGGTCAGTCTCTCCTCAGGCCTTCTGGATACGGCACAGGCTGCACTTGGTTTCCTGCATCTGGGTCACCGAGTCGTAGCCGTAGGTCATGGCGGTATTGGCCGCCTCGCCGAGTACAAAGGGGTCGGCCCCCTCGGGATACTTGTCACGCAGATTGCGCCCCTCGAAGACCCCACCGAAGTGGAAGGGCATGAAGGCCACCCCAGGAGCCACCCTTCGGGTCACCATGGCCTGCACCTGGACCTTGCCTTCCGGGGTCTCAATCCAGATGGTGTCGCCGTCACGCACCCCCGCGTTATTGGCATCGCGTGGGTTAATCTCGGCGAACATGTGCTGCTGCAGCTCGGCCAGCCAGGGGTTGGAACGGGACTCGTCCCCACCGCCCTCGTACTCCACCAGACGTCCGGAGGTGAGGACGATCGGGAAGTCCTTGGAATAGTCGGTGGCCTGGATCGAACTGTAGCGGGTCGGCAGCCGCCAGAAGGACTTGCGGTCCTCGTAGGTCGGATACTTGGCCACCAGATCGCGTCGACTGGTATACAGGGGTTCGCGGTGGATCGGCACCGGGTCGGGGAAGGTCCATACCAGAGCCCTTGCCTTGGCGTTGCCGAAGGGTGCACAACCATGCTTGATCGCCACCCGCTGGATGCCACCGGAGAGATCCGTCTTCCAGTTCCGGCCCTCGGCCGCCTGCTGTTCTTCCGGCGTCAGATCGTTCCACCAGCCCAGTTTCTTGAGCAGCTTGTCGGTGAACTCGGGGTAGCCGTCCTTGATCTCAGAGCCCTTGGAGTAGAAGCCCTCGGCGAGCAGGTTGACCCCATTGCGTTCCACGCCGAAGCGGGCACGGAAGGTCAGGCCACCCTGGGCCACCGGCTTGCTGCCGTCGTAGAGATTGGGCGTGCCGGGGTGCTTCATCTCCGGGGTGCCCCAGCAGGGCCACGGAAGCCCATAATACTCGCCATCACAGGGTCCGCCCTCGGCGGCCAGCGAGGTGAAGTCGAAGGTGCCCCAATGCTGCTGCTGTCGTTTCAGACGCTCCGGGCTCTGGCCGGTATAGCCGATGGTCCACATGCCGCGATTGAACTCGCGGGTGATGTCCTCGATCAATGGCTCATCGTTATTGACCTGGATGTGCTTGCACAGCTGGTCGGCAATGCCGAGCTTCTTCGCCAGCTTGTACATGATGGTGTGATCGGGCAACGATTCGAACAGCGGATCGATCACCTTGTCACGCCATTGCAGGCTACGGTTGGATGCGGTCACCGATCCGTAGGTCTCGAACTGGGTACAGGCGGGTAGCAGATAGACGCCGTCCTTGCGATCGTGCATCACCGCCGACAGGGTCGGATAGGGATCGACCACCACCAGCAGGTCGAGCTTTTCCATCGCCTGCTTCATCTCGGGACCGCGGGTCTGCGAGTTGGGCGCATGGCCCCAGAAGATCATCGCGCGGATGTTGTCCTTCTGCGCGATATTGGCCTTGTCCTCGAGCACCCCGTCGATCCAGCGCGAGACCGGTATGCCCTTGGTATTCATCACCGGCACGTCCTTGTCACCCTTCTTCTCGTAACTGGCGTTGTCGAAGCGGCCCTTGATCCAGTCGAGATCCAGATCCCAGACCCGCGCCCAATGTGCCCAGGAACCCGGCGCCAGCCCGTAGTAGCCGGGCAGCGTATTGGCCAGCACCCCCAGGTCGGTGGCGCCCTGGACATTGTCGTGACCGCGGAAGATATTGGCCCCGCCGCCGGCGACCCCCATATTCCCCAGCGCCAGCTGGAAGATGCAGTAGGCCCGCGTGTTGTTGTTGCCGATGGTGTGCTGAGTGCCACCCATGCACCAGATGAAGGTGCCGGGCCGATTGTCTGCCATCGCCTTGGTGGCGGCGAAGACCTGCTCCTCCGGCACCCCGGTCACCCGCTCCACCTCATCCGGGGTCCACTTGGCCACCTCGGCCTTGACCTCGTCCATGCCATAGACTCGCTGGCGAATGAACTGGTCGTCCTGCCAGTTGTTCTGGAAGATATGCCAGAGCATGCCCCAGATGATCGGCACGTCGGTACCCGGGCGAATGCGCAGGTAGTGATTGGCATGCGCCGCGGTGCGAGTGAAACGGGGGTCGATCACCACCACCGGCGCATTGTTCTCCTCCTTCGCCTTGAGGATGTGCTGCATCGCCACCGGATGCGCCTCGGCCGGGTTGGATCCGATCAACAGGATCGACTTCGAGTTGTGGATGTCGTTGTAGGAATTGGTCATGGCCCCGTAGCCCCAGGTATTGGCTACCCCGGCCACGGTGGTGGAGTGGCAGATCCGCGCCTGGTGATCCACGTTGTTGGTGCCCCACATCGCGGCCAGCTTGCGGAACAGGTAGGCCTGCTCGTTGTTGTGCTTGGCCGAACCCAGCCAGTAGACCGAATCGGGACTGGACTCCTCGCGGATCTTCAGCAATTTGTCGCCGATCTCGTTGATCGCCTCGTCCCAGGAGATGCGCTTCCATTTGCCATCCACCAGTTTGGTGGGGTACTTGAGGCGCCGCTCGCCGTGTCCGTGCTCCCGCACCGAGGCACCCTTGGCGCAGTGCGCGCCCCGGTTGAAGGGGTGGTCGAAAGCAGGTTCCTGGCCCTCCCAGACGCCGCTGCGCACCTCGGCGATGATGCCGCAGCCCACCGAACAGTGGGTGCAGATGGTCTTGACCTGCTTTACCGCACCTCCCGACTGCTGCGTCTCGGCGGCCTCGGCACGCCGCACCATGCCCGGCGCGAGCAGGCCGCCCAGCGCCGCACTGCCGCCGATCACGCCAGTATTGCGCAGGAAGGCCCGGCGGCTCAGGCCTGGCTCGGTCGGCCCGCCTGCATTTGCTGCCGCACTGCTGTCTGGAATGACATGGTCCGATATCTTTTTCAGTTTCATGCGCTGCCCCTCCGCTCAGCCCTTGAGGCTCTGGTAATAACGGGCCACGTGCTCGGTCAGGCGATAGCCCTCCTCCGGCGCCTCTTCGTTCTTCGTCTCGTCCGGCTCCACCGCAGCCATCGCTGCGCCCGGCAGTACCGCCGAGGCCGCCAGCCCCCCGCCGGCCAGTGTCATGTCCTTGAGAAATTCGCGGCGGTTCTTGCCCCGCCTGTCGCGCTGCTCTGTCATGGTTGCGCCCTCTGCTTCGAACCTGAGTTTGTGACTGCGCGCTCGGGACGCGCCGGTGTCAATCCATCAGATCGCTTGCAAAGGCAGTACCAACTGGGCGCGGAAAGAAATGACAAATAGGGAACGATTGGGACAACGACTTGCCACATCCCGATGCGCACCGCTGGACCGGGACGCAAGAGCGGAGCGTTGCCGGGTCAAAAAGACCAGAAGATACTGCAATGGGAGAGGAGGCAGCCCGAGGGGATGGCCAGGAAACTGGCGGTGGAACAGTGGTGATCGACAAGACAGATGGGGTTCGCTCCTCACCACATCCTACCAAGAGGCCGTCGATCAGTAGGATGCGGTGAGCTCCGCGAACCGCATCGGGAGGTGACCCTGATTGAACCTTCGCCAATACTCAGGCCGAACCCTCCAGCAACAACCGCTCGCTCTCGAGGAACAGCGCACCCAACCGCGCCACCGAGCGGTAGAACACGGCTGCGCGGGCCTGCGCCAGATCCTCGAAGAAGCGTCCCACCCAAGGCGCCAGGTGAAGGTCGTGGAACGCGGCCTGTACCGACAGCGGCTCCGGCCCTTCGGCCAGAAAGGACATCACCTCCAGCAGGGCGGCCACGTGATCCTCCGGTTCCTTCACCGCCTCGCTGCGGGCGAAACCCAGGCGCGCCAGATCCTCCCGCAACCGGGCCAGCGGCTGCTCCATCAGATAGCCCGTCAAGTACCAGGAGGCGTAGGGCACCAGTTCTCCACGCCCGAGACCGATGAACAACTCGTGGAACTCGTCATCGACCGCCGCAGGCGTGGTGCTGCGCGCCGCCAGTCCCAGCATCTGCAGGGCCACGCCCAGCTCACCTCCTTCGGTACCCGTCACCTCCAAGGACCGCAGATAGGCGAGCATGTCGTCCCCTGGCGGCTGACGCAGCAGGGTGGCCAGGAGGCGATAGGACAGGACCCGTTCGCTGTCCTGTGACGACTCTGCCGAAATACCGGACTTCGCTTGATTCGCTGTGAGCGGCTCGTTACGCATGGCGATGCGCCTCCCCTGGACCGAAAAGCTCGCTCTCCTGATCCTCCGCCAGGTCGATCACGCGGCACTCCTCGCACATCTTCAGCCGGTTGCGGGCCCGCGCCGTGGTGAACATGGGGTTGCCCCTGAGTCGCTCCAGCACCGTCTCCACCATCTTGCGCGTGCCGAAGGGTTTGCCGCAGCGCACACATTCGAAGGCGGGCTCACGGTGCAGCGCCCGTGGCCGGCGACGTGCCTCCCCATCGAACAGCAGTCGCGGGCTGATCCAGATGGCATCCTCGGGACAGGTCCGGGTACAGGTGCCGCATTGCAGACAGTTGGCCTCGACGAAGTCGATCCCGGGCTGATCGCCTGCCGGTTGCAGGGCGTGGCCCGGGCAGGCGCCGACGCAGGCCATGCAGAGGGTACAGCGGGTTTCACTGATGCCCGCCGTTCCCAGAGGCGCGCCGGCCGGCAGGCTCGCCATGGGCGCCGGCCGCGGTGCCTGTGCGTGCAGCTGGTCGACCGCGGCAAACAGGCGCTGTCGCTTGTCGCCCGCCGGGGCGAACCAGGCGGGCTCGACATCGTCGGGCATGGCGGACTGCATGGCTCCCGACGCCTGGCCGGCACCGGTCAAGCGTACCGCATCGGGTGCATATCCCTGCGACTCGAGCAACGCGCCGATCCAGGCCAGCTGCGCCTCGATGGCTTGGCGAGACCGCGTCGGCACTTCACCCTCCTCCCACAACCAGACCTGTGCGGCCCCATAGGCCAGCGCGCCAAGCAGCAATTCTGGCCCGACGCTGGCCAGCTCCTCCACCACCACTGGCAGCAGTTCCGGCCGCGCCGGGATACTGTCTGCCGCGTCCTCGGTATGGAAGCAGATCACCGCTTCCCGGCCGCCGGCCTGGCGGTAGGCCTTGAGCATTCGGCGCACCCGCTCCTGCAGGGACTCGGCCAGCGGCATACCGTACTCGATGGCGCCCGCGGGGCAGACGCTGGCGCAGGCACCGCCACCCTGACACAGCCAGGGATTCACCTCGATGTGTTCCCCCAGCGAGGTGATCGCCTCCGCTGGGCAGGCATCCAGGCAGCGGGTACAGCCGGTCACGCCGTTACGGCCATGGGCACAGCGATCCGGGTCATATTGGAAATAACGGGGCTTCTCGAAGGTACCGACCATGTCCTTGAGCCGCTCCGCCATCCCGTCGAGCACCAGGGGATCGATATCGCTGCGGAAATAACCGGGCGGCGGCAGCTCCGCCGCAACCATCCCCTTCAGCGTCAGGTCCAGGATCAGGTCACAGGCCAGCCGCTGATGGCCCGGCTTCCCCGGCGCGCCCAGGTCGATCTCGAAGGCCCCCAGGTGACCCCGGATGCTGCACTGTCTGCCCGCCAGGGCGACCGACGGGACGCTCGGCTCGTCGCTGCCGTCGGTCACCAGCACTTCCGGCTTGAGCTCCGGCAGCAGGCGCGGCGCGAACAGCAGCGCCTCCTCGCCGCCGATGATCAGGATGCGCCCCGCCGACCGGTAGGTCACGCTGCCGCCCGACCCGGTCAGCATGTCCCCCGCCTGACTCAGGGCATGCTCGCGGGCCTCCGCATTGCGCCTTGCCTGTAGCAGATCTTCAGCCTGCATCGGTCTTCTCCTCCCACTCGCCCCGCTGTGTCATTTGTTGGATCCCCTTTTCCTCGTCTGGTGCGATGGTGTCTGTCGGTGCAATCTCGGACGGCCCCTCGTTCGGCGACCTGCCGGTCGGTTGGCCCTCGACCAGCCGTTCGGCCTCGCGGCGCACCGCCCGTTCCAGCCTACGGCTCATCTCCCGGGTAACCAGATCACCCAACGGCTCGAACCGGGTGTAGTCGCCGGCGTAGATGTCGAGTTCATCGACAAAGTCCAGGTCGGCCACCTGCCACAGCCGCCGCAGCGCGGCACGGCGCAGGTCCTCACTCACGCCCGGCGACAGAAAACCGCTGAAGTCCGATTCAGCAGTCAACGACTCGATGGGCGGCATATCTTCGTCGGTCAGCAGTGGCTCGGGCCCGGGGGGTGCGGCCGGGGCGGGCGTCGCGAGCTCGCCGGACGGAGGCTCATCGGACAACGGCTCCCCCCGGCGTGCCGCCACCTTGCGCCGATGAAATCGTTGCAGAAAGGGTTCGTCTTCCGGGGCCTTGTGGGGCGTCGTATCGATCGGTTTCATCCTTCCTCCCTGGCCCCTGCCGTCCCCTTCAGCAATTTGCGTTTGCGCCGTTTCTCCGGGGCGTAGTAGCTGAGCACGTAGTCCTCGGTCCAGCGGTAGATCTCCGGCGGGATCTCCACCGCATAGATCTCGTCGTCGCCCTCGAGATAGGCATGGGCCGCGTCGAAACTCATGGTCACCAGGAAGGGGCGGGGCCGGCGCTCCACCTCGTCATCCAGATGCGCCACCACGTAGCAACTGGGGCGCGGCGACATCAGATTGTGGTAGTAGCTCTCGCATTCGTCGGGATAGAGATTGAGGCTGAGCCCGCCTTGGAGAAAACGCTGTACGCCTTCCTCCGCCTGGAAAACGAGGCCTTCCTCGTCGTCTCCCGCCTGCATGGCCACCACACCGACGACGTCCCAGACATGATCGATCCACCGTTGCTGTTGCGCGGGCCGGCGTTCCACTAACACCGAGATCGGCAAATCGCAAAGTTGCGGTTGCGCATGGTCGGTCAGTTCGATCGGTCGCATGGCGGTCCCTCCAGAGGTTCCCAGTTCAGAAACGCAGCAAGTTCCGTGCCCCGTCCAAACCGCGGGCGTGCAGAGGGGAAAGGGGGTCGTATCACCCGGGGTCGGAGTCGGCACCTGAGCGGTGGAGTCTTCCCCAGGGGGTCGGGAGTACCGACTCCGACCCCGGATCCTAACGCTGGTGGAACGAAGTCATGAGGGTCGAATTGACCCATTCGGGTACTCGGGCCAGGGACAGACTGACCCATCAGCCCCCGCCCCGCTGAAAGGCGCGCTCGAAACGCGTGAGAAAATCCGCGGCCTCTACCTCGGTCAGGGCATCGAGATCGATCTCCACCCGGGTCATGGGCAGGCTCAGTGATCCAAGGCGGCGCTGCTGGGTGGGGTGCAGGCGAATACGGACTGGGCAACCGGCCCAATCGATACACAAGCCGTCATCCTCGGCTCGCCAGTGGCGGCCACCGAGCAGGGCCTCTAGCGACCGCAGGAACTCGGCCTGATCAAGCCCCATCTCACGGCGGATCAGAGCCCCCATGGTGCAGCTAGAAACAAAGGAAGCGGCAATCCCGGTCGTGCGCAACAACAGTTTCGTGCCCGCTCAGAAGACGCCATACGACCAGCAGGACCAGGCGTACGGATCGACCAGAAAGCGGACGAATAGGCATCAGCCCCCCGCCACCGGTGGCCAGACCGCGACCGCGTCGCCGGAGTCCAGTCGTTCCTCGCTGCGCAGCGAGCAAGGCACGAAGACACCATTGCGTGTCACCAGGTGGGCCTGTTCCTGGGAGAGGTTGAACCGGTCCAGCACGTCCTGCACGCTGGCACCATCGGGCACCTCCACCTCGGCCTCGTTGCGGCCCGCGCCCGGCGGCAGGTGTTCGGCGAGAGAGGCGAAGAGCTTGAGGGTGATACGCATCGGTCAGACCGTTGTCGGGGCTAAAGCCCCTCCCACAGCATCATCATCCGCAGCCTCTTGCTCACCCCATCTGCTGTGGGAGTGCGTTTAGGCCCGAGAGTCACTACTGTCGCGGCCAAAGGCATCCCCACCGCCGGAACGGTACCTCGAGACCGCCTGTCGCTCCTCTTGCTCATGCCTTCACTGCCTGCGCCAAGGGCATGGCGACAAAGGCCTCAGCGAGCCGGGTGGGATCGCGTTGCAGACGCTCGCGCCACCCGTGCAGCGGGCGACGACTTTGGATCAGGCCCCGCAATACGCCCACCTTTTCGGTGTGTCCCACCGCGATGGCCCCGCGCAGCCGGTCCTGCTCGTCGAAGACCAGCTTGAGGTAACGCCCGGCATCCCGATTGTCCAGCACCAGGGCATGGTGAGCGTCGCCGCCCTCCCAATTGCCGAAGGAAACCGAGACCAGCCCCAGGGTGTCGAGTATGTTCATGTTCAGACTACCCGGGTAGCGGGCGCCCTGCCCGACCATGTTGTGCGCAGCGATGCGGCCATGCTCCACCGCCGTGGGCTGGATGGCGTGGACCTGTCGACTGCCGCTTAGCAGGTCAGGGCCCTGGGCCACGTCGCCCGCGGCAAACACCCCCGCCCTGCTGGACTGCAGCTGCTCGTCCACCAGCACCCCCTGGTCGCACTCGACCCCGCTGCAGTCGAGAAAACCGGTGTTGCTGCGCACCCCGGTGGCCACGATTACCAGGTCGGCGGCGATCTCGCCCTGGGAGGTGGCCACGGTCAAACGCCCTTCCGCCTCGGTGATGGCCTCGGCGCGGGTGCGGGTCAGCACCCGCACGCCCTGGGACTCGCAGTGCGCCTGGAGCATGCCGCCGGCCACCGCGTCCAGCATTCTGGGCACCATCCGCGGCCCCTGCTCGATCACAGTCAGCTTCACACCGCGCTTGACCAGGGATTCGAGAATGATGCAGCCGATGAAGCCCGCCCCCATCAGTACCACGTCGCTGCCCTCGGCGGCGCGCTCGGCGATGGCCCGGGCGTCCTCCAGGGTCCAGCAGTGAACCACCCCGGGCAGATCGATGCCGGAAATCGCTGGGCTCACCGGATGGGCGCCGGTGGCGATCAACAGGCGATCGAAGTCGAGTGTCTCACCGCTCTCCAGGGTGACCCGATCATCGTCCGGCGCCAGGGCAGCGACACGATCGTGGCGCAGTGAGATGCGCAGCGATTCCCAGTAGCCCGGCCGCTTCCGCAGCCGAGTGCCTGCCTCGTCGATATTGCCGACCAGGTAATAGGGGATCGCCATGCGGCCATAGGGTTCGCCCGATTCGCCGCACAACAGCGTGATGTGCGCCGATGGATCGAGCTGGCGCAATGTCTCACAGGCCGTAACCCCCGCCGGGCCGGCGCCCACCACCAGATGATGCATGCACGCGCCTCCTCAGAGCCCCAGCCGCTGCAGGGTCTCCGGCGTGGGCACGCCATCCGGTGTCCAGCCCCGCAATTGATAGTACTCCGGCAACATCTCGTCCAGCTTGTTGACCAATCCCTTGGCCGGCCCGGTCGCCGCCGGCTCTTCCAGCAGCCGCTTGGGCAGGGTGTCGTCGGCCCCGGTGATGCCGGCGGCCAGATTGAACTGGCGCTCCAGGTTCCAGACCCGTTCGCCCAGCTCCAGCAGCCGCTCTGGCGTCCATTCGCCCTCACAGGCGGCATCGATCTGCGGCGCGATGTCCTCCAGGGTCCAGGCGAAGGTGGTGAACACGCACAGCCCCGAGGAGTCTACCGCCCCGGTTGCATCCTGGAAGGCCTTGACCAGTGCAGGCTTGCCTTCGGCAGTCAGCGGATCGGTCTTCTCCGGGATGCCCAGCACCTCGGAGGCAACCGTATAACTCCGCAAATGGCAGGCCCCGCGGTTGGAGGTGGCGTAGGTCAGACCCATGCCCTGGATGCCGCGCGGATCATAGGCGGGAAACTCCTGCCCCTTGACCGTCATGGACAGCTCCGGATGGCCATATTTCTCGCACAGGCGCTTCGAACCGAGGCCCAGATCCTTGCCGAAACCCTCGCCGGTGGCCACCCATTCGGCGGCCTTCACCAGCGCCTCGGCGGAGCCGAAGTCGAAGGGAATACCGGTTTGCTCGGTGGTCAGCACACCCCGGCCGTACAGCTCCATCGCGGCCGCCACGGTGGCACCGAAGCTGATCGGATCCATGCCATCCTCGTTACAGATGAAGTTGGCATAGGTGAGTGCATCCAGATCGTCCACCCCGGTATCGCTGCCCAGGGCCCAGGCCGCCTCGTATTCCAGGCCGCCGGAGGCGCCCCAGTACTCGGGCTTGTTCTTCACCGAGAAGTGGCCCTTGTCGACGGTGGAGATACGCCCGCAGGCGATGGTGCAGGCGAAACAGCCGGCATTGGTCACCAGATTGGGCTTGCCGTCGGTGGGCCGCGGCTCGTGCATCGCCTCCCCGGAGATCTCGTTGGCACCCTCGAACTGGACCTCGCGCGCATTGCGGGTCGGCAGGGCGCCGATCTCGTTGATCACGTTCATCAGCACCTGGGTACCGTAGGTGGGCAGGCCCTGGCCAGTGACTGCATTGTCGGCCAGGACCTTCTTGGCCGCGTTGACCGCCTGCATGAAACGCTTGGGATCCTTGATGTTGCCAACCCCAAGGGTGCCCCGCACCGCCATCGCCTTCAGGTTCTTCGACGCCATCACCGTGCCGACCCCGGAACGGCCGGCGGCCCGGTGCAGGTCGTTGATGACCGCGGAATAGAGGCAGCCCTGCTCGGCGGAGCGCCCCACCGCCGCGATGCGCAGCAACGGATCCTGATGACGCTTGTGCAGCCACTCGTCGGTATGCCAGACGCTGGTGCCCCAGATGTCGTCTGCAGGCAACAGCTCGGCCTTCTCATTCTCGATGTAGAGATAGACGGGGCCGTCCGCCTTGCCTTCGACGATCACCATGTCCCAGCCGGCATTCTTCAGCTCCTGGCCGATGAAGCCGCCGGAGTTGGAGCAGGCAACGCAGTTGGTCAGCGGGCTCTTGGTGATCACCGAATAGCGCCCCCCGGTGGAGGCCATGGTACCGGTGAGCGGTCCCGTGGCGAAGATGAGCTTGTTGTCGGGGCCGAGCGGGTCGGCCTTGGGGTCGATCTCTTCGACCAGGTACTTGGTCGCCAGTCCGCGCTGGCCGAGGTACTGCTGGGCCCACTCCCTGTTGAGAGGCTCTTCCTTGCAGGTCTTGTCGTTGAGATTCACTCGCAGGATCTTTCCAGTCCAGGCCATGTCGATTCCTCCTCAGGCGGTTGCCGCCGCATCGGTCCTGGCGGCCCACTGCCGCATCCGCTCCAACCCTGTCTGGTCGGCGTCCACATAGACGATCGCGTCGGTCGGGCAGGCCTCGACGCACTGCGGATCGCCGCCACACAGATCGCACTTCACCACCTTGCCGGTGGCCTGACTGTAGTTGATGGTGCCAAAGGGGCAGGCGATGGTGCAGACCTTGCAACCGACGCAGGTCGCCTCGTTGACCTCCTTGGCACCGGTGTCCGCATTGATGGAGATGGCATCCACCGGGCAGGACTGCAGACACCAGGCCTCGGCGCACTGGGTACAGGTATAGGGGACGAAACGCCCCTCCTCGTGGAAGGTGAAGACCCGGATCACCGAACGAGACGGATTGAACAGGCCAGTGTGCTCGAACGAGCAGGCCAGCTCACATTGCAGACATCCCGTGCATTTGCCCGGGTCGATCGAGAGCGCTCTTTGCATGGTGTCATCCCCTCAGGAGGTTGGTGCTTTTCTTCTGCCCACGGGCAGCGCGTGCCCGGTCTTGGGGCCTTTGATATACCGAGCAACAGGCGTGCCAGATGGAAACTTTCCGCCACCGCGCCAATACCGGAGGAGGGCCTGCCGGCAGCGGCGCCATTTGACCCAGCGCCGCCACCCGGGCTGGGACATTTTGTCCCTGACTAAACCCTTGCCCGGTTCGTCTCGCGGCGTTACTTCGGAGGCCAACGGGAAGGCAATGTGGGATGGTTTTGGTGCGGTTCGCGGAGCTCACCGCACCCTACGGTGGGCGCGCTGGTCGCAGGGATATCAACCCGTCCGTGGGAGGGCTCTTCAGGCCCGACGGTTGTTGCCGTCGCGGCTAAAGCCGCTCCCACCACCAAGATTTACGATGGGGCCGCGCCCGACCCCAACCCATGGCCCGGATCTTGCCTCGCAGGATCTAGCGAGTACCACCCGGGAGAGACCATGATCGCCGATCCACCATCTCAGCTCGTCGACCGCTATGGCCGCCAGGTCAGCTACCTGCGCATCTCGGTGACCGACCGCTGCGACCTGCGCTGCGTCTACTGCATGACGCCCGAGACCCGCTTCGTGCCCCGCGCCCAGTTACTGACTCTGGAAGAGATCGTGCGCCTGGGCCGAAACTTCGTCGCGCTGGGGGTGAACAAGATTCGCATCACCGGGGGCGAGCCCCTGGTGCGCAAGAACGTGATCCGGGTATTCGAGCAACTCGGCGCCCTGGAGGGGCTGCGAGAGCTGACCCTCACCACCAACGGCACCCAGCTGCCGCGCTTCGCCCGCGATCTGGTCTCGGCCGGCGTGAAGCGGGTCAACATCAGTCTCGATTCCCTGCGTCCCGAACGCTTCCGGCGAATCACCCGCAATGGCGAGCTGCACAAGGTATTGCGCGGCATCGATGCGGCCCTGGGGGCCGGCTTCGAACGAGTCAAGATCAACAGCGTCATCCTGCGCAACCGCAATCACGACGAGGTGGTGGACCTGGTGCGCTTCGCCTTCGGACGGGGCATGGACATCAGCTTCATCGAGGAGATGCCGCTGGGCATGATCGACGACCATGACCGGGCCGAGGCCCACTATCCGTCGGCGGCGATCCGCCGCGACCTGGCGGACCACTTCGAACTGATCGAGAGCGCCGAGCGCACCGGCGGCCCCTCGCGCTACTACCAGGTCCGGGGACATGCCAACCGCATCGGCTTCATCTCGCCTCACACCCACAACTTCTGCGACAGCTGCAACCGGGTGCGCCTGACCGCCACCGGCCGCCTGCTGCTGTGCCTGGGTCAGGAACACTCGATGCAACTGCGCCCGGTGTTGCGCGCCCATCCCCTGGACGATGCGCCCGTCCAGTCCGCGATCCGCGCCGCCATGGACCTGAAACCGCGGGGGCACGACTTCCAGCTCGGCGGGATCCCGGTGATCGCCCGCCACATGAACACCACCGGAGGTTGACATGAGCGAACCCTTGATCGAGATGAGCGCCGCCGGCCTCGAATCGAGTATCCCGGTCACGGCGGTGGACGAGTTCGGCGCAAGGCGTCAGCAACACATCGCGGCGGAACGCGCCCTCACCCTTTACATCGACAAGCGCGAGATCGTCACCCTGATGACCCTGGGCACCCATCCCGAGCTGCTGGTGCTCGGCTGGCTCCGCAATCAGCGGTTGATCGACCACCCGAGGCGCATCCGGTCGATACAGGTCGACTGGGAGACCGACTCGGTGGCGGTCACCACCCGTGAGGGCATCGACAACCTG
>RFHJ01000166.1 GCA_003696905.1 Gammaproteobacteria bacterium | reverse complement strand
CGATATTGTCTGTAGTCATCCCGCTTCCTGCAGCACCCCGTCGCGACGGAACATGTCGCGGATGCCGCGCACCGCCTGGCGTGTGCGATGCTCGTTCTCGATCAATCCAAAGCGCACATGGTCGTCGCCAAACTCGCCGAAACCGATGCCCGGGGAGACCGCGACCTTGGCCTCCTGCAGCAATTTCTTCGAGAACTCGAGTGAACCCATCTCGCGATACGCCTCGGGTATCGGCGCCCAGACGAACATGGTCGCCTTGGGCTTTTCGATCTTCCAGCCGATGTTGTTAAGCCCGTCGCACAACACATCACGCCGCGACTGGTACATCCGGCGGATCTCCTCGACGCAGTCCTGTGGCCCCTCGAGTGCGGAGATGGCTGCTACCTGGATAGGGGTGAACATGCCGTAGTCGAGATAGGACTTGATCCGTGCGAGCGCGCCCACCAGGGTATGGTTGCCCACCATGAAGCCGACCCGCCAGCCGGGCATGTTGTAGCTCTTCGACAACGAGAAGAACTCGACCGCAATGTCCTTGGCCCCCGGCACCTGCAGAATGGAAGGTGCCTTGTAGCCGTCGAATACGATATCGGCATAGGCCAGGTCCTGCACCACCCAGATTCCATGCTCCTTGGCGATCTCCACCACGCGCTCGAAGAACGGCAGGTCCACACACTGGGTGGTGGGATTGCCGGGGTAATTGAGCACCAGCATCTTGGGGCGCGGCCAGGACTCGCGTATGGCGTTCTCCAGCGACTCGAAGAAATCGTGCTCCGCGCTGACCGGCACGTGACGCACGTCGGCACCGGCAATGATGAAGCCGTAGGGATGGATCGGATAGGCCGGATTGGGCACCAGCACCGAGTCACCCGGTCCCATGCAGGCCAGTGCCAGATGTGCCAGACCTTCCTTGGAGCCGATGGTGACGATGGCCTCGGTCTCGGGATCGAGATCGACATCATAACGATCCTTGTACCAGTTGCAGATGGCACGGCGCAGGCGCGGGATCCCCTTGGACATGGAATAGCGATGGGTATCCCGGCGCTGCGCCACCTCTACCAGCTTGTCGACGATGTGCTGGGGTGTGGGCTGGTCCGGGTTGCCCATGCCGAAGTCGATGATATCCTCACCCCGCGCCCGCGCAGCCGCCTTGAGCTCGTTCACGATGGCGAACACATAGGGCGGCAGGCGTTTGATACGATGGAAATCGTCCATTTCGCGGGGGGACACGGGAACCTCGACATGACTGATTGAAAGCAAGCCCGTAACGCTACTGAGGGCCACCAGAATTGTCAATGAAACAGGGGCGTGGCGACGCCCGGGAGAAGCCACGGTGAAAATGGTGCTCGACGATGCCGCCGACCTGAACATGATCGGCGCCTACGCACCGGGCGAGGTACGTATACGTGGTGCCGTCCATTCCACCGGACTGCTCGTCTACCCCCGACGGATCGAGGCCGACTGCCCGATTCGGTTCCTGGAGCAGTTGGCCAACATCGATGCGACCAGCCTGCCGGAAGAGGCGCCCGATATCCTCATCATCGGGACCGGCGAGCACCAGCGCTTCCCCCCCGCGAGCGCCCTCCGCGGCCTGATCGAGGCACGCATCGGCTTCGAACTGATGGACAACGCCGCCGCCTGTCGCACCTTCAACATCCTGCTCAGCGAGGGCCGCAAGGCCGCCCTGCTCCTGCTCGCCGACGACTGATCGCACATGCCTTCACGCCGCCTGCTGATGGCCCTGTCGCTCGCCCTGCTGCTGGGTGGGCCGCCCGTGGCCCTGCTGCTGCGCGATGACCTTCAGCCCAGCGAACTGGAACGGATTCGCCGGCAGGGCGAACTGATCGTCGCCACCCGCGAGGCGCCCACCACCTGGTATCCAGGTCCTGAAGGCCCAGAGGGCCTGGACCACGACCTGGTACAGGGTTTTGCCAGCCAATTGGGAGTGGAGATACGTTTCGTTTTCCCCGGGGACTTCGCCCAGCTGCTGGAGTTGACCCGCCATGGTGCAGTCCACATGGCTGCCGCCGGCATCACCATCACACCCACACGCCAGCGCAGTCTACGCTTCAGCCTCCCCTATCAGGAAATCAGCGAACAACTCGTCTACAGGCGCGGCAGCCATCGCCCTCGCTCGCTGGCAGAGATCGCGCCCTACGAGATACAGGTGGTGGCCGGTTCGGCACATGAAGAGACACTGCGCAGGAAGCAGAAGATCTATCCCGAACTCCGCTGGATCGCACGTCGTGATGTCAGTAGCTACGACCTGATGGCGGCAGTCGAGCGCGGGGAACTCCGCTATACCGTGGCCGATTCCAACGATCTGCTGATGGCGGCACGCCTCTACCGGCACCTGCGCACCGCCTTCGACCTGAGCGATAAAAAGCCACTCGCCTGGGCCTTCCCACGCTTCGGCGACAGCTCGCTGCAGCGGGCGGCCAATCGTTATCTGATACGGATACGAAACGACGGGACCCTGGATCGCCTGATCGAGCACTACTATGGACATGTGAGCAGACTCAACTTCGTCGACAAGCGCGCCTTCCAGCGCCATATTCGCGAACGTCTGCCGAAACTGCGTCCCCACTTCGAACTGGCCGAGCAACAGACCGGCATCGACTGGCGTCTGCTCGCGGCCATCGCCTACCAGGAGTCGCACTGGGATCCGAAGGCCAAGTCGCCGACCGGGGTGCGCGGAGTCATGATGCTCACCCAGGATACCGCCAGGCAACTCGGCATCACCAATCGGCTCGACCCCAAACAGAGCATCCTCGGCGGTGCCCGTTATCTCCGCATCGTGGAGCAGAAGATCCCCGAACGGATCCCGGAGCCCGATCGCCTGTGGCTGACCCTCGCGGGCTACAACATCGGCTTCGGTCACCTCGAGGACGCCCGTATCCTCACCCAGATACAGGGCGGCGATCCCGATCGCTGGTCGGACGTGCGCGAGCGCCTGCCGCTGCTCAATCGCAAGACCTGGCGCAAACGGCTGAAACACGGCTCCGCCAACGGCATCCAGGCGGTGGAATACGTGGAGAACATCCGCAACTACTACGATCTGCTGGTGTGGTACGACAATCACCCGGAGGATCTGGCAGTCGAAAGCAAGGCAGAGGGCTTCGAGTACAAACGCGCGAGAGACGATGACAAGGTCACTGAGCACTGACTATCTCGAACTCGGCCACCATCTCACCGAGGTACTGGGCGCGCCCCGCATACAGGGCCTCTATCTGCCCAAACCGGGCGGCGATGAAACCTTCCGGGACGAATTCGGCTTTGTCTTTCTGGAGGACGGCAGCGTAGGCCCGTTCTATGTCAGCATGGACGGGATACTCTCCACGCTCTGGTCGCGCTATCCCCGCCCGGCCGACTTCAAAGGCGAACCGGGAACCCTGCTCGAAGCCTTCGCCCATCACGATCCTGCCGAACGGGCTCTCGCGCTGGGCACCTACAATGCCTTGAGCGCCTCCCTGCTACACCGCTCCAACTTCAGCTTTCCCGACCGCGCCAGCGCATCGGATCTCGATCCTGCCTCCTGCGGTGACACCATCGGCATGGTGGGATACTTCTGCCCACTGGTGGAACGCCTGGTATCCCAGGGTTTTCAGGTTCTGGTGCTCGAAAAAGTACCCCAGCGGGTAGCCATCCAGCCCGGGGTCTCGGTGACAGACGACCCCGAGGCACTGAGACGGTCCCAACATGTCTTCTGCACTGCAGCCACCCTGATCAACGGAACGCTTGAAGAGATTCTGGCGGCGACATCCGGCCAGGTCCCGCTGGAGTTGATCGGCCCCAGCGGCAGTGGCCTCCCCGACCCCCTGTTCCGTCGGCGTGTGGCCGCGGTCGGAGGCATCGACTTCCCTGCTGCCGGTCCACTGCTCGATGCGTTGCGCCAGCAGCGTTCCTGGGGGGCGGCGGGGAGGAAATATCGCCTGACGCCCGCCAACTACCCCGGGGCCGAACACTTCCTTTCCCCGGTTCGGACAGGTTGATCACCCTCCGCAAGGCGTGAATCTTGCCCTTGCGGAGACTAGCCCGCATATTTCACCAGACCGCTCAAAATTTCACTGATTCTTTCGTATAAACCAATGGTTATGTACATATTGTCCGGGTTACACTTTGTCACCACAACGCTATCCGGTTTTTCCCGGGATCTTTTCGCCCGGACTCGCCCGAATCACCTGCAAGCCGATGAATTACATCGACTTTTGCCGATTCGAACGATCCGGACGAAAATCTCTCCGGGAAAATCCCGGATTCCGGTGAAATATCCGGGCTAGGCCATGTGCTATCGCACGACGGTATGAACCCCTGCCAGCCGAAAGGCGGTCAGCAACGGCGCCGAGATGTCGGGTGCCAATGCCACTCGTCTCGCACCGGAAAAGCAGCCATGGCTGTCCAGGTAGATCTGTTCGACATCGACGACCCTGCCCTGCCCACTCGCCACGGCCTTCAGAATGCGGGCCACCAGACCGTCCCTTGATTCGACAAAGTAGAGGTATTGGGCCGCCTGGTCATAGAACACCCGGCGACTGCTCAGATTGAAGAAGATCTCGGTCGGATTGGATACTGGGGCAATGACCCGCTCCCGCCCGCAACAGGCCGCCAGGGTTGCTTCGCTGATCGGGCCAATTCCGCCTGGCACTTCTTCCCCCGACTTTCTTTCGATATCTACCGAGCCAAGTATAGGGTGGAAATACAAGCCCGGGCCGCTTGTTGGTGCAGTTCACGTAGCTCACTGCACCCTACAGCAAGAGCACCGCGCAGGATGCGGTGAGGTACGACCGCATCGACGACCTCCGGCAAGGCTTTTCCATGATCTGGGGTGTGACCAAGGCCTCATGGGCGTCAGGCCCAATCCAAGGCGCCGGCCGAGGCCGCGAACCGCCTTCCCATTACCGGTCCGGTCAACCGCAGGCAGCCTGCGCGGTACGGTTCGATATTGCCGCAGCTGCCGTCCCTGATCAGTGTCCCCCACCCTTCAGTTCGGTTACCATCTTCTCGATGGTGTCCTTGGCATCGCCGAAGATCAGCGAGACGTTGTCCTGGTAGAACAGCAGGTTGTCCACACCCGAATAGCCGGGGCGCATGGAACGCTTGAGGAAATAGACGTGCTTGGCCTTGCCCGCCTCGAGAATGGGCATGCCATAGATGGGGCTGGAGGGATCGCTCTTCGCCGCCGGGTTGACCACGTCGTTGGCCCCCACTACCAGCACCACGTCGGTCGAGGCGAACTCCGGGTTGATCTCGTCCATCTCGAAGACATGGTCATAGGGGATGTCCGCCTCGGCCAGCAGCACATTCATATGGCCGGGCATGCGGCCGGCTACTGGATGGATGGCGAACTTGACCTCGACGCCACGTTCCTCGAGCAATTCCAACAATTCCTTCAAGGCATGCTGCGCCTGGGCCACCGCCATCCCATAACCGGGCACGATGATCACCCGGTTGGCGTCCTCCATCCAGTAGATGGCGTCTTCCACCGAGGCGGTCTTGACGCCCTTCTCCGCCGCCACGGCACCGGCCGCCTCGCCGCCGCCCGACTCACTGCCGAAGCCGCCAAACACCACGTTGACGATGGATCGGTTCATGGCCCGGCACATGATGTAGGAAAGGATGGCACCCGAGAAGCCCACCAGAGCACCGACGATGATCAGCAGATTGTTGTGCAGGGTGAAGCCGGTGGCGGCCGCGGCCCACCCCGAGTAACTGTTGAGCATCGAGATGATCACTGGCATGTCGGCACCCCCGATGGGAATGATCAGGGTGAAGCCGAGAACGAACGACAGGATGGTCATCAGGGTGAGCGAGACCATCGAGCCGGTGGCGGCGAAATGGATCGCCAGCCCCACCGCGGCCACCGCGATGGCGGCGTTCAAGGCATGCTGTCCGGCGAAGCGTACGGGCGCGCCCGAGATCAGCCCCTGCAGTTTGCCGAAGGCGATCACCGACCCCGAGAAGGTAATGGCACCGATCACGATGCCGGCGGAGAGTTCACCCATCAGCACCGGGTTGAGGGTGCCGGCCACCTGGTGATTGAGGAAGGTGCCGATGGCCACCAGTACCGCTGCCATGCCGACGAAGCTATGCAGTGCAGCCACCAGCTGCGGCATGGCGGTCATCTTGACCCGAGCCGCCAGCACACCACCGATCAAGGCACCAGCGGTCACCCCGGCGATGATGAACCCATAGGACTGCACCTCCCTGCCCGCCAGGGTGGCAAGGATGGCGATCGCCATGCCGAGCATGCCGAGAAAATTGCCCCGGCGCGCCGACGCAGGATGGGTCAGGCCCTTCAGCGACAGGATGAACAGGATCGCGGATACCAGGTAGGCCAGCGCCTGGGTGTTGGCTGAAATCTCCATGTCGTCCCCTTATTTCTTTTTCTTCTTGAACATGGCCAGCATCCGGTTGGTCACCAGGAAGCCGCCGAAGACGTTGATCGAAGCGAGCAACACAGCGAAGAACCCGAGGATCTCCACCCCACTACTCGCCTCTTCCGCGCCGGTCACCAGCAAGGCGCCGACGATGACGATGCCGGAGATGGCATTGGTCAGTGCCACCAATGGGGTATGCAGCGATGGCGTGACGCCCCAGATGACGAAATAGCCGACGAAGCAGGCCAGAACGAAGACATAAAGTGCTACCAGTGTATCGGGCATGGTTCTCTCACTCACTCGGTTGCGGCTTGAATTGGGCGGCCGCCGTTATTTCGTCGGCATCCAGGTCCTTGCGGAACAAGGCGCCGTCCTCACCCTTCTCCAGCACTAGATCGAGGAAATTGGCGATGTTACGCGCAAAGAAGGTGCTCGCGTCGGTCGCCATCATCGAGGGATAGTTGGTGTGACCGACGATGATCACACCATGCGCGGTGACGATCTCATCGGGCTTCGACAGAGGACAGTTGCCGCCCGACCCGGCCGCCATGTCCACGATCACGGAACCCTCGCGCATCCGCTCCACCACCTCGGGCACCACCAGTACCGGTGCCGGCCGACAGGGGATCTGGGCCGTGGTGACGATGATATGGGCCTTGGCCAACTCGTCGGCAAGCAATTGCTGCTGGCGCGCCTTGGCCTCGTCGGACAGCTCCCGGGCATAGCCGCCCTCGCCACTACCCTCTTCCCCGATGTCGAGATCAATGGGCTTGGCGCCGAGCGACAGAATCTGCTCGCGGGTCTCGGGACGCACATCATAGGCGAACACTTCGGCGCCCAGTCGCCGCGCGGTGGCGATCGCCTGCAGACCGGCCACCCCTACGCCCAGCACCACCACCCGCGCGGGCTTGGCCGAGCCAGCAGCGGTCATCATCATGGGCATGAAACGCTCATAGCGCGCGGCCGCCTCGATCACCGCGCGATAACCGGCGATATTGGCCTGGGAAGAAAGGACGTCCATCGACTGCGCGCGGGAGATACGTGGGATGCGTTCCAGTGCCAGGATGGTGATATCGCGGGCATGCATGGCCGCGGCCACCTCGTCCTCGCCGCAGGTTTCCATCAAACCAATGTAGGTAGCACCCTCGCGCAACGCAGCGGCGTCCTCCACAGTCGGACGACGCACCTTGGCCACCAGGTCGCAAGCCAGGGCCTCAGATCGGTCCACCAGACTCGCACCCGCAGCGACATAACCATCGTCGTGAAAGTGGGCCGCTTCGCCCGCGCCGCGCTCAACGCACACTTCGAGGCCCTTGCCAATCAAAGTCTTGGCCACATCCGGCGTAATGGCAACGCGGCACTCACCAGTCAGTGTCTCTTTCGGTATCCCGAGTTTCATGTTTCTGTTTTTTGTTCCGGTTGTGCGACCCCACCTCCTGCGGCTGGGGGCTACGCTGTAATCTGCAAGGTCGCTTGAAATGTTAGGAAGTCCAAAAAAATTCGCTTCTTTCGCCTCCCCACTTGTGGGGGAAGAGCGGAGCTACGGGGGCTCTGGGAGAGGGGTTCAAACACCGCCTCACCCCGCTCCCGACCGCCCCCGCAAGCGGAGGCGATTGGTCAGATATTCCTTTCTGCAATCACATACTGCTGTGGCGCGGCATTATCTCCACTTGGTTGGGACAAGGTCAAAAAGCAATCCACAAATATGTGAACTTTTCCCATTTTAACCACTGGGCGGCGACGAAAGAAAGCCCAATCCCTGCCAGATCTTCGACAAGGCCCGGAGATCTGGGACGTCCCAATCCGGTACCTGCCATCCGCCGGGCCAAGGCTCACCAGGGGCGAAACGGCCGGTGCGCACCAACACGGTAGCGATACCGAGGCGTTGCGCACCAAGGATGTCGGTATCCGGCCGATCACCGATCATCACGCAGTCGGCTGCAGACAGCCCCAACTGCTCCAGGGCCATTTCAAAGAGCAGTGGCTCGGGCTTGCCGATGGTGATCGCCCGTCGCCCGCTGGCCACCTCGAAGGGCGCCACCAGGGCCCCGCCCCCTGGCAGCACCCAGTGTTCGCCACTGCGCACCGCATCCACCGTGGTGTCGGGATTGGTCGAGATCAGGCGGGCACCCGCGAGTAACAGGCGCAGACCGCGGGTCAGGGTCTCATAATCCAGACCCGGGCCCTCGCCCACCACCACGAAATCAGCGGCCTCGGCGTCTTCCACCCCGAACCGCGCCAACTCACGGTGCAGGCCATCGGCCCCGACCGCATAGAAGCGGTAGTCCGGTTTTTCCCGCGCCAGCCAACGCGCGGCCGCCACACCGCTGGTCAGGATTGCCGGCTCGGGGATCTCGCCCAGACCGAGGGAACGCAGCTTCGTCGCCACCTCTGCCGGCGTGCGGATGGGATTGTTGGTGACGAACACGCGGGGCAACCGCGCGGTGGCATCCAGAAACTCACGAGCGCCCGGCAGCGGACGGTCACCGTGGTAGAGCACGCCATCCATGTCCAGCAGCAGACCGCGCGGTAAGTTCCGGCTCTTCATGACCTCCACATGATACCGATCTTGCCTGAACCCATGTCGTCTTCCCAAGATTTGCAAGGAGGATCTCGCAACACCTGCCCCATATGGATGGCGTCACTGCTCAATCGTCCTGGCATGACCAATCGTAAACTTCAAGTTGGAGCCCGATCGCCGCAGGGTAACGTCATCTAACTGTATCGGAGCGGGTCGTCTGCCCGGAAAAACGCCGTAGATACATCTCTGTAGGCTCGACGGCGGCATCCCTGCCGCCGACGTTTTCCGGGCAGACACCCACTCCATTTTTCAAAAGCTTACGAATTTAGATGACGGAGCCCTGCCGATCGCCGGCATCCCAGTGTTCGCCGCCGTGGCGAAACATCCTCAAGGAAACCTTCATAAAAGCCATCCCTGGCTTTATCAGGGTACGCTGCACCGCAAACGCGGTTTGCGGCTGGCTTCAAAATCAATCGCGTATAGCGATCGACTTTGGCGGCTCTTCCCTGAGCCGCGGAAGGCCTGAATTTTTCAGACCTTCCTTAATGTAGCGACGGCTGCAAACCTACAACAGGAGAGGCATAAACCGGCGGACGGTCGGGATAGAATGAGCGCTTGCATCATCCCCACAGCGGAACCCGAATCATGCTGCAGATAGAAAAGCCCGCGGCCACCCCTCGCTTTGCCCTGTTTCAACTCGGCTTCCGTCCCTTTTTCGCCGGCGCCGCCCTGTTCGGTATCGTGGCCGTATTCCTTTGGATGCTGGTCTATGTCTTCGGCCAACCACTGGTTCCACTCGGACTCGATGCACTCACCTGGCATGGCCACGAGATGGTGTTCGGCTATACCCTCGCGGTGGTCGCCGGTTTCCTGCTCACCGCGGTGGTCAACTGGACCGGCCAGCCGAGTCTGAAAGGCGCCTCTCTGGCCATGGCCTGGCTGCTCTGGCTCACCGCGCGGGTGGCACTCTACCTGCCTGAAGGGGGCCTGATCGTCGCCGCCGTGGCCGACCTGGCCTTCCTGCTGACGGTGACCTTCGGTGTGGCACGGCCCATCTTCAGGGTGAGACAGTGGAAACAGGTGGGCATACTCTCCAAGCTGGTGCTGCTGTTGATCGCCAGCGGCACCTTCTATGCCGGCGCACTCGGCCATCTTGCAGAGGGCGTGCGGTGGGGCTTGTTCGGTGCCTTCTATGTGGTCCTGGCGCTGGTATTCATGATGGCCCGGCGGGTGATGCCCTTCTTCATCGAAAGGGGGGTGGACGAGGCCTTCACGCCCCGCAATCGTCGCTGGCTGGATATTGCCAGCCTGTTCGGTGTACTGATCTGGGCACTGTTTGAGATCTTCTGGCCGGCCCAGGAAACCATCATCGCCCTGTTGTCCCTCGGCCTCTTCCTGATGCATGCCCTGCGCCTCGTGGACTGGCACACGCCAGGCATCTGGCGCAAGCCCCTGCTGTGGTCGCTATATCTGGGTTATGCCTCGCTGACTCTGGGCTTCGCCCTGCGCATACTGTCGGTTTGGGGCGATCTCTCGCCCTTCCTCGCCCTGCACGCCTTCGCCTACGGCGGTATCGGCATGATGACCCTGGGCATGATGTCGCGGGTATCGCTGGGTCACACCGGGCGCAACGTCTTTCAGCCGCCGCGGATCATCAACCTGTTTCTGCTGTTACTGGCGCTGGGGACGGTGACACGGGTGCTGGCGCCGCTGATCGACATGACCCATTACACCCTTTGGATCGGAGTTTCGCAGGTTCTTTGGATGGCGGCCTTCGGCCTGTTCGCCTGGGTCTACGTACCCATGCTCATCCGCCCGCGGATCGATGGCCGACCCGGCTGAGGCTCAAGGGCAGTCGAACCCGGACGCGCAGGCCCCCGCCGTCGGGCTCTTCGAAGAGGATCTGCCCCCCATAGCTGTCCACGATCTCTTGGACGATCGCCAGTCCCAGTCCATGCCCGTCGACCCGTTCGTCCAGCCGGCTGCCTCGGCCCAACAAGGCCTCTCGCTCTCCGGCCGGAATGCCGGGCCCGTCGTCCTCGATGACTATCTCGACAACCGAATTGACGTGCACTTCCAAGGCCACTCGACCGGCAGCCCATTTACAGGCGTTGTCCAGCAGATTACCCACCAGTTCGAGCATGTCCTCACGATCGAAGGGCAACGAGGTGGGAGCGGCAACGGTTGACCGGAGGGTCACCCGCGGATAGAGCCGGCGCATCACGGTAACCAGATCCGCCAGGTCGCGCTCGGGCTCCCATCGCTCGCCGGTCGGCCCAGTCCCGGCAATACGTGCCCTGCGCAGCTCGCGCTCGATCAGGTCGCCAATACGGTTGGCGTGACAGTGCAGTTCTTCGCGAACCTTTCGGTCCTCCACCTGGGCGATGTCCTGCACCAGGAGATTCAGGGGGGTCTTGAGGGCATGCGCCATGTCGCCCAGACTGTTGCGAGAACGCTGCACCCGCTGGAGCAGTGAATGCGCCAGCCGATTCACCGCACCGATCAGCGGCTGCACCTCCTCCGGGACCGGCTGGTCGATACGCTCGCGACGCCCCTCGGCCAGCTCATCGAGCTGCCTGTCCACCGCCAGCAAGGGCTGGAGCGCGCGCCGGATTCCACGGCGTTGCAGCAACAGCATGCCGGTCGCCGCGAGCGCCGTGACCAGAATGAATACCGCGTCGAGACGGTGGCGCGCCGCCTGCAGCGGCGCAATATCCTCGGCCACCGCGAGAGAAAGCGTCTGCCCCAGCTTCCGGTAGGATCCATACCAGACGAGTACGGACTGCCCATAGGGACCGGCCAGCTCCTCGAGGCGGGACTGACCCAATGCGGTTTCTTGCCAAGGGAGCTCCTGGTCCCAAAGAGAACGCGAATGGATGATCCGTCCACCCAGCCGAATGACGAAATAGTGACCCGATCCAGGACGGCGATAGACACCGGCGATGTGCTGTTCATCCAACACCAGTCCGCCATCGGTTTTCATAATCGCGGCCAGCAAGGTTTCGGCATCGTGTTCGAGACGGCTGCCCACCAGATCGGTCAGAGCATCCTGCAACACCCAGCGGCCGCCCAGCCATAGCACGATCGACAGAAACAGAACCACCATCAACCCACTGCGCCACAGCTGCTTGCGCAATGAGGTCATTCGCCCCGCTCCCGATCAGGCAGCATATAGCCCTGACCGCGCCGGGTGACGATGCGTTCTTCGCCCAGCTTGCATCGCAAGCGCCGGATGTAGACCTCCAGCGTGTTGCCGCTCTGGCCACCGTCCTCGAACGCCTCGGCCGCCAGCCGTTCGCGGGCCACGACACGGCCCGCCCGCAGCATGAGTGCGCGCAGCAACCGAAACTCCGTCCCGGTCAACGCGACCGCGCGACCGTCTTCCAACAGCACCTCGCGCTTGCCCATATCCAGCACCAAGCCATCGACCTGCAGGCGATCATGGGCATGCCCGTGGTGGCGGCGAATCACCGCCTCGATGCGGGCGAGCAGCTCCTCCGGCTCGAACGGCTTGCCAAGATAGTCGTCCGCCCCGGCGCGCAGGCCCTCGACCCGCTCACGCCAGCCATCCCGCGCGGTCAGGATCAACACCGGCAGGCCTCGCCCCTCTGCCCGCCATCGCCGCAATACCTCGAGCCCGCTGAGCCGTGGCAGCCCGATATCCAGGATCACCAGGGCATAGTCGTGGGTTCGCCCCATTGCCAGTGCCCGTTCGCCGTCCCCCACCTGCTCCACGATGTGGCCCGCCTCGCCCAGGCGTCGAATCAGGCGTGCCGCCAGATCACGGTCGTCTTCGACCAACAGGAGCCGCATCAGTCGCGCTTCCGCTCGAGCAGACGGCCCGTCGCGGCGTCGAACTCATACTCCCACACCTCTCCCCCGCGCAGGACTTCGAACTCGTAGATCCAACGGCCCCACTTCCGTTCCAGCTCCACCTCGAGTATCCGCCCGCCCGGTTCCAACCGGGAGAGAAAACGGGACAGGGGAAGAATCTCTCCGCTCGCCTCCAGCCGGCGTGCGGTCTCGTGATCCCGCTCGTCTCCATCGGCAATGGCCCGAGCCCCGGATCCCACCAGTAGCACCAAACAGAGGGCCAGCCAGCGGCGGTCAATCGTCCCAATAACCCGCGCCCGGAATCCTGACCTGGTGTTCGTCATAGTTGCCCTTGTTTGCGCCCGCATGGCAGGCATCGCAGTTGGCGAAACTGCCTACTTGCGGATTCTGCATGACAATGCGTGTCGGTATCTCATGATGCTTGCGCCGGAAATAACGGGTCTCGGTAAACCGAAGCGGTGCCTGTCCGGACAGTGACCGCATCACCTTGGGCGACCGCCCGCTGGAGACCCTGTCGGCCGCATTGCGTTCGAGCAGGCCCTGGATGTGTCGCCGCACCGGCTCGTCCAGCTCCGCATTGTCGCCGAAGTGGTCCTGCAGGTTTTCCATGATACGCCCCCATGACGCAGCGGGCAGCATCCCCGGCTGGTAGGCCATGTGGCAGCCGCCACATTCGGTCAGGTAGGTCTGATCCGTCACGGATGCGAAATCCGTCCGCTGCCCCCAGCCGCGCCACCGGTGGTCGTCCCCGTCCGCGACCACCCCGAGGGACAACAGCGCCGCCCCGCCTGCCGCCATCGCCAGACCAATCCATAACGCTTTCTTAGCGGTCTTCATCACTTCACCTCGCTGTTCACAAGTTACTCAGCCAATGCAGAACATCCGCCTTTTCACCCGGCGTACAGTCCCGTCCGAAGGTCCATTTGCAGTTGCGCTTGAGCCATTTCGCCACCTTCTTCGGGTCCGTGTAGCGGTCCGGATTGACCGAGGGAGCCATCGGTGCGATCGACTTCCCGGTGCGTTGGTGACGGCCGGCCCTGGTCAGATCCGGTCCGTGGCAACTGGCGCAGTACCGCCCCCGGACCCCCTCGCGGGTCCAAAGCCGTTCGCCCGCGGCGGCGTCCGGCGCCCGTCCTGCCAATGCCGCAAACTGCTCTACGATCGCCTCCCGCGGCTCGGCACCGGCATCGACAATCCAGCACAGACCGAGCACCAAGCCGGTCGCGCCGATCGACATCTTGCGTCTTCTTTCCATGCCTCTCTCCTCTTCAGTCGACATCTGCCGGCTTGCGCCCGTCGATCATCGAGCGCACCAGATTCTCGTGGTGCAACAGGCTGGCGAGCACCACGCCAGCCACATGCAGCACCACCAGGAACAGAGTGAAATTGGCGAGGAACTCGTGAACCTCCTCGCCTGCCTCGGCGAGCCACTTCCCGCTGCCGCACAACGCGGTCGCCAGGGGACCACTGCACTCGCCCGCTCCATACACCACCAAGCCGGTGAAAACGGTGAGGGATAAAGAGATCAACAAGGCCACTACCATGGCACCGCCCGCCGGGTTGTGCCCCAGATAGCGCCGCGCCCGGCCGGACAGTTCGTCCTTCAGATAGGCTATGGCCTCGCCAGGGGCACGCACGAAATCGGAGAAACGCGCATGGCGCGGCCCCACGAACCCCCAGAACAGACGAAATGCCACCTGGCCACCGACCAGATAACCCGCCCAGACATGCACGGTCATCCAGTCGTCCTCGGTGAGATAAGCAATGAAGAAGGCTGAGACCAACGACCAGTGAAAGATCCGGACCAACGGATCCCATACCTTGACCATTTGCTGAGACATGAAGAACCCTCCTGTATTGCGATGCAGGAGAGCTTAGGGAAGAAAGCTGAAACTCAGCTGAAACGGATCGCTGTCGAGACGACCCCCATAACGGGAGTGGGGGTGCAGGCGGCGTCCTATCTTGGTCCTATTTCGTCACATTGGCTCAAATACGACAGGGTGGTGTTGGCTGGTCGTGTCACGCCGTAGATCCCTCCCTGGAGGGTCGATGGCCGCATCCCAGCGGCCAACGGACGCGCACCACCAGCGCCGGCCCCCGCTTGACGAAATCGGCCGCTATGGCAAAGTAGAACGAGGAAATCCTGAAGCAAACTCATCCTCGGCTTTACCAGGGTACGCTGCACCGCAAACGCGGTTTGCAGTCATCTTCAAGTTTCACCTGCAGCGATGATTTTCGCGGTCCATACCGGCTCGCCAAAGATCTCAATTCTCCCCACGTCCCTTTGCTATCGCCTTCCGGGCTTAGGTAGAGACAGATGCGCGGCCCTGGCCCAATCCAGCGCGCCCGTATCCCGCCAATGGCGCAAAAACTCTCGCCGATACAGCCAGGCCTCGTCGTCACCACCCACGGTGGCACCGTAAGGCGACCATTGAGCGGGTTCACGGGGATTCTCGGCAACCAGTGTATCCAGGATCCTGGGATATTCGCGATACAGGTCGCTCAGCATCGACAGGGCCCTGCCCCTTTCCCCCGCCAGGTAGTAGGTGAGGATCTCTCCATACATCATGGAGGGAAAATCATCGGGATGCTGTTCGGCCAGGGATTTCGCCGCGTCGAGCCGTCCCAGGCCACAGTAGAGATGAATCAGCGGAATGCGCGTGCCCAGGTTGTCGTCGGGTGACAGCCGCAGCAGCCAGGCCATCAGTTTCACCGCCTTCTCCGGTGCGTCATCCGTCAGCAGGGTGGCATGGCGCGCGACCAGTCGCAGGGCGGCGCGGTTCTCTATCCAGGACCAATCCAGTCGTGCCACGCCTTCCTTTTCGGCTACCGTCAGCAGCGACTCGAGGAAGCCCACCGCACGCTCACCGAGACGTCGTTGCAGATCGAGAAATTCTTCCTCGGATGACACCATCGACTGGAGCGACAGTCCCAGGTCGTCCAGCACGTCGAAGGTGGTCAACAGCCGTGGTTCCTCCCGCAACAGGGTCAGCCACTCTTCCTCAGCCTCGACGCCGTCGGTATCGAACTCCGGAGAGAAGCGTTCGCGCCATGCCTCGAGCGCCTCTCGCAGCGATTCGACCGGCTGGAGGTAGCCCTCTTCATCACCCGCCCGCACCACTCGCTCACCGGGAGGCAGCCCCGCGGTGTCCTCGAGCAGCCTGAGCAGTTGCCCGCCCAGGTCCCAGCTGGGCACGATCTCGGTGAATGCCTCCAGCGGCTCTTCGGCCACCTTGCTCAAGAACACCATCAACTCCTCCAGATCCTCGACACCCTGCCGCTCCAGCCGGGCCTTCCAAAAGGCGGCACGCGCCTTGGCCTCCTCCGAACGCCCTTCCGCAATCAACAGCGTCACCTCCAGCACGCCGAGGGTGGGATCGTCCGGATCGAGCCGCTG
>RFHJ01000165.1 GCA_003696905.1 Gammaproteobacteria bacterium | reverse complement strand
GCGGTTTGCGGCTGGCTTCAAAATCAATCGCTTATAGCGATCGATTTTGGCGGCTCTTCCCTGAGCCGCGGAAGGTCTGAATTTTTCAGACCTTCCTTAAACCCTAAAGATTCGACTTATGGTCCACCCTGTTGTGGTACCAAAACTCGTTGAAATTCGTACCTCGGATCTGCGCACCACCGACGCATCGACATGATCTTGACATCATTCCTGTAGTAATCGAGTAACGATCTTATTGCGAATGACTGCAATATCCGCTCCCCCGCGGTATTGCTCGAAGATTTCTTCTCGACTCCGTTCCGGCAGTTTCTTGTAGAAGCGGTAGGTGCCCAGATAGTGATCCTTGAGCAGTGTCTCGAAGGCCTCCCGTCCGCCTGGTCTGACTGGAACGACGGGCGCGACTGCCCTACCTTCCGGCGGCGCCACTACCTCTTCCTTGCCTTCCGCAGGGTCGATTTCGCGGGCCTCCACCTTGGTGGCCTCCGATTCCAGCTCCGATACATAGTCATCCGCCGAAAACGCAGCCGAGGAGACCAGCCAGATCGCCCAGCCTCCCAGCAAAAACATCCACCCCCTATGAAAACGGCTGTGTGAACTGCCCTGATCCGCACCCCGAGATCGGGCGCCGCGCACTTTGGCCATCGAGTACATAGAACCTCCAGGTAGCTCCTTCGGCTGGCGTTGTCCCACGCCATACCAGGTCGCCCGCCACTAGGGCTAAAGCGCCTGCTGCACCCAAGACTTCCGGCTTTGGGTCCACGCAGAGCGCTCGCGTCGAAGCCGGTCGAATTCACCGATCAGCCTACCTTCGACAGGCCAATCGAATCACCGTTCCCGCAAGCTTCCGCTCCGAGCGGCCAAATCCGACAGACTCTTCAAGCGACAAAATCAAAATAGCAGCCAAGTACTTGCATCTCAAGCAATATCTGGGCGAACGTGACCACCGTTGCAAAGTGGACCGACAAGGTAATTACTTCCCAATCTGGCTCGGCACCGGTATCTTGTCGTGCCCCGACACGAGCAGGTCACTCGTCGATGAATCGAACGCTGCTGGTCATCATGGATCCCATCGAGGGGATCAAACCCTACAAGGACAGCACTTTCGCCATGCTGCTAGAGGCCCAGGCGCGAGGATGGTCCCTGTCCTACGCGGAGCGCACTGCCCTTTCCCAACGGGATGGGCGTAGCCTTGTACGGGCACGCCCCCTGGAGGTATGGGACCGTCAGACCGATTGGTTCCAACTGGGCGAGACGATGGAACGCGCGATTGATCACTTTCCCCTCATTCTGATGCGCAAGGATCCACCATTCGACATGGACTACATCTACACGACCTACCTGCTGGATCAGCCGGCCGCCGCAGGATCACTGGTCGTGAATCACCCGGCGGCTCTGCGCAATGCCAATGAGAAACTGGCGGCCGCACGTTTTCCCCAGTTCTGCCCCCCGGTGCTGGTCAGCAACGACATGGCGGAACTGAACGCCTTCATCGAGGAGCAGGGGGACACCATCCTCAAGCCGCTGGAAGGGATGGGTGGGGCCTCTGTCTTCCGCGTGCGCCCCCACGACCCCAACCGCACCGTAATCATCGAGACTCTCACCCGCCACGGAGCGCGTTTGACCATGGCCCAACGTTACATCCCCGAGATATCCGAAGGCGACAAACGCATCCTGGTGATCGACGGGGAACCGGTCCCCTGGGCCCTTGCGCGAATCCCGGCCGACGGTGAGACGAGGGGCAACCTCGCTGCCGGCGGCCGCGGGGTGGGCGTCCCACTGAACGAACGGGATCGCGAGATCGTCGCCGGTGTCTCGCCCATGCTGCGTGATATGGGCATCCTGTTTGCAGGGCTGGACGTAATCGGTGATTACCTGACAGAAATCAATATCACGAGTCCCACCTGCATCCGCGAGCTGGATAAACTCTACTCCCTCAATATCGCCGCAACCCTTTTCGATCGCATCGAGCAGATTCTCGCTGTATGAAACTTCATCCTCTGCGCGCCCATTGGCTGTCGGGCCTCCTCTTTCTTGGTCTGATCGTCTTCCTGTTGCTGAACAGCGGCTGTTCTCGCCAGCTCCCATCACAATACTTCCGCCTGTTAAGTTTTGGCACCCTGGTAGAACTCGAAGTGATAGGGGTCGATGAAAGGCGGGCTCGGGAGGCGTATGAGACCTTGCAACAAGACTTCACGTTCATGCACCACACATGGCATGCGTGGAAACCTGGTCCACTTGGGCGGGTCAACGAGGCAATTGCCGAGGGTCGCACCATCGCCGCCCCGCCGTCGGTGCTGCCGCTGCTTAAGGTCTCCCAGAAGCTTGCCGCCAAAAGCGACTATCTGTTCGACCCAGGCATTGGCAAACTCATCGAACTCTGGGGCTTTCACAAGGACAACCTTCAACCCCACGCGCCACCTCCTGCGGAGAAGATCGCCGCGATTCTCGCGCAACACCCCAGCATTCGAGATGTCCACCTGGACGGATTCCACCTCGCCTGCGACAACCCGACCGTGAAACTGGATTTCGGCGCCATCGGAAAAGGCTACGGAATCGACCGGGCCATCGAACGTCTCAAGGAAATGGGCATCACCGACGCTATCGTGAATGCAGGCGGAGATCTACGGGCCATCGGCTCCCGCGACGGCAATCCGTGGCGTATTGCGATCCGCGATCCCGATGGCGGCGGCATCTTCGCTTTGCTTTCCGTGAGCGGAGACGAAGCCGTCTTTACCTCGGGCAACTATGAACGAAACTTCACCTGGGAAGGCAAGTTCTATCACCACATCATCGATCCTCGGACCGGCTACCCGGCAGAAGGTACCGCCTCGGTGACCGTACTACATCCGGATGCCACCACGGCGGATGCTGCCGCGACGGCACTGTTCATTGCGGGTCCCAAGAATTGGTACCGGATTGCCCGGCAAATGGGGGTAAAATTCGTCTTGCTGATCGACACGCAGGGCGAGGTCTATATGAACCCCGCGATGCAAAAACGGGTCGAACTGCAGAAACCTGTAGCCGAGATACATATCAGCAAGCCCCTGTAAGGCGGGGAAAAGTCTGAGCACAGAACCGGAAGACGCCTTGCACCTGATCGAACGACCACCCCTCAATCTCTCCAGGGATCCGCTCTGGCTTGCGTTACTGATTGCCATCGGGGTGCACGCCCTCGTTCTCCTCGGCATCGGTTTCGATGTGCCACGTGCCAACCCGACACCGCCTGAGCGGACGCTGGACCTGACATTGGTCAACCCGAAGCAAAAACCACCGAAGCCAGACAAGCCCGACTTCCTCGCCCAGGCAAACCAGGAAGGTGGCGGCGAGAAAATCCACAAGACCCGGCCCAGCAGTCCTCTGGGCAACCCCGCAAGCCGACGCAAGCAACCAAGACCGGCACCCGAGAAGGTGCGGGCGGGGGCTCTGCGCCCGGAAAACCAGATTCAGAAACGGGTAATCACCGCAACCAAGGCAGTGCGCAAGGAGTCCAGCCAGAAACCCCGGCCGACGGTGCAGGCTGTACCGCGTCCCAAGATGGCCCAGCTACTGGCCAGTACCCAGCAGGAGATCGACCGCCTCACGGCAGAACTGGACCGCCGCAATCGTGCCGCGTCGAAACACGAACGGCGCAGGGTACTCAACGCCAGCACCCAGGAATACAAATATGCCAGCTATCTCGAGGCCTGGCGCAAAAAGGTCGAGCGCATTGGCAATCTCAACTATCCCGATGAAGCCAAGCGGCGACGGCTGTATGGCTCCCTGATTCTCCATGTGGCAGTGCGAGCCGACGGCAGCATCGAACAAATTCGCCTGCTGCGCTCCTCCGGACACAAGATTCTCGACGACGCGGCAATCCGCATCGTGCGGCTGGCCGCCCCCTTCGCACCTTTCCCCCCGGACATTCGCAAGGAAGTGGACGTGCTGGACATTACGCGTACCTGGCAATTCCGGAGCGGCAACCGCTTGTTTTCCCGGCCCTGAGTCCGCATTTCCTTGCTCAGTGATGGAAAGCGGCCGATACTGGATAATATGGAACAGAGCAATCTGACAAACCATCTGTTGATCGCGATGCCTAACCTGGCCGACCCCAACTTCTCGCATACGGTCACCTATATCTGCGAACACAGCGAGAACGGCGCCATGGGTCTGGTGATCAACCGGCCGATCGACATCAAAGTGGCCGAAGTGCTGGAGCAGATGGAGATCCCCATTCGGGACAGTTCGGCTGCGCAAGCCCCTGTCTATCTGGGTGGGCCCGTCGAGGAACAGCGCGGCTTCGTACTGCACAGCTCCGATAGCGCATGGGACTCGACGCTGCGCATCAACGACCAGGTCAGTGTGACGACATCCCGGGATATTCTCGAAGCAATGGCACGTGGCGAAGGCCCGGAGCACGCCCTGGTGGCACTCGGCTATGCCGGCTGGGGACCTGGCCAATTGGAGCAGGAAATCCTGGACAACAGCTGGCTTAGCGTCCCCGCCAATCAAGGCATCCTGTTCACCCTCCCGCCGGCTCGCCGTTGGGAGGCTGCGGCAGAACTGCTGGGGGTCGACCTGAAGCGGCTGAGCAGTGAGAGCGGCCACGCCTGATGTCGATCACCCTGCTGGGCTTCGATTACGGCAGTCACAAGATTGGCGTGGCCGTGGGCCAATCCCTTACCGCAAGCGCCAGCCCGCTCGAAACCCTGACCAACACCAGGGGCAAACCCGATTGGCGCCGGATCGGGCATCTGATCGACGAATGGAAACCCGACGCCCTGGTAGTGGGGCATCCCTTCGAAATGACCGACCGAGAGGCCAACAACGCCGAGCCGGCCAAACGGTTTGCCCGGCAGCTGTCCGGCCGCTATGGACTCCCCGTCCATCTGGTGGATGAGCGGCTGACTACCCGCGCGGCCTGGCTGGACCTCGGCCACGAGGCGGTGCGTGATCCCGCAAAGGTAGACGCCTGGGCGGCGAAATTGATCCTCGAGACCTGGTTGAGCATTCGATGAAGAAGTCCCACATTTTCATGCAACACGACGCCATCGTCGATCTGGTCGACGGCATGACCCACCTGCTGCGTCACCAACTGGACGATCGCGGGATCACGGAGCCGGCGATGATCGGCATTCACACGGGCGGCGCCTGGATTGCACGCGAGCTACACGACCGCCTCGGCTGTAGCGACCCCCTCGGACTGTTGGACATCAGTTTCTACCGCGACGACTTCACACGCATCGGTGTCAATCCCCAGGTGCGTCCCTCACAGATCGAGTTCGACGTCGAGGGCCGCGACATCATCCTGGTGGACGACGTAATCCAGAGCGGCCGCACCATCCGCGCTGCCATGAATGAGATCTTCGATTTCGGTCGCCCCGCCAGCATCCTGCTGGCCACCCTCATCGAGCGTGGCGGCCGGCAGCTGCCCATCCAGCCCGACGTGGTGGGGTTACGCGTGCCCCTGCAACCCCACGAGCACATCCGCCTGCGGGGTCCGGAGCAACTGACCCTGGAAATTACCCAGCGGGGCTGAATCAGCCCACCACCACGCTTCGGCCTGCTACAATCCGGCCCGATGGCGCGGCTTGAGCACAACAACATCCAACTCGACTCCGAAGGGCGGCTGCGTCACTTTCTCACCATCGAGGGGCTGGGTCGCGACCTCCTGACCCGTATCCTCGACACGGCGGAGTCCTTTGCCGCCCTCCCCGGTCGGCCGGTCAAGAAGGTCCCGGCCCTGCGCGGCCGGGTGATCACCAACCTGTTCTTCGAGACCAGCACGCGCACCCGCACCACCTTCGAACTGGCAGCCAAGCGCCTGTCGGCCGACGTGCTCAATTTCAATGTCAGCACCTCCGCCACCGCCAAGGGTGAAACCCTGCTCGACACCCTGCGCAACATCGAGGCAATGCACAGCGAGATGTTCATCGTGCGGCACAGCCAGTCGGGCGCCGCACACTTCATCGCCCGCCATGCCGCGCCGGGCGTCAGCGTGATCAATGCCGGCGACGGACGCCATGCCCACCCCACCCAGGCAATGCTGGACATGTTCACCATCCGCCGCCACAAGGGCGACTTCGCGCCCCTGCGAGTGGCCATCGTCGGAGACATCCTGCACTCCCGGGTGGCACGTTCCCAGATCCTCGCCCTCAACACGCTGGGAGTCACCGAGGTGCGGGTGATCGGCCCCCGCACCTTGATTCCCACGGAGGCGCGGGCACTCGGGGTGCACATCTTTCACGACCTGGACGAGGGTCTGCGCGACGTCGACGTGGTGATCATGCTCCGCCTGCAGAAGGAACGCATGGACGGCGCCTTGTTGCCCAGCGAAGAGGAGTATTTTCGCCTCTACGGCCTCACCAACGAGCGCCTGGAAAACGCCAAGCCCGACGCGATCGTGATGCATCCGGGCCCCATCAACCGTGGGGTAGAGATGGATTCGGAAGTGGCCGATGGCCCGCGCTCGGTGATTCTGCGGCAGGTAAGCTACGGCATTGCCGTGCGCATGGCCGTGATGTCCCTGTGCATCCAGACCCATGCGGAAGTGCCGGCATGAACATCAGCATCGTCAACGGACGCCTCATCGATCCCGCCAATGGCCGGGATGAACCCCTCGATCTGCACATCCACGGTCAACAGATCGTCGCCATCGGGTCTCCACCGGAGGGCTTCGAACCCCATGAAACCATCGACGCCACGGGCCAGATCGTCTGCCCCGGGCTGGTGGACATCGCTGCCTCCTTGCGAGATCCCGGCTCGGGGGCGAAGGGCGACATCGACAGCGAGACCCGCGCCGCGGCGCGTGGCGGCATCACCACCATCGTCTGCACCCCGGATACCGACCCGGTGGTGGACACTCCGGCGGTAATCGAGCTCATTCATCGCACCGCCCGCAAACTGCGACGTACCCGCGTATTGACCGCCGCCGCCCTAACTCGCGGCCTCGACGGCGAGCAACTTGCAAACATGGCGGCACTGCAGGCGGCCGGTGCGGTCGCCCTGAGCAACGGTGCCCGGCCACTCGCGAACACCCTGGTGGAGCGCCGTGCCCTGGAATATGCCACCACCTTCGGCATGACCGTAATGCTGCGTCCGGAAGACCGCCATCTGCGCGCAGGGGGTTGTGCCCACGAGGGCGCAGTGGCCACCCGCCTTGGACTTCCCGGGATTCCGGCAGCCGCCGAGACGGTCGCGGTGGCCCGCGACCTGGCCCTGGCGGAACATACCGGAGCAAGGGTCCATTTCCACGCCCTTTCCGCGGCCGGCTCGGTGCGCCAACTGCGCGAGGCCTGTGCAACGCGGCTGAACGTGAGCGCGGACGTGGCCGCCCACCAATTGCACCTGACCGAAATGGACATCGAGGGCTTCGACGCCAATTGTCACGTGTCGCCGCCCTTGCGCACCCTGGCCGACCGCGATGCCCTGCGCCAGGCGGTGGCCGACGGCACCATCGCCGCGATCTGCTCCGATCACCAGCCGCACGAAGTGGACGCGAAGGAAGCCCCTTTCCCGGAAACCGCACCGGGCATCTCGGGCCTGGAGACCCTGCTGGCGCTCACACTGCGCCTGGTGGACGAAGGCGTGCTACCCCTGTCCGAGGCCCTAGCCCGGGTAACCTGCGGTCCGGCGGACCTGCTGGGCTTGCCACAGGGACGTTTCGAGGTGGGTGGAAGCGCCGACGTCTGTATCTTCGACCCGAGGGCCCATTGGACCCTGCGACGCGACGAGATGTACAGCGAAGGTCGCAATACCCCCTTCGAGGGCTGGGAATTCGGCGGACCGGTCACCTACACCCTGTTCAATGGGCGACTGGTGTACCGGCGAGACATTGCCCCTCCAGATTGAACGGTTATTTGATCTGGAGCAAAGACAAGAAAGGAAATCGGGTCGATACTAAAAACTCGAAGTCGATTCCGGCATTTTCTCTCTCCGCCGCAACTTCGATGCTTATCTCACTCTTATGACTGACCTTGCCCGCCTCCCTCGGCGGGCATTTTTTTGTCGCGCCGTTTCCACCAGGTGCCGAGAATCGACTACCAAGGTCCATCCGAATTGAAGGACAAGCCGGCGGTCAACGGGACAAGGAAGAGCCTGTTCCTGCTCAAAGCGCGAGGTACTTCCCGGCCGAGGCGATCGCAATGGTGAACAGGCCGATCGAGGTATTGATACCGACCAGTACGCGAATCTGGGCCAGCGCCTTGCCTCCCGCCGGCCAATCCTGGGCTGCCACGGCACGTTTGAGGCGCCCGTAGGGCGCAAAGAAGACGTGCATGAAAATGAGCATCATGACGATCCCAAGGCCGAACATCACGTGGACATAGAGGGGACTGCCTGCGAAACCCGCAAACACGCCGAACACCATCCCTAGCCCGCTGCCCAGAATGGTCAGCACACAGACCCAGACCCAGGGAAAGAAACGGCCGAACACACCCACCCACAGCGTCAGACGCGCCGGAGGCTCCAACTGGGAGGCCGCCACCGGACGCAACACCAGGTAGGCGAAGAACATACCGCCCACCCAGATGACCACCGCCAGCACATGCAACGGAATCGCCAAACCCATTTCACCACCTCCGAGGAACGAAAGGAACCGCAGGAATCTGCCGACTCCGTTCCATTATCGAGCAGCCAACCATAATCTGCATCTGCCGATCGGCATCAGTGGCCGTAGGCCGCCAACAGTTCACCGGCCGGCATCGCCTTGCCCAGCAGGAATCCCTGAATCCGCGGGCAGGCAGCACGCTTGAGGAACTCACGCTGAACCTCGTTCTCGACACCCTCGGCCACCACATCCAGGCCCAGTTCCCGCGCCATTGCAATCATGCCGGTGACAATGGAATGGCGCTCATTCAGCGATTGGATCTCCGCAATGAAGCTGCGATCGATCTTCAGCGTGTCGAGCGGCAGGGTCTGCAGGTAGCTGAGCGAGGAGTAGCCCGTGCCAAAGTCATCCATGGCGATGCGAATACCCGCCCGTGAGAGCGTCTTGAGCTGGCGTGTCGCCAATTCGAGGTCTTGCATCAGCATGTTCTCGGTGATCTCGATTTCCAGGCGCGAGCCCGGTACCTGATAGGCATCCAGGATCTCCAGTACCCGCTCCGCAAAGTCGGGCTGGAGCACCTGGCGTGCCGAGACGTTGACAGAAATCACCAGGTTCTCGCACTCACCTCCTCGAATGCGCTCGCTGATCAGCCGACAGGTCTCACGCAACACCCACTCCCCCAGCTCGATGATCAGGCCCGATTCCTCGGCAAAAGGAATGAATTCACAAGGCAGGATCACCCCCTTCTCGGGATGGTGCCAACGAACCAACGCCTCTGCGCCTGCCAGACGGCCCGTTGCGGCGTATTGTTGTGGCTGCAGCATCACCTCGAGGCAGCCGTCCTGCAACGCATGGCGCAGCTCCGATTCCAGTGCCGGGTGGCCATTCTGGCCGGCATCCATCGACGGCTTGTAGACCGCGTATCCCCGTCGACTGCGCTTCTTGACGTGATACATCGCGGTGTCTGCGTGGCGGACCAGCTCCTCACTTGTGGTACCGTGTTCGGGGTAGACTGCGATCCCGATACTGAAGCTCACGTAGAGTTCGTGCCCCTCGATATCCACTGGTTCACGAAGGTGATCGAGGATCTTCTGCGCCACCCCAACCGCATCGTCGACACAGGCAACCTCTGGCAACAGCAGCACGAACTCGTCGCCACTCAGCCTAGCGAGCGTATCGGTATCACGCACGTGGCCACGCATCATGTTGGCCACCGCCTGCAACAAAGCATCGCCGACCAGATGCCCATAGGAGTCGTTGATCGACTTGAAGCGATCCATGTCGAGGAACATCAAGGCAAACCCGCTCTTGTCACGCCGGGCCCGCGAAATCGCCTGATTGAGGCGATCCTGAAACAGGGCGCGGTTGGGCAAGCCGGTCAGCAAATCATGATATAGCTGATAGTTGATGACAGCTTCGGAACGTTTGCGGGCACTGATATCACGAATGACCCCGTAGGTTCCCATGAAGCGGCCCCGCTGGTCGCCTTCCGCCTCTTCATAGACCCCCATGGCATTGAGCTCTACGGGAACCGTATTGACTTGCCCAGGGCCGAGCAGGCGACTGCGCTTGTGCACCAAGCGCATTTCAAGATTCTGGGTTGCCCGCTTTCCGGTACGCCGCTCATTGAAGGCATGGCCAATCCGCTCCTGGTCTTCCAGCGGTAGCAGTTCGAGAAAATGCCTACCGATCATTTCGTCAGGCCGATACCCCAGGACCTGGCTGATGCGCTCGTTGATAAAGGTGAAATGTCCAGTCGCGTCCAGCATATATATGATGTCGGGCGAATTCTCGATGATGAACCGGTGGCGCTGTTCGGAAATGGCCAGGCGTGCATTCATGGCCCGCACCACTTGTTGCAACCGCCGCTTGCGCAGAACACTGTCGATGGAGTAGAGCAGATCCGCGGGTGAGTAGGGCTTACGCAGAAAATCGGCTGCACCGAGACGCATCACCTTGGTCATGTTCTCGAACGAGGTCTCGCCGCTGACCATGATGACCGAGATATCGGGATATTTCCCGGCCAACTCCTTGAGTAAATCCAGGCCGTTCATCCCCGGCATCTTGATATCGAGCAAAACCAGATCGAAGGAGTGATCTTCCAACAGGTCGAGCGCCTGCCTCGCACCTGCCGCCAATTCACAACGATGGCCGTGAATCGACAAAAGATCACGAACGCTCTCGCGCATCCGATCGTCATCGTCGACGATGAGTATGTGGGCTGGCCCTCCTGCCTCCGAGGCCGATTCTTCCAACGAACCGACACCGATGCCCAAAATATTGTCTTCCCCTTCGATATGCTGACTTATGATGCGCTCGCGTTCATTCATCCGGAAGCTCTCTGGGGAGCAGGATCTCGAATCGAGTACCACTTTCCGGTGTGGAAAAGACGATAATACTGCCGTTCAATTCCGAAAGGAGGTTCTTTACAATCACCAACCCCAGACCGGAATGAGACCCGCCCTTCTGGCTGACAACCGGTCTAAAGATATGCTGAAGTATATCATCAGGCAAGCCAGGGCCATTATCAGCTACCGATATCTGGATATATCCTCGTCCGTCGAGAATGACGCCGTCGCGCGTTTCGATCCATACCTTGTCGCCAGCCGCCAAGGCCTCTGCGGCATTCTTCAGAAGATTGGTCAATATCTGTTTAAGATGATTACGATTGCTGACGACAGGCGGAATTCGCGTATCGAGTGCCAATTCGATATCGATTCCGCAGGTCGCAAAAAGCGAACTCTCGAAGACACCCGCCACATCTTCGACCAATGCATTGACGTCCACGGCATTGGATCTCGGTTCCGGCTCGTTTCCTATACCTCGCAGCCGCTCCAGAATATCGGTGACACGATCGATTTCCTGATCGATGACCTCCAGCTGACTCTGCTTTTCGGCGTCACCCTGAAGACGAGTCGCCAATACCTGTAGATAGTTCTTGATCACGCCCAGGGGGTTGTTGGCCTCATGGACAAGCTTGTGCGTATGGGATTGGAAGCTGTGCAATTGTTCCTCTAGCGCGGCAACTCGTTCCTCCAAACCGAACACGTCGCGCTCCAGTTGCTGCACGGCGATCCCACGATACTGCTCGAGCAGATCCGACTGATCGGCCAACTGGCGCGCTCGTGCCGCCTCGACCCCAGCGACCAGCACCCCCAGGGTATTGCCATCACCCCCGATCAGCGGTAGTGCCAGCAATTCGGACGTCCCCAACAAGCGCCGCAGCTGCTGCTCCAGTCCGGAACCGAGTTCCGGAAGGTCCTCGGTGGTACTGAACAGCAGACGTTCCTTCAAACATGCCTCTGCCGGCAGCGTCCGCCCCGGCGTCATCGGCAAGCGCAAGCGACGGATCGCCTGCGCCCCGCGCACCCCCCGAGAATCGCGTCCCCGCAGTGTCTGGCTCTCTTGGTCGTATTCGAAGACTACTGCAGAATCTGGCTCGAAGAGCAACAGAAAATTGTCCAGTACCGCCTGCCACGCCGATTTATCGTTGACCTGAATCAGCATTCCCGCCAGCGCCGCATCACGAACATGTCTTCCAAGCGCGATTCGCGCCTGCTCGTCGTCTACGCGGGGAGCAGGATCGTTTCCTTCGAACCCATAGGACAACAGCACGTCACGCACATCTCGTTGCGCGAGCTGCCACAGTTCGGCGATCCCCCGCTGTGACAGCCCTAGTACGTGACTCGCCGCGTCGAGAAATGCCTGCTGTTCCGAATCACTCCGTACGCAGTTGGCCAGGGCGCACGAGACATTGACCAAACGCACCAACAAAGGGCTATCCGCGACCTGCTCTAGGGGAGCCTCCCGCAACAATAGGGCATCACTGGCAAAGGAATCAGGGTTCCAACGTTCCAGCAGGGCAGCCGCCGTGCCCACATGATCGGAAGCGGTTTCCACTTCACCTGCTTCCACCACGGTGCCGCTCGCCGCGGCCAACCAGCGGTCCAGGTTGTGCAACAGGCCCACCAGGTAGGCCTCTTCCGGCGCACTGTACTCGGCGAGTCTTGCAAGACTGCGGCACGCATGGGCACAGCGCAGGCTGGCCACCCACAGCCGGCCCAGACTTACCCCAGCATCCTGTGCGAGCGAAGAAAAGAAGCGCTGCACCAATGATTCGGTGGCGAGTGTGCGCAAGGTGTCGGAACCTAGGCCCGCCAGCAGCGCCTGCAGACTACTGGCGTCGGGATGACGGGGCGCGGCCTGCAGGGTCGCCATCGCCACCACGCGCGCGCACAGTCCCGGATCGTGCAGAACGATGCCGGCGAGTTCGTCCAGACCCAACCGCGGATTCCGCATCGATTGGCCAAGCCTTATCAAAACCGCCGGGATCGAAGGCAAGAACGTCATCCTTGTTGTTTGCTCTTCCATAGCTTCTTGATTTTCCATGACTTATGCATGGTAGCCCAATATGACCTAAGCTTGCACCCAAATGGGAGGTTCCATGGGGAACCCGATTCTCGAATTGAATGCCAAATCTGACAGAAGAATCTGCACCGGCTCATCTCCCGAGGGACGGATCGCCAATCACCGTGGCCGCCGCCTCCGCCCGGGCGGTTGCTGTCTGTGGTGGACCGACCGGTAGCGGCAAGACCACCCTGCTCACTAATCTGGGACTCGCTCTCGCAGACAGGGGGCAGCGGGTCTTGCTGTTCGAGGCGGATAACGACCTGAACGATGCGAGCCGGCAACTTGGGCTATCACCGCCATACAACCTGGAGGACTATGTGCGGGCCAGGGCCCCATTGGAAAACGTCCTCTGGTCGGTGTCCGAAGGCGTCCAATTGATATCGGGAACAGGACGGATCGACGATCTCAGCGAGCTCAAGGGTTCTCTGCGCAGACGGCTGGTCGAGGGTATACATCGCCTGGAGTCCGTGTTCGATTATCTCCTGGTCGACTGCGGCAGTGGTCAGAATGAGATTCAACTGCAGCTGATACGGGCAGCTCCGTTCGTGGTGTTGGTGGTCACCGATGAGCATCAGTCGCAGCGCGAAGGACTGATGCTGTTGCAACAACTGAAGGCGCTGGGTCTTGGCAGACCCGTCATGCTGGTGGTGAACCAGACCACCGGGGGAACGGCTGCCCAGGCCTGCTTCCAGCGTTTGGACAAGGC
>RFHJ01000164.1 GCA_003696905.1 Gammaproteobacteria bacterium | reverse complement strand
GGCATGTCGTCGACGGCCCCTTCCTTCTTGACCTGCATCAGATCGGCCTTGCTCACGCCCAGCATCAGGGCCGCGGTGCTGGCCACGTAGATGGAAGAATAGGTACCGATGAGGATACCCACCAGCAGGGCGAAGGCGAAGGCGTGGATGATCTCACCACCGAGGAAGAACAGCGCCAGCAACACCAGGATGGTGGTGAAGGAGGTCATCAAGGTACGACTGAGGGTCTCATTGAGCGAGATGTTCACGATCTGCTCTGGGGTCCCCTTGCGCAGCTTGCGGAAGTTCTCTCGCACCCGGTCGAATACCACGATGGTATCGTTCAGCGAGTAGCCGATCACGGCCAGGACCGCCGCCAGCACCGTCAGGTCGAACTCGATCTGCAACAGGGCAAACAGCCCCAGGGTGAACAGCACGTCATGCACCAGGGCGATCACCGAGCCCACCGCGAAGCGCCATTCGAAGCGGAGCGCCACATAGATCAGGATGGCCATCAGGGCCACCAGCACCGCGAGGGCCCCGTCCTCCGTCAACTCCTTACCCACCTGGGGCCCAACGAACTCCACCCGACGCAGCTGCACTTTGCCGTCCGCTGCCTTGGAGAGCAGCTGGAAGACATGATTGCTCAAGGCCTTGCGTTCAATACCCTCTTGCTCCCGCAGACGGATGAGCAGGTCGCGCGGCGTGCCGAACTGTTGCACCGAGAAATGGACGATTCCCGCGTCGGCAAGCACCTTGCGCACCTCGGCGATATCCACATCCTCCTGGTAACTGACCTCGATCAGAGTACCGCCGGTGAAGTCGATGCCGAGATTGAGGCCCCGCACCAACAGTGCGCCGATGGCAACAAGCATGGCCGCGATCGAGAAGATGAGGGCAATCCTGCGCTTGCCCATGAAGTCGATGGTCGAGCCGCCTTTGATGAGTCGCATGCCTTGGTCCCTCGAATCAGATCGCCAGCTTCTGAAGACGCTTGTTGCCGTAGATCAGGTTGATCAGGGCGCGCGTGCCGACGATGGCGGTGAACATGGAGGTGATGATGCCGATGGCCAGGGTCACGGCGAAACCCCGTACTGGGCCGCTGCCGATGCCGAACAGCACCACCGCCGCGATCAGGGTGGTGATATTGGCGTCCATGATGGTGCTGAAGGCCTTGGCATAGCCGGCATGAATGCTCGCCTGGGGTGAACTGCCGACCCGCAGTTCCTCACGGATGCGCTCGAAGATGAGCACGTTGGCGTCCACGGCCATGCCCACGGTCAGCACGATACCGGCGATACCCGGCATGGTCAGGGTAGCCTGTAGGATGGAGAGAATGGCCACGATCAGCACCAGGTTGGCCAACAATGCCAGGTCGGCGATCAGGCCGAAGACCTTGTAGTACAAGGCCATGAAGATCAGTACCAGCAACAGACCCACGACCACGGATTCGAAGCCTTGTTCGATGTTGTCCTGCCCCAGGCTCGGACCGATGGTGCGTTCCTCGACGATATCGATGGGGGCGGCCAGGGCCCCGGCACGCAGCAGCAATGCCAGTTCGTGCGCCTCCGCCGGACTGTCCAGGCCGGTGGTCTGAAAACGGCGGCCGAAGGGCTCGCGGATGGTCGCCACATTGATGACCTCCTCGACCCATTTCTTGATCGGCTTGCCATTCTCGTCGCGACCGACGGTCCGTTTCTCCTTGAATACCACCGCCATGGGCTTGCCCACATTGTCGGTGGTGACATTGCGCATGCGCCTTGCGCCCTTGCTGTCCAGGGTAACGAACACCGCCGGTGTGCCGGACTGCCGATCGAAACCCGAGGAGGCATTGACCATCTGGTCTCCGGTCACGATCAACTGTCGCTTGAGCAGGATCGGCTGCCCTTTCCTGTCGTGGTAGAGCCGGGTACCGGGCGGGACCTTGCCGCTACGCTCGGCCTCCTGCCACTGGGCCGGATCCCCCACCACCAGGCGGTATTCGAGGGTTGCGGTGGCGCTGAGCAGATCCTTGACCTTGCCCGGATCCTGCACCCCCGGCAGCTCCACTACGATACGCCGCTCACCCTGTTGCTGGATGATGGGCTCGGCCACACCCAGCGCATTGACCCGGTTACGCAGCGTGGTGATGTTCTGCGAGAGGGCCTGCTTGCGGATCTCGCGTTCGGCCCCCGGCGTGATCTCGGCACGGAAGTAGTAGGCCCCGTTCTGGTCGGATTTGCTGAAGTTCAGATCGCGAAATTCCTCGGCCGACGCCTCCATGGCCTTGTCGCGGGTCTGCGGATCCTTGAAGCGAACCACCACGCCCTTGCCTTCTGCCTTCACCGTCACATAGCGCAGCTTGTTCTCGCGCAGGAAGGTACGCATGCTGCCGACCTGCAACTCCATGTGCTTCTTCAGCGCCGCATCCATGTCCACGTCGATCAAGACGTGGATACCGCCCCGCAGGTCGAGGCCCAGGTTCATGGGCTTGCCGCCGACCGCCACCAGCCAGCCCGGCAGGTCCGGCGACAGGGTCAGCGCATGGGTATAGCCCGACGGCAGTTTGCGTGCGATGACGTCCTGGCCGCGCAACTGGTCCTCGGGACGCTGGAAGCGAACCCGCAGCTTGCCCTGATCCATCTCGATCCGCTTGTACGCCACGCCCGCCTGCTTCAGTGCCTCCTCGATCTGTGCCCGCAGGGCCTGGGTCACGGTGGCGCCGCGGGTACCGGATACCTCGACCACCGGATCCTGCGGAAACACATTCGGCAGGGCATACAACAGGCCGAGCAGCAGTACGAAGACGACCAGCAGGTTCTTCCAGAGTGGATATTGGTTCATGACGGTAAGGCTTCCATGGGGCCGGCACGCCGGCGCTGGCTCAGATTTCCTTCAGGCTGCCCTTGGGGAGAACCGCTTCCACGGCGTTCCGGCGCACCGCCACCACCGTGTTGTCCGCGATCTCGACCTTGACGAAGTTCTCGCTCACATCGGTGATCTTGCCGACCAGGCCACCCATGGTCTGAACCTCGTCTCCCTTCTTCAGCGAGTCCACCAGCTTCTTGTGCTCTTTCTGCCGCTTCACCTGGGGACGAATCATGAAGAAATACAGGATGACGAACATCCCGATCAGGAAGATCAACGGCAGGCCTTCGCCACCGGGCGGTGCAGCCGCCGGCCCCTCGGCCAACGCATCGGAAATCAGAAAACTCATGATGAATACTCCGGAAGAGGAACAGGATCCAGTTACGGCAAGGCATCGGGGCCTGCCTCCAAAGGCGCGCATTATGCCATAAGGTCGGGCTCAGATCGGCACGGCTTCGGCGCGCTGACGATAGAAATCCTCGCGGAAGGACTCGAATCGCCCTGCCTCGATCGCGTTGCGCATGCGTGCCATCAGCCCTTGATAGAAATGGAGGTTATGCAGGGTGTTGAGACGCGAGGCGAGGATCTCGTGGCAGCGGAAGAGATGGCGCAGGTAGGCACGACTGTAGTGGCGACAGGTATAGCAGTCGCAATGGGGGTCGAGCGGCCCGGTATCCTTCTCGTACCGCTTGTTGCGGATCTTCACCACCCCCTCGTGCACGAACAGATAGCCGTTGCGCGCATTTCGCGTCGGCATGACGCAGTCGAACATGTCGATGCCCCGGCGCACCCCCTCCACCAGATCGGCGGGTGTGCCCACCCCCATCAAGTAGCGAGGCTGGTCCGGCGGTAGACGCTCCGCCAGAAAGTCGAGTATTCGCAGACGGTCGCTCTCCGGCTCCCCTACCGAGAGACCGCCGACCGCATAGCCGTCGAAGCCGATCTCCCGCAGGCCGGCAAGCGATTCGGCGCGCAGGGATTCGTACATGCCCCCCTGCACGATGCCGAACAGGGCATTGGGATTGTCGCCATGCGCCACCTTGCTACGGGCAGCCCAACGCAGCGACAGGCGCATGGAGTCCCGCGCCTCGGCCTCGCTCGCGGGATAGGGGGTGCATTCGTCGAAGATCATCACCACGTCCGCACCGAGCTCGCGCTGCACCTGCATCGACTCCTCCGGCCCCATGAAGACCCGTGCACCATCGACCGGGGATCGGAAATGGACACCATCTTCCGTGATCTTACGCATTTCTCCGAGGGAAAATACCTGAAATCCGCCAGAATCGGTGAGTATGGGCCGCTCCCAGTGCATGAAGTCGTGCAGGTCGCCATGGGCCCGGATCACCTCGGTGCCCGGCCGCAACCAGAGATGGAAGGTGTTGCCAAGGATGATCTGCGCCCCCAGCGACGTCAGCTCCTCCGGGGTCATCGCCTTGACGGTGCCATAGGTACCGACCGGCATGAACACCGGCGTCTCGACCTCGCCCCGCGCAAACAGCAGGCGCCCGCGCCGGGCGTTGCCGTCGGCTCCAATCAGGTGGAACTGCATCGATATAGACTTGTGCTTGACATTGGCTTCAGTATATTAGAAACTACCAATGTGCTGAGCAATCAGCACATCTCCTCCATCCTCCTTTGGTGGTATTTGGCGCGGCTCCCCCTGCCGCGCCCCTTTTTTTGCCTGGCGTTCAGGCCTCGTCGGTCGCCCGTTCCAGCAACATGGCATCCCCGTAGCTGAAAAAACGATAGCGCTTCTCCACCGCATGCCGATAGGCCGCCATCAGCCGCTCGTGCCCGGCGAATGCCGCCACCAGCATCAACAGCGTGGAGCGAGGCAGGTGGAAATTGGTCAACAGCATGTCCACCACCCGAAACCGGTAGCCCGGACGGATGAACAGCCGCGTATCCCCCTGGTAGGGCTGCAATCCCCCCTGCTCGGCAGCCGTTTCCAGGGAACGCACGCTGGTGGTTCCCACCGCAACCACCCGACCGCCCCGTTCGCGCGTGGCCGCGACCTCGCGGCACACCGCCTCGCTCACCTCCAGCCACTCGCTATGCATCCGGTGCTGGTCCAGATCCTCCACCCGCACTGGCTGAAAGGTACCGGCACCTACATGCAGCGTCACCTCGGTACGCCGCACACCCATTGCATCCAGTGTCTCCAGCATCGACTGATCGAAGTGCAGACCCGCAGTGGGCGCCGCCACCGCGCCAGGGCGCTTGGCATAGACGGTCTGATAACGTTCCTGATCACTCTGCACATCCGCACGGCGGATATAGGGCGGCAGCGGCACGTGGCCCTCCGCCGTCATCAAGGCGTGGATATTCCCTTCGCCCTCCAGCTCCAATTCGAACAGGTCCCCGTGTCGCCCCGCGACGCGCAGCGTCCACTCGCCCACCTTGATGGTAGTACCGGTCTTGGGCGACTTGCTCGCTCGCACATGCGCCAGCGCCAGATCGGGTGCGGGCACCCGCTCGATCAGGATCTCGACCCGCCCACCAGTCGCCTTGTGGCCGAACAGCCGCGCTGGCATGACCCGCGTGTTGTTGAACACCAGCAGGTCTTCTGGCTGCAACAGTTCGGGAAGATCCAGAAAAACACGGTCTCGCGGCCCTCCGGTGGAGGGGAGGTGCAGCAAGCGGCTTGCACCGCGACGCTCGGTGGGATGTTGAGCGATCAGCTCACCGGGCAGCTCGTAATCGAAGTCGGACAATCGCATGGGCGCCGGATCTTAGCACACCGACGCTTGTTTCCCGGCAAGGGGAGAGTATACTTCCCCGGCGCTTGCCGGGGTGGTGAAACTGGTAGACACAGGGGATTCAAAATCCCCCGCCTTCACGGGCTTGCGGGTTCGAGTCCCGCCCCCGGTACCAATCCATCGATCCTCTCGAGCTCACGAGAGGGGGTCACCGGGAACTGACTTGTCAGCCACCCTCCTTCAGACGCTCGAGCAACGCCCTTGCCTCGTCCAATTCCGGAAACTTCCTGCCCGACTTGATCAGGCGTTGCAAGGTCTTGCGTGCCACTTCGCGCTTACCGTTACGATCCAGCGCTACCGCCAGATGATACTGCAGGGAGCCAAGATGGGGGGCCAGCGTCGCCGCCTGTCGAATCGCCTCCAGCGCGGCCTCCTCTTGCCCCGACTCCAACGCAATCCAGCCGTAGGTATCCAGAATTTCAGGCTTCTTCGGCGCCAACTCCCTGGCCCTGGTAGCCAGTTCGAGTGCCTGTTCCAGATCACCCTGCTTTGGTAGAGCCACGCGAGATTGTTGAGAACGGCGGGGTTATCCGGCTTAAGCTTCTGAACATTGCGATACTCGCGAATGGCATCGGCGTATCGCCCAGCCGCCAGGTATTCACTGGCAAGAACCAGGTGAAGTTCAAGCGCATCGGGGAACTGCCGCGATACATCGGCCAGTGTCTGCAATGCATCCACCGTATCACCGCTCCGTTTCCGCATCTGGTAGACAAGCAAGGCCAAACGCGGCGACGGCGCCCGATCAAACGCCTCGGCATAGGACTTGGCTGCCTCCCCGTAGGCCTTCTTGTTCCGGAGGATGTCACCTTGCAATTGATATCCCACAGGAGACGCCGGATACGTGCTGCGCAACTTCGCTACCCAAGCCTCGGCCTGCTCGATGTTGCCGAGCGTCAATTCGAGCGCTCCGAGACCAACCATCGCCTGCAGATCGTTTGGAGACAATTCCAGGGCCTTCTCGAAATCCTTGCGCGCTGCTTCGAGATCACCTTTTTCCAGGCGCAGCTGTCCGATCCGACTGTATACCGCTGCATTAGGACGCCGATTGGCGAGCTTTTCGTAGTTCGCGATCGCGGAATCGATATCCTTGGTTGCCACCTGCACCAAGGCCAGCATTTCCAGCGCTACCGGATTGTTCGGGTTGTTGTCGGCCATTACCCTTGCCATCGGCAAGGCCTTGAACGGCTCCCCTTTCTTCAGATAGTAGTTGACCAGTAACGCACCGGCCCGTATGGCTTGCGGCGAGGCCTCGAAGGCCTTGTGAACCCATTCCAGCGCTTCTTTCTTGTTACCCTGCTTCTCTGCGAGCTGGGCCAGCCGCAACATGGCGCCCTCATGCTTGGGCGAGATCTCGAGCACCTTCAACAGCTGTTTTCGCGCCTGGTCCTCCCTGCCCTCAGCAGCCTCGATCCGGGCGAGGTTCAAACGGGCAGGGATGAAGTCCGGCGCAATCCTCAGCGCCTCCATCAACGCCCGCCGCGCTTTCTCGCGATCACCCTTGCCCAGGTAGGCCAACGCCATCAGGTTATGAGGGAAGGGATTATCCGCCTGTTTCTCGGCCATCTTGCGACCGACCTCCAGGGCCTTGTCATACTGCTTGTCGCGCAGATAGACCTGGGCAAGGACCAGTCCGGCAAAACCAACATCCGCGTCCGCAGCCGCCACGTCCTCCAGCAACGAGATGCCACCCGCCGTATCGCCTGCCGCCAGATGCCCCAGTGCCAACTGGGTCTTGATGTTTTCTGCCTCGGGCGCCAACTCCGCTGCCCGCTCCAGGTATTCGTTGGCCTTGTTGGCCTTTCCCGCCCGAAGATAAGCCGCGCCCAGTAAGGAGAACAGTTGCGGATCGGTTTTCAGCGACTGTTTCATGGGCTCGAGCAACTCGATCGCCCGCCTGGTGTTCCCCTGCTTGAGGCCGACGATGGCAAGGAGTTTTCTCGCCGCGGCATGGCCCGGATGGGCCTTGACAAAGTTGTCCAAATTGAAATTTGCGCGCTCCAGGTTCCCCTGGAGGAAATCACTCATGCCCAGCAGGTACTCGCTTTGCAAATAGCCGGGACGGGCGCGCATCACCGGCACCAGCAGATTCTGCACTGCATCGTAGTCCTTTCGCTTGAAGGCAATGACGGCGGCCAGATACTGCCGATACAACAATCCCGGCTTGTAACGGTCGAGATCCTCCAGCGCCTTCTCCGCCTCATCCGGCTTATTCATGCCAATCAGAATCGCAGCCCGTCCCAGCCATCCTACAGGTAGATAGGGATCCGATTCGGTCACTCGATCAAAGGCGGCCAAGGCCTCTTCCAGTTTTCCCGCTAGACGCAACAGCTCCCCTTTCATGGCCCAGGCACGCGCCGATTGCGGCGCGATTGCAAGTGCCTTCTCGACGTGGGACATCGCCCCTTCTCGATCTCCCTTTGCGACAGCAAGCTGGGCAAAGGCCAACTCCAGGTCTGCCTGCTGCGGATCGAGCGCCTTGGCCTGTTCCAATTCGGCGATTGCCTCTTTCCTGCGATTCTCGTCCAGAAGCAGGGCGCGCCCTCGCAGGGTATGGATTCGGGCCTGGAGCGAGGGAGGATCACTGGGCATCGCCTTGATCTCGTCGAGCAACTCCCCATGCTTCCCTTGCGCGAGATAGGCCTCGCCAAGTTTCAGCAGATAGCGCTTCCGGTCGATGCCGGCCGCGCGCGCATGTCGAAGTTCTTTCTCCGCCTCTGCCGGCTGGCCCTGCTCTAGATAGATCTCGCCGAGCAGAAGACGGGCCTCGGCATTCTTCGGCGCCTCTTGCAGCGCGTTCTTCAGCTGCAACACGGCCTTCGCCCGTTCGCCTGTCTGCCAGTAATGCTGGGCAGACTCGAGTAAATCGGCCACCGAAGCGGCTACCGTCGTGCCGGTAAAAAGAGCGCTGGCCATGACCAGCGCGAATATCGAAGCCTGTCTCTCGATCGATTTCATGGGACCTCCAAGTCTCCATCCTCCAGGGGCCGCGGCCGTGAACCTGCCGCGTGGCGAATGGCGTCGTCAGTATATCGGATCGTGCCAGCCGCTATCTCTAAGGAAACCCTGATAAAAGCCATCCCTGGCTTTATCAGGGTACGCTGCGCCACAAACGCGGTTTGCGGCTGGCTTCAAAATCAATCGCTTTTAGCGATCGATTTTGGCGGCTCTTCCCTGAGCCGCGGAAGGTCTGAAAAATTCGATTTCTCGCCTCCCCCACTTATGGGGGAGGCAGGGAGGGGGTTCGAACAACGGTTTACCCCCTCCTAACCTCCCCCCGCAAGCGGGGGGAGGGATTAATCAGAGCTTCCCTAAGGACATTCGTGCAAGATCTTCCGGCCGGTCCAGATCCCACAGGGTTTCCAGTTCGCCCAGACGCAGCCCCATGCGACGACAACGCCAACGCGTCAATTCCGCCACTCGGTCGCTCCCCCAGGGCATGTCTGTGAACAACTGCGGCTGTGGCTGGCGCAGCCCCAGCAGCACATAGCCGCCATCTTCGGCTGGCGCCATGACGACCGCGTCACCTTCATACAGGCGTTGCAGCGCCTCACTCAAGTGACGGGCGCCCAGTGGAGGCACGTCGCTGCCGATCAGCAACGCGGCGCTCGCATGCGTCAGCGCCCGCCTCGCCGCCGCGGCCATGCGCGCGCCAAGATTCACCCCTTGCTGCACCGCCAGTGTCAAGGGATATTTTTCCGCCAGGCGGGTAAACAGCGGATGCGACGCATCCGGCGTACAGTGCAGACTCACCGGCGCCAGCGCGGCATCACAGGCAAGCGCAACGGTCTGCTTCAGGCAATCGACATAGAGCGCACAGGCCCCCTCTGCACCCAATACCGGCACCAGTCGCGTCTTGACCCGGCCCGGCACCGGGGCCCGGGCGAAGATCAGGATGCGTGCGTCGGGGAAGCGCATGGGCGATAGTGGCGCGCCAGCCAGGCCGGGTCTGCGCCCAGAAAATAAGCCAGCCGCAGCCCCCACATCAGAAGCACCGTGCGTACGACGCCATGGCGCTGCCACCGCCGCCCCGCGGTGACCAGACGGAGCCGCGGACAGGCAGGGCGCTCCCGACGACGCAGGCGACGGCTCAGGGCAATGTCCTCCATGAGCGGAATTTCCGGAAACCCTCGGATCGATTCGAATACGCTGCGGCGCACGAATATCCCCTGGTCACCGGTGGCAATGCCACTCAGACGAGAACGCCAGTTCATGCCCGTCTCGATCGCCCGGAATACCGGATCGGGGGCATCCAGCCGCACATCGAAGCGACCCCAGTCGCGCCGACTGGCAACAATGGCCTTCAGATAGGCCTGGGCGCCAGCCGGCATACGGCTGTCGGCATGCACAAACCACAACCAATCGCCCGTTGCCACTGCCGCCCCCCGATTCATCTGATGCGCCCGGCCCGGTTCCACTCGCAGCAATCGGTCCACGTGATCGATGGCCCGCTCGCAGGTATCGTCGCTACTGCCCCCATCGACCAGGATCAACTCGTGGCCTGTTGCGCGCACCGGTGCCAAGGCCAACAGCAGCTCCTCGATGGTCTCTCCTTCGTCGAGGGTCGGAATCACCACGCTCACCCGAATCATGACTCGAGGGCCCCGCCGCAACTGCTCCCCTGCCCTGCGGTGCAGCCGAAACAGTGGTCGGCAACCGCGATGGCCAATCCTTCCAATCGCTCGCCATGCAGGTCGCGCAAATGAAGGCGTCGGACACCGCGGCGTAGCGGAAGGTTCAGCATCTGGTTGAAATCGCAGTCGTAAAGCCAGCCCTGCCAATCGACGCTGATCAGGGAACGACACATCACCGAGGCCAGGTTCTGCTCGACGTGTGAGTTCTTCAACAGGGCGAGATAGGCGTCGAATTGCCCTTTCGAGGCAAGCATGCTTCCGAAGCGCTGGATGGGCATATTGGTGATCGTCAGCAGTCGATTGAAAAACACCCCGTGCTCAGCCAGGCGCCGACGATAGTCCTGTTCCAGATCCACCTGTGGCGGTGGCAGGTGGGGCCCCAGGGGGTTGTAGACGAGATTCAGCACTAGCTCGCTTCCTGGTTTGCCATATCCCAGCGCATTCAGCCGACGCAGGCCGGCAATGCTGCGATCGAACACGCCCTTGCCACGCTGAGCATCGACGTTCTCCCGCAGATAACAGGGCAACGAGGCGACCACCTCGACCTGTCTGTCGGCGAGAAATTCCGCCAGGCTCTCCTGCCCGGGCTCGCTTAGAATGGTCAAGTTACAGCGGTCGATCACCGCCACGCCCCGCTCCCGCGCCGAAGAAACCAGCTCGCGGAAGCCCGGATGCAGTTCCGGCGCACCGCCGGTCAAATCGAGCCGGCGAATGACCCCACCCGCCAGGACCCGTTGTACTTCGTGCAGGTTCTCCTCGCTCATCATCTCACTGCGATTCGGGCCCGCATTCACATGACAATGCTGACACTGCTGGTTGCAGCGGTAACCGAGGTTGACCTGTAGGGTTTCGAGGCGGTCTCGGACTATGGGCGGGAAGGTGCCGGGAAAAAGACGAGCGGACGTATCGAGCATGGGATCCTCACGAGAAGCTCCGAGCAGGATACGAGACCGGCGTGCCGATGTTAAGATTGCAGGGTCGGATTCAGCATCCACAATGCCCCCGTAGCTCAGCAGGATAGAGCAGCCGCCTCCTAAGCGGCAGGTCGTGCGTTCGAATCGCGCCGGGGGCGCCATT
>RFHJ01000163.1 GCA_003696905.1 Gammaproteobacteria bacterium | reverse complement strand
GTGTCAGGGTGGCAGCCAGTGGGCAGGTTCGGACGACGAAGGCAGCATGCGGTTAGGGTGGAAATATCTGATGTTGCCAAGCGATCGCTCCGCGTAGGGTGGGTTGAGCCTAGCGAAACCCACCGGTCCAGGCCGTGTTCGATGGGTTTCGCGAAGCTCAACCCATCCTACCCGGTTTCCATGATCAGGGAGCTGCCGGGGCTGGAAGTTGGAAAGGTTGGGCGAGAGGGTGGTCAATGGACTGTAGAGTGAGAACGACAATGCAGACCCAGGCAGGCATCACCATGGTCGAGGTGCTGGTGACCGTGCTGGTACTGTCCGTGGGACTGCTCGGCCTGGCGAGCCTCCAGGCCGTGGCGCTGCGAAACAACATCAGCGGCTATGAGCGCAGCCAGGCAACGGTAATGGCCATGGATATCCTCGACAAGATGCGCCTCAACCGCACCGCGGCCCGAGCGGGTAACTATGACGTCGATTTCGACAAGGTGCCGGCTGACTACACAGGCAGTGGGGAGATTGATCTCCATCTCAATGAGTGGCTGACCTCGCTGGAGAACACCTTGCCATCGGGTGACGGCAGCATCGACTGCACCACCGATACACCGCTCTGTGTGATCACGGTACGCTGGAATGATGCGCGCAGCAATGGGGCGGCGGACAGCTACCAGACCTTTGTGGTGAGTGCGGAACTATGACCATGCAAAACCCATACGGCCGTCAGCGGGGGTTGAGCCTGGTAGAGCTCATGGTGGCGATGCTGCTGAGCCTTTTGCTTCTCTATGGCGTGGTGACCATCTTCATGGGCAATCGCGAGGCCTTCAAGGTTCAGGAGGCGTTGGCGCGCGTGCAAGAGACCGGTCGTTATGCGATTCAGACCATCGTTCGCGACCTGCGGCAGGCGGGCTATCAGGGTTGCGACAAGGGTAGCGCGGTGTTGATCGAGAATATTCTCAACAGCGCCGCCGATAGCGGCTGCTCGGGATTCCACCCCGACCTTTTTGGTGATCCGGTCAAGGGATACGATGCCGGGAGCGGTGCCTGGTCTCCCGCATTGGATATCGCCAACAAAGAACCCATGACGTCCCATCCGCCGCTTGAGGCCAGCGATGTGATTGAAATAAACATCGCCCAGCCTTTGGGTGTCACAGTGACCCAGCAGCCGTCGGACGATTCGGCATCTATTCATACGTCGCCTTATGCTGATCTCTCGGTGGACGACATTCTGCTCGTCACCGACTGCCAGAAGGCGGCGATCTTTCAAGTCACCAACCTACAGAACAATTCCACGAACCGGTCTACCGTTGTGCACAACCAGACCAGCCAGGCCTGTCCTGGCAATGCGAGCCAGGCGCTCGACAAAAACTATACCGGTGCTCAGGTGTTGCGGCTGGTCAATCGTATCTATTACATCGCCGCAGGGGCCAGTGGCGAGCCGGCGCTGTTTCGAATCGATAACGCGGGCACTGCCCAGGAGCTGGCAGAGGGTGTCGAGGCCATGGCACTCACCTTCGGTGTGGATACCGATGGTGACGACGTGGTCGACGGCGGCTTCAAGACGGCCGCCAATGTTGCCAGTTGGGGTGACGTCGTAGCGGTCAAGATCAGCCTGGTCGTCCGCTCCGCTGAGCCGCGGGTGTTGCCGGCGAACAAGGCGTTTTCTTTCAATGAGGGTGCGCTGGATGTCAGTGATAGACGTTTGCGCAAGAGCTTCAGCGCCACGGTGGCATTGAGGAACCTTTTGCAATGAATCCAAAACTCGATTCCATTCGTAAGCAAAGGGGAGCGGTTCTGATCGTCTCCCTGATCATGCTGCTCGTCCTGACCCTGCTGGGATTCTCTGCCATCCAGAACACGACCCTGGAAGAACGCATGGCCGGCAGCCTGCGCAGTGGTCAGGTGGCCTTCGAGGCCGCAGAGTCGGCGTTGCGTGGGGGTGAGGCGTGGATCGACCAGTTCAATACCCGGCCCTTGCCGAAAACGAGTGGGACCGCGCAAGAAGTCGTCTGGGTCAAGGACAGCCCGGGTAACTATAACGAGACCAACTATTGGTGGCAGGAAGCCGACGCGGACTGGTGGTCGACCTATGGTCAAACCTATGGGAATACATTGTCGATCGGTGGAGCGACCGATATCTCACAAGGACCCCGGTTTCTGGTGGAGGAACTGGGGCTGAAGAAGGACACGCTTGTACTGGGCCAGTCACAGGACGAGATCGGGCAGTACTACTATCAGGTGACGGCGCGAGGGACCGGCGTAAACACCAACACCGTGGTGAAGTTGCGCAGTACCTATGCGCGGCGCTACTGAGAGGAGCAGGCAAATGGTGAGGAAGCGAGGCGAATCCGAAGGCCTGAACGGCAAAGGTCGTCCAGCGATCCCGGACTGGCTGCGTGCGGCCCTCCGGTCGCTGTTCGTCGCGGTCATGGTCTTCTCGGCAGTCGAGGCCCAGGCCACCAATCTGAGTCTGAGCCCGGTGCCACTCTATATCGGTGGCACGGTGGAGCCCAACATCATGTTCACCCTGGATGATTCGGGTTCCATGTATTGGAGCTGGATGCCCGAGAACATCATTCTCGAATACGATACTCGTCGGGCCAAGGCAGCCGATTACAATACCCTCTATTACAATCCCTGGGTCACCTACGAGCCCCCGGTCGATGCGGTAGGAAACTCGCTGGGCAATGCTACATTCAATGCGGCATGGAACGATGGATATCACCAACAGAGCACTTGTACGATCGACCTGGGAAGTGAATACCAGCCCAGCTGGTACGACGGTGACAATTGTGATCCCTACAATTACTGGTGGCTCCAATTCGACTTCAATACCGGCAACATCAATTGGATACCAGAGCTGGTGGGCGATCCTCAACCTGCCTACTACTATGTCTATTACACCAATCATCCTGACGGCCCGCAGCCACAGCCAGCCAACTGCAGCAATAGTCTGGACGATGACGACTGCTACCTGAAGGTGGTGGTGGGGGCCAATTCCGGCCCCGGTGGTAGTGACGAGCGGACCAATTTCGCCAACTGGTACTCCTACTATCGTCGGCGCATCTACGCCGCGCGCGCAGGCATCGGGCGTGCCTTTGCCCAACAGGGGGAAGGCATGCGGGTGGGTTTTGCCGCCATCAACAATGGCACGACCTCCATCGATGGTGTCAACACCGCGGTGATCACCAAAGGGGTGCGGCATTTTTCGGGGACGGATCGGAGCACATTCTTCGATCTTCTATACAACGAAGAGCCGAGTGGCGGTACACCTTTGCGTCAAGCCGCCAATCTAGTGGGGCAGTATTTCCAGCGGGACGACGACCAGGGGCCTTGGAACGATACCCCCGGCCAGAGTGGTGGGGTCAACCGTAGTTGCCGCCAGTCCTACCACATTCTCATGACCGACGGCTACTGGAATGGTAACGATCCTCAGCCTGCTCCAGGTAATGCCGATAGCGACGACGGTTATCCCTTTAAAGATAACTTCGACAATACCCTGGCGGATGTGGCCCGCTACTACTGGGAGAACGACCTGGTCTCTGGTTTGGCCAATCAGGTGCCGAGCAGTGATGCTGATCCGGCAGACTGGCAGCACCTGGTGACCTTTACCGTTGGGCTTGGGGTCTCCGGGAATATCGACCCGGCAACGGCGTTCGCCGCCGTGGGTCAGAGTAGTGTTACCGATTTCCCCTGGCCGAATCCGACCCAAACGGATACGGCCAAGATCGACGACATGCTGCATGCCGCTGTCAACAGCTATGGCGGTTTCTACAGCGCTCAGGATCCGGCGGCCTTTGCCGACGCCTTGGACAATATATTGAAGACCATCGTCGATCTCACCAGCTCGGCCAGTGCGGTCTCGCTCAACAGTGGCTCGCTCTATGGCGGCACCCACCTGTTCCAGGCGCGCTTCAACACCAGTCGCTGGGATGGCGATATCTGGGCTTACCAGATTCAGTCCGACGGGAGTATTGCGAGCGGTACGACGTGGCAGGCGGCTTCGCAGATGCCAGCAGCGGACGATCGGCGCATATTGACTTACGACGGGAGTAATGGTGTGCCTTTTCGCTGGGGGACCGACGCCAACGAATACCTGACGGCAGCACAGAAGACGGCGCTGGGCAGCGAGTCTCTTCTGAACTACCTTCGCGGCGTTCGCACTGAAGAGCAGCCGAATGGCTCCTACCGCAAACGCGCCAGTACCCTGGGAGATATCGTCAGTTCGGCACCGCTCTATGTGGGGCCGCCGAGTGCGGGCTACCCCGACTTCTGGGGTGACGGAGAACCCGAAAATGCGAATCAATATTCAGCTTTCGTGAACGATCATGCGACACGCACGCCGATGGTGCTGGCGGGAGCCAATGACGGGATGTTGCATGCATTTGATGCCAATACGGGGGTGGAGCTGTTCGCCTATGTGCCAAGCATGCTGATCTCTGATCTGCCGGATCTCAGTGATCCCGCCTATACCCATCGTTACTACGTGGACGGCACGCCGGTCGCCATGGATGCCTATTTCGACAGCAGCTGGCATACGGTAGTGGTTGGCGGTCTCAACGGTGGTGGGCAGGGGCTCTATGCCCTCGACATCACCGATCCACCCACCGATGTGGACACCGAGACGAGTCTGAGTGGCATGGTGATGTGGGAGTTCTCGGACGCGGATGACAGCGATCTGGGTTATACCTATTCGCGGCCCAATGTAGTGCGCCTGGCGAATGGTGGCTGGGGCGTGATATTGGGCAATGGCTACAACAACACGGTTGCCGACGGCCACCAGAGCACGACCGGCAATGCCGTGCTTTATGTGCTGGATCTGACCGATGGCAGCATCATCAAGAAGATCGATACCGGGGTGGGTTCCGACGATGATCCCACCGGTGCCAATCGCCCCAATGGCCTCTCCACGGTGGCGCCAGTCGACATCGACGGAGACTATATCGTCGACTATGTCTATGGCGGCGATCTCTTCGGCAACCTTTGGAAGTTCGATCTGACGGCCTCCAATGCCAACAGCTGGGATGTGGCGCTCAAGCAGGGAAACACGCCGATTCCCTTGTTCAAGGCAATGGCCGATACCAGTGACGCCACCAGCGCACAGCCAATCACGGTGCGGCCAACGGTGGGTCATCATCCTACCGGCAAGGGGTACCTGATCTATTTCGGCACCGGCAAGTACATCGAGGTGGGCGACAATTCGACCACCGGACAGACCACCCAGACCTTCTATGCGGTGTGGGATCAGGACACCGGAAACACCTCGGCCAGCAGTGAGCTCGACCGCAGCGATCTGTTGCAACAGGAGATCCTCGCCGAGACCACCTATGGGAACTATGAGTATCGGCTCACCAGTGACAATACGCCGACCTGGGACAATCCCGACGTGAGTGGTATCGACAGCAATACCGTTGTCGGGTGGTACATGGATCTGATTCTGGGCAGTGACAACCAGGGCGAGCGGCAGGTAACCGATCCGATACTGCGTTCCGGGCGTATCATATTCACTACCTTGTTGCCCTCGGACGATCCCTGCTCATTTGGGGGTACCGGATGGCTCATGGAACTGGATGCCAAGACCGGCGGGCGACTGGGTTTTACGCCGTTCGACACCAACAGCGACGGATCCTTCAACTCCAGCGACTACGTCGATTTCGATACCACGGGTGATGGCACCAATGACACCAATGCTCCGACCAGCGGCAAGAAGTCGAAGGTGGGCATCCTTCCCAGCCCGGCGATCCTGGCGGACAAGTTGAATGCCAAGGAACACAAGTACGAGAGCGGCTCGACCGGCGAGATCGAACGTACCGTGGAGAATCCGGGGGCATCCGACTATGGGCGGAAATCCTGGATCCAATTGATCAACGAGTGATGCCCAAGGAGGCCGAGATGGAAAGAACGATACAGGGCTGGATTCTGGGGATGGCTTTGGGAGGCCTCTGTGGCAATCTCCAGACGGCACAGGCGGCTGATGGTTCGCGGGATACTCCCATTGGAATGGGGCCAGTGGTAAGGGTCGTGCGATTGCCGATAAAAGTACATTCGCAGAAAGGTGAGGTTGAGTCGGCTGTGGAGATTGTCGAACCCGAAACGGAAAAGGACAAGCCGCAGGTCGTCCGTCGCGAAAAGACGAAATCGAAATGACCACTCGGAATTTCGGCGCTCCACCTCCGCCCTTTGGGCCGCGGTGGAATGAAACCGGATTCATTCGGATGGTTTGCCATTCCGCCGCCCGTGCTTGTGCGGCGTGGAACGAAGCCAGAGTCAGCCCAAGAGAGAAGGAGTATCGAGATGTGGTGCCATGCGGCGAAAACAAAGACGAGCGGCTTCACCTTGATCGAGTTGATGATCGTGGTGGCAGTGATTGCAATTCTGGCTGCCATTGCCTATCCGCTATACACCGAGCAGGTGCGCAAGGCGGGTCGCACCGAAGGAAGAGAGGCGCTGTTGGCGATCGCCCAGGCAGAGGAGCGTCGCTATACCGCTGAAGGAAGCTATACCACCAGCTTTTCCGACCTGAGTGTCGGTTCAGTGTGTGATGTCAGCAATAATACATGCACCACCAAGGAAAAAGGCTATTACACCATCACTCTGTCGGGTGGTGGGAGTACCTTCACTGCAACGGCCTCACCGCAAAAGATGCTCGCCAGCGATACCTGCACCTCGATGACCATCAACCAGTTGGGTGAACGTGGTGGCAGCGGTACCGGCTGCTGGGATTGATCTTGAGAGGCGCTTGTTGCCTGGAACGCTGTTGGAGTGAACGTGATCCTTTTCCGGGCGTCAGGTGCTCGCTGGTCCCAGTTCCTTGGGAAGTACGAAAACCACGTCCTCCCGTTTTCCATTGTCTTCCTCCACCGACTCGGCTCCCCAGTTACGCAATTGCTGAATGACACTGTCTACCAGTACTTCGGGGGCCGAGGCGCCTGCAGTGACCCCGATCACCTCCACTCCTTCCAGCCATTCCTGCCGGATATCCTCAGGGCGGTCCACTAGCCAGGCGGAAACTCCCTGTTTCTCGGCGATCTCACGCAGTCGGTTGGAGTTGGAGCTGTTGGGCGAACCCACCACCAGTACCAGATCACACTGGCCTGCGAGGCGCTTCACCGCATCCTGACGGTTCTGCGTGGCATAGCAGATGTCGTCCTTTCTGGGACCCTGGATATCGGGAAATCGTTCGCGCAAGGCCTCGATCACCCTTGCGGTATCGTCCATGGAGAGGGTGGTCTGGGTCACGAAGGCGAGTCGGGCAGGGTCACGGACCTGCAGTTGCGCCACGTCTTCCGGGGTTTCCACCAGATGAATGCCACCGCTCTGTGTACTGCAAAGGTACTGGCCCATGGTCCCCTCTACCTCGGGGTGTCCGCGATGGCCAATGAGGATCACCTCGTTGCCGGCCTTGCAGTGGCGCTGGACCTCCATGTGGACCTTGGTCACCAGCGGGCAGGTGGCATCGAACACGGTCAAATCGCGGGATGCCGCCTCCTCGCGGACTGCCTGGGAAACGCCGTGGGCGCTGAAGATCACGGTACCGCCGTCTGGCACCTCGGACAGTTCGTCGACGAAAATCGCGCCGCGATTGCGCAGATCCTCTACCACGAAACGGTTGTGCACCACCTCGTGACGCACATAGATGGGCGCGCCGAAGTTCTGGAGGGCGCGTTCGACGATCTCGATGGCCCGGTCGACGCCGGCACAGAAGCCGCGGGGATTGGCGAGGAGGATCTTCATAGCGGCATTGTATCCTGTCCGATTTGGTTCGCAGCGCTTGGGATTTCCCGGTCTTGTCGGGTTGAAACCCGACCCACGGCACTGGAGGTGGGCCGGGATTTATTCCGGCGACTGGCCGGTTTGGAGGTCATCTTCATTCCGTGGTTCAGCACTCTCGACCGACAGAATCTGCACCCGAAAGACCACCTCGTGCCCGGCCAGCGGGTGGTTGAAGTCGACCACCACCTCCTCGCCTTCGACTGCACGGATGATGCCCATGGTCTCGCCCGCCTCGCCCAGGGCAAAGCTCATGATCTGCCCCGGTTCCGGTGCCATATCGCCGAAATCGCCCAACGGCAGGCGGTGCACCAGGCCTGGCTCGGGCTCGCCATAGGCCTGTTCCGGCGTCAGGGTCAGGGTCTGTTCGTCACCGGCCTTGAGTCCATAGAGGGCCAGTTCCATGCCCGGCTGAAAGGTCTGGTCGCCCATCACGAAGCGCAGCGGCTCCTCGCCAAAGGTGGAGATGGCCTCGGTGCCGTCTGGCAGACTCAACGAGAAATGCAGGGTCACCGCAGCCCCCGGCACGATCTCCTGCGGATTGCTCATGTGATTCCCTGCTCATTGGCGATCTCGCGCAGCGTCGGTACGGCCAGATCGTATCGGTCGGCGTGGGTCAGCGCGCGTTGCAGGCGGGCCGGTGCGCTGCGCCCCATGCAGCGGTGTTCGGGATCACCATCGAAGGCCTCGAGCATGCCGGCGAGCAGGGCCTCACGGTCGAACTGGCGGCCGGTCATCGCCTCCTGGAGATCGATCACCTCATTGGCCACGGTCTGCGCCAATTCCTGGTGCTTCTGCCACAACTCCTGCACGGTACCGCCAGTTCTCAGGCCGGCGATATTGGTGGTGAGGATGTAGAGATTCTTCAATACCAGCTCGAAGGTCATGGTCTCGGCATCGGCGACCTCGCGGGCCGGTATGCCCAGGCTCGCCAGGGCATCGATCAGTAGTGGAGCGCCGGGACCGTAGGCGGGTGAAGGGATCAGCACCTTCACGTCCTGTCCGGGCTTTTTCTCGAACCAGACCGAGATCACCGTGGGCGTCTTCAGATCTGCATAGTCGGCAGGCAATAGCTCGTTCTGCAGCAATGCCAGCCGGTCCCGCCACGAGGCAGGGATCTCTGCCAGGAGCGGTTGCAGGGCCGATTCGCCGACGGCCACCAGCACCAGGGCAGGCTCCGGAAGCTCTGCTGCCAGTTTCTCCATGTCGGTATCCCGGGTGACCGGATAGACCGGGTGGCCCAGACGCAGCAGGCCGCGCGCGAACACGCTGCCCATCTCGCCGATACCGATGACGACCACTGGTGGCTTGCTCATCGATTACTGCCTTTCTGCCAGGTGACCTCCTTCCCTCCTTCGCGGCGGGCCAGGGTGCGGGCCATCACGAAGAGCAGATCGGAGAGTCGGTTGAGGTATTCGAGGGCGGCAGAGTTTACCGGTTCCTGGTCGGAAAGTCGCACCAGGGCCCGCTCGGCGCGGCGGCAGACAGCCCGGGCCAGATGGCATTGCGCGGCGGGGAGATTGCCGCCGGGCAGGACGAATTCCTCAAGCGGAGGCAGCTTCGCATTGAGGGCATCGAGGCGTGCCTCGAGCTCCCCCACCCAAGGCGGCGCCACCCGTGCCTGTTCGGGCACCGCCAGTTCGCCGCCAAGGTCGAACAGCCGGTGCTGGATGACGGCCAGATCGTCGTCCACCGGATCGCCCGGAATCAGCAGCGCCCGTACCACCCCGAGCTGGGAGTTGAGCTCGTCGATCGCGCCGATGGCCTCGATGCGCAGGCTCTGCTTGGAGACCCGCCGCCCGTCTCCGAGTCCGGTGGTGCCATCGTCGCCGGTGCGGGTGTAGATACGGGTCAGGCGGGGCATGTCGATCAGAATTGCCAGCTCAGGTCCAGTCTGGCGCGTCGCTCGGGTGCGGGATTGAAGCCCGTGGTACCGAAGGCGGTGGCGCCGGATTCGTTGTACAGCTCGTTGAACAGGTTGTCGATGCGGGCATTCAGCTGCCAGTTGCCACCATCATAGTGCAGATTGAGGTTCACGGTGGCATGGGCGTCCAGCCGTGGCCCCGTATTGGCGAAGTCCGAGCCCGTGACCCGGTCACCGGTATAGGCGAGATCGGCCCGCAGGAGCCAGCGCAGCGAGGGCGTCCATTCGGCGAAGAGGGTCGCATGATGGCGAGCGACCAGTGGCACCTCGCTCCCTGCATGGGTGCCGCTCGTGATCTCACTGTCGATGTATTCGTAGCCACCTCCCAGGGTCCAGTCCGGGTGGGGCGAGAAGTCGCCGGACAGTGCCAGCCCGATACGACGGGTGTGGTCGAGGTTGACGTTGGCCAGAAAGGCGCTGGCGTCGTTGCTGATCTCGTTCTTGAGATTGAGGCGATAGATGCGGGTCCGCAGGGAGAATTCGTTGCCCAGGTAGTCGGCGCCGGCTTCGTAGGAAACCCCGGTCTGGGTCTTGAGGCCCACCGGCTGTCCGAAGACCACATTGGTGTGTTCGTCCACCTTGGGGAATCGGTAGTTCTGATCGGCACGGGCATAGAGCCTGAGATGGGCATCCGGTTTGAAGACCATGCCCAGGGAGCCCACGGTAACGTCGTCACCGAGGCTCACCGGGGTGCCATTGTTGTTGATGTCGTTGTCCACGCGCGCGTGGCGCAGCCCGCCGGTGATCGACAGCCGCGGGGTGAATCGATAGTTGGCCTGACCGTAGAAGGCGGCAATCTGTTGATCGTTGCCCTGGGGGCCGAATGCGGTGAGAAGCAGGTAGTCGGTGGTCTGCAGGTCTGCGCCCAGGGTGAGGGTGGTCTTGCCCAGCCGGCCGACGAACCGGGGATTGAATTCGATGGTGTCACGATCCTGGGTGGAGCGGCTGCCGGGACCGAATCCCCTGAAACTCTGGATGAAATCGCGCCGATCCCGCTGCCAGGTGGCATCGAGGCGCGCGGTCCAGGCTGGAGACATCGTGATGGCGCTGTTCACCCGGAACAGGGTGCTGTGGGTGTTGAAGTAGTCGTTGACGAAATCCGCGGTCACCTGACGCCGGTCGGCGGCGACCTCGGCGGCGAGGAGGGCGCCGGGGGTGTCCTGATAGTCGTCCAGATGGCTGAAGCGGATGCGGGTGTGGCCTGCGGCATGCGACCAGTCGAGGGTGAGGCCGCCACGTTTCACCGTCGAGCCATTGTGTCGCCGGTAGTTGTCGCTGTGATCGAACTTCAGGTCGGCGCCCAGCTGAAGCCCTCCGCCGAGCGGCGCGCCCCCGGAGAGATGGAAGCGCCGATCCTGTTGGGTGCCGGTGCCGGCTTCCACGGCAAGGGTTCCGGGGTCGGGAGTCCGGGTGATGATATTGATCAGTCCCCCGACCGCCTGGTTGCCGTAGAGGGTGCCCGCGCTTCCCTCGATGATTTCGATCCGCTCGATCTCGCCGAGATCGATGTTGTTCAGATAGAGGGTGGAGGCATCGGTCGCCGGATTGAGTTTGTGGCCGTTCAACAGCAGCGCGACGTTGGACACCGCGGTGGCGCCGAAGCCCCGCATGTCGAGATTGGCGCTGCCGCCGCCACCGACGCCGTCGGTGACCTGGATGCCGGCCACACGGCGGAACAACTGGGCAAGATTTCGGGCCCCGCTGGCCTCGATCTGGGCGCGGTCGATGATCTGGAAACCGGCGGGGATGTCGATATTGGGCTCGTCCGAGCGAGAGGCGCTGACGATCACCTCCGGTAGTGGCGTGGCGGCCGTGGTGGGCACTGGCGTGGCCAGAGCGACCAGGACTGCGCAAAGGAGTTTGCGTTGCATTGTCTTCTCTCCCGAATGCTCACCCGCATTCATTGGGGGTCGGGAGGGCAGGCATGCGGGCAGGGCGGCGCAACGTGGCGATCTCACGCGGCAACTGACCTGCCGGCCGCCCTCCGCAACCGGGTTGGGTTGACGCTCGGGCCGGTATCCGGACTGACACGCTGCAGCGAGGCTGCGGGGGTGCGGCGCCTTCCCAGGCTGGTGCCCAGTGGCATAGGCCGCTCTCTAACGTGATCACCGTTGCGGGGGCAGTGCCGGAATAGTCAGAAGACGCACCGGCTTCCCGTTTAACCCTCGATAATGTCGAGTGGCACCGCGAGCAGGGCGCGAAGGATAGGGAGGAAGATCGGCCGGGTCAAGAATCCCGCGAACCAAAGGACATCGTGATTTTTATATGCCGTAGCCCGCAGGGAGCGAAGCGCAATGCGGGGATTGCCTTCATATGGCGTCTCGGGTGATACGAGCGATTGGAATTGCCCTGGAGGGGTGTCGACAAAGGCGGGGTGAAGGATCGGCCGGGCCGGAAAAACGGCGACCCGGCCGAGGCGTGGCTATCGAAGCAGTTCCTGGGTGACGAAGAGATAGCCGAGGACGCCGGAGAGGGCCACGACGAGGATGGTCTGAAGGACGATGCAGGCGCCCGGGATATCGCTGCAGATGCGCCCGAAGGTGTTGCCGATCAGGGATTTCATAGTCGTTATGTCTCCTGATGTCTTGCCCAGTGGGCAACGGTGGTGGTCTCGTGATTGAGGAATTCCCCCAACGCGAGTGCAGTCTGTCACGGTGATTTCCCTGTGACAATTCGGTCATTTTTATAAGGCGAAGAAAAATGCCTTATATGCAAGAATGCTGAAATTATAAGGCCGTTCGGTGGAATACTTATCGACGGGGCAGCATTCTCCCGGCAATCCGTGGCTTGCAGGGTGGCCGTGGCTTGCCCACTATTGGCGCCTGATTCGAGCGCTGTGAGAAGGAGTGAAACATGGACATCGATGGCCCCATCCGGGTCTCTGTGGTGGAACCCTCGCCCGAGGGGAATTATGAACTGCACATCCGTTTTACCGAGGAATTTCAGCACCAGGACCTGGCACAGCAGGGACCCGCGTTCCGCGACTACCTGGGCCGGCTGTACCAGGATGTTCGGCGTCCGGACCTGGACGACCGAACCCGTCAGGGCATGCTGCTGATCCAGCAGGTCTGCGAGCAGCTGCTGGAGCCGATCGAGGCCGGTGACCTGCCCTTGAGCGAGACCCTGGTGGTGGAGATCCAGCGCACGCCCGGCATCGACCTGAGCGACCTGCTCAACTGAATCCTCGCGTCATGGCAGAACACCCGCGCATCGGGTTCGTCAGTCTGGGTTGTCCGAAGAATCTGGTCGATTCGGAACGGATCCTCACCCAGCTGCGGGCCGAGGGCTATCAGCTGGTGCCCAGTTATGCGGAGGCTGACCTGGTGATCGTGAACACCTGCGGCTTCATCGACGAGGCGGTGGCCGAATCATTGGACGCCATCGGCGAGGCGCTGGACGCCAATGGCCGGGTGCTGGTCACCGGTTGCCTGGGCCAGCGCGAGGCAGAGATTCGTGCGCGTCATCCCCAGGTGCTGGGGGTCACCGGGGCGCATGCCTATGAGGCGGTGATGGAGCAGGTCCACCGGCATCTGCCGGCGCCGCACGATCCGTATCTGGATCTGCTGCCGCCGCAGGGTGTCAAGCTGACACCGCGCCATTACGCCTACCTGAAGATCTCCGAGGGGTGCAACCATCGTTGCAGTTTCTGCATCATCCCGCAGATGCGCGGCGACCTGGTGAGCCGGCCGATCGGCGAGGTGCTGGACGAGGCGGCGCGGCTGGTGGAGGGTGGCGTGCGCGAGCTGCTGGTGGTCTCCCAGGACACCAGCGCCTATGGGGTGGACCTGAAATACCGGCTGGATATCCACGGCGGGCGTCCCCTGGAGACCCGCTTGAAGAGCCTGGCGCGCGAGCTGGGCCAGCTGCCGGCCTGGACGCGTCTGCACTATGTCTATCCCTATCCCCATGTCGACGAACTGATCCCGCTGATGGCCGAGGGGCTGATCCTGCCCTATCTCGATATCCCGCTGCAGCACGCCAGTGAGCGGGTGCTGCGGGCCATGCGGCGCCCGGCCGCCAGCGAAAGGATGCTCTCGCGCATCCGGCAGTGGCGGGAGATCAGTCCCGATATCACCCTGCGCTCGACCTTCATCGTCGGCTTTCCCGGCGAGACGGAAGAGGACTTCGATCGGCTGCTGGACTTCATTCAGGAGGCGCGGCTCGATCGGGTGGGGGCCTTTGCCTATTCGCCGGTGAAAGGGGCCGCGGCAAACGAACTGCCGGGTGCGGTGCCCGAGCCGGTCAAGCAGGACCGGCTGGCTCGTTTCATGGAGATCCAGGCCCAGATCAGCCGCGACAAGCTGGCCGCCCAGGTCGGCCGTCGCTTGACCATGCTCATCGACGAGGTGCAGGAGGAACGGCTGGTCGGTCGTGGTCCCGGTGATGCCCCCGAGGTGGACGGGCAGGTGATCGTCGAGGGGGCCTGGGAGGGGATATCGCCCGGTGATTTCATCGAAGTGGAGGTGACCGGCTACGACGATCACGACCTGTTTGCCGAACCCGTCTGAATTTCAAATCAATCGAGAATCGAGGCCATGAAAAATCTTGAGAACCTGCTCGAGTCCCTGTTCTTCTCCTCGCGCTGGCTGCTGGCGCCTTTCTTCTTCGGCCTGGTCGTGGCCATCCTGGCCCTGCTGTTCAAGTTCGCCAAGGGCCTCTATCTGCTGGTCCAGGGCGTGCTGTTCGGCGGCGAGGCCCAGCCCATCATCGCCATCCTCAGCCTGGTGGATACCGCGTTGCTGGCCAGCCTGCTGCTGATCATCGCCTTCAGCGGCTACGAGAACTTCGTTTCCAAGTTCGCCCCGGAGGACCACGAGGATCGGCCCGGCTGGATGGGCAAGGTGGGCTTCTCCGACCTGAAGCTAAAGCTGATCGGTGCCATCGTGGCCATCTCGGCGGTGGAGCTGCTCAAGGCCTTCATCGAGAGTAGCCACCTCGGTACCCAGGAGCTGGCCTGGAAGGTGGGCATTCACCTGACCTTCGTCACCTCGGGCGTGCTGTTCGCATTGACCGACTATATCGCCGCCAAGGGCAAGGGCGGCCACTGAGCGGGGCAGGGTACGCCATCTAGCTCACTTGACCCTTTCACACCCTCGATAATGGAACCCGGCGGTCACGAGGTGACCGATGCGGTTCGTCCCTCACCGCATCCTACGACGTGTACTGTTCGTAGGGTGCGGTGAGCGCCGCGAACCGCACCGGAGACGGTGCCCAGGAACGCATTTCCACCCCAATTTATCTGGGCGGAGCGGGTCATCTGCTCGAAAGAACGCCGTGATACCTCCCTGGAGGCTCGATGGCTGCATCGCTGCGGCCAACGGGCACACGCAGTCACGTCACCCCTCTGCGTCCGAGACCGCCAATATGACAAGGCAGAACGAAAAAAACCCTGACAGGAGGACCTGTCAGGGTTTGATGCGGTTCTGGCCGGAGCGCTTCAGAATGCCGGGCCCGGTTGCTTGCCCATCTTCTTCAGTATGGCCGCCAGTGGGCAGAAACCGGTGAAGGCCGACTGGAACAGGTTCAGTCCCACGAAGCCGGTCAGCCACAGCCAGTTCTCGTTGTGGAAGATGGGGCTGGCATTCCAGCCCAGTGCCAGACTCAACATGATCACGAAGCCTGCGAAGGCCATTACGATGCGGTCGATGGTCATGGTCGAACTCCTCGTCTCGTTGTTGCGGGTCAGGTGATGAGACCGCGTTCCCTGCGCATCTGTTCGTATTCCGGCTCGAAGAAGAACTGGGCCTCCCCGAAGGGGGGGCGGAGCTGGTCGAGCCAGGTGGCCTGTTCATCATAGGCTGCAAAGAAGGGTCTTTGCACCCAGTCCGGATTGCGCGCCTGGATGAAGCGCAGGACGAATACCTTCTCGCCCTGGATCTCGGTCACGCCCTGGATCTCGACCTTGCCGGGGCCGGCGCTCATGCTGGGGCCCCGGGCGGTACGCCCGAGCCCGGAGACCTGTTGCATGGCGTCACGGTAGATCTGCCACGCCCTGGCCAGGGGCACCTCGAACCAGTGGCGGGCGCCGGTGTCGCGCTCCACGAACATATAGTAGGGGACGATGCCGAGCCTGACCTGTTCCTTCCAGAGCCGGGCCCAGTCGGCGGCATCGTCGTTGATATGCGCCAGCAGCGGGCCCTGGGAGCGGATCTGCGCCCCGGTCTCTCGCAGACGTGCGATGGCGCGGTGGGCGATGTCGGTGCGCAGCTCCTGCCAGTGGTTGTAGTGGGCCATGATGGAGACATGCTTGCCGGCCTCGACCAGACGCTGCAGCAGTTCCAGCAGTTCGTCGGCATCGTCGTCGCTGACGAAACGCTGGGGCCAGAAGGTCAGCGCCTTGGTCCCGATGCGGATCGTCTGGACATGAGCGAAGCGGGGTTCCAGCAAGGGTTCCAGATAGCCGCGCAGGTGCTTGGTCTTCATCACCATGGGGTCGCCACCCGTGACCAGCAGATCCGTCACCTCCGGGTGTTGTTCCAGGTAGCGATGCAGGCGATTCGCCTCGTTGGTGGCGATGCGCAGTGCCTTGTCGCCGACGAACTGGGCCCAGCGGAAGCAGAAGGAGCAGTAGCTGTGGCAGGTCTGCCCTTGGCTGGGGAAGAACAGCACGGTCTCGCGGTATTTGTGCTGCAGGCCGTTCAATGGTTCGCCGTTGGCATCCAGCGGCAGATTCATCTGCAGTTGTCCCGCAGGATGCGGGTTCAACTCGGCGCGCAACTCGCGTGCCAGCGCCTGCACGGTGGCACGATCCGCTTCACTGCGGAGGACGCTGGCCATGCGTTCGAACATCTCCGGGGACAGCATGCCGCGCTGGGGAAAGGTCAATTGGAAGATGGGGTCGTCCGGTACCCGATCCCAGTCGATCAGCTCGTCGATGACATATTGGTTGACCCGGAAGGGCAGGATGGACGAGACGACCTGCATGTCGAAGCGCATGGATGCCGGCAGTTGCTGCAACGGGACGATCCTTTCCAGATCCCGCTGGGTGTAGACCTTGAAGCGATCCGCGGCAGCTTCGCTGACGTCCGCGTCACTCGGTTCTCTACGCAGGCCAGAAACTTGCGGCATGACATCTCTCCTGTGGGGCCGTGAGGGGGCCTCTCGTGAGTTTGGGATGATCGAGCGGCCTCGATCGGGGCGCGGGAATCTAACAGAAGCGGCGCCCCATTGCAACGGCGCCCCTTCTGTAACTCATTGAAAATATGTTGAAATCAGCCCTTGGCGATGGGGATTCGCCGGACCTTTTCATGCTCCGACTTGGGCAGCTCCAAGGTCAGGACGCCCTTCTTGTAGCTCGCCTTGGCCTGGCCGGGATCGACCTCGGCCGGCAGCGGCAGGCGCCGCTCGAAGCTGCCGTAGGCACATTCGGTGATGTGATAGCGGCCCTCCTTGCGCTCGTGGCTGATCTGCTTCTGGCCGCGCACGATCAGGGTGCGATCGACCACCTCCACGTCCAGGTCGGCCGGCTCCAGCCCCGGCACCTCCAGCCGTACCGTCACATCGTCACCGCTTTCGTGCACTTCGGCCGCCAGCAGTCCCCATTCGGGGCTGCTGCGCAGCAGGGCGCGAGACTGTGCGTCCGCCTCGTCCTCCTTGCGGTGACTGAAGTGGGTCAGGGCGTTGGAGGCCTTGCTCACCAGGTTGTTCCAACCGGCCTGCACCTGCGACCAGGCGCGGTCGAGATTCTGCTTCAGGCTGCTCATGATCGCCTCCTCAGCCCTCGACCTTGATCTTGCGCGGCTGATCGCCCTGCTGTGCCTTGGGCAACACCAACTCGAGAACGCCGTCCTTGCTGGTGGCGCTGATCTTGTCCGCATCCACGTTCTCGGGCAGTGCGAAGCGGCGCATGAAGGTGCCGTAGGCGCGCTCGATCCGGTGATAGCCTTCCTTGTTCTCCTCTGCCTCGTGCTTGCGTTCACCCTTGATGGTGAGAACACCCTGTTCCATCGAGACGTCGATGTCGTCCGGTGAGACGCCGGGAATATCGGCGCGGATCACGAACTTGTCGTCCTCTTCCTTGATGTCGACCGCCGGTGCCCAGGTGCTGCCGACCACCTGGCTGTCGTCGTCGGCAAAGCCGGGCAGCATGCGCGAGAATTCGCGATTGAATTCGTCCAACAGGCGCCAGGGGTTGGTTGCTTTCATCAGTGTGCTCATGGCCATCTCTCCTTCTGTGTGAAAACCTGAGATCCACATGGGGATCATGAGGACGGCCTTCAAGGGGTGGGTTCGCGCACCCTCTCCATGGCCTCGAGCAGGGTATGCCAGCCGGCACCGGGGTGGTTCGCCTGCTCGGAGAGATGCCGGCGCCAGTGACGTGCCCCGGGCAGGCCCTGGAACAGCCCCAACATGTGGCGCGTCAAGCGGTGCAGCGGAATGCCCCGGGCCAGTTCACGCTCGACGAACTCGCGCATGCCAAGGACTACCGTGCGGCGCGAGGCAGGGGCCTGTTCGATACCGAAGATTCGGCGGTCTGCCTCGGCCAGCAGCCAGGGCTGGTGGTACACCGCGCGGCCCATCATCACGCCGTCGACCCGTTGCAGATGGGCGCCTGCCTGGGTGAGGTCGGTGACGCCACCGTTGATGACGATTTCGAGATGAGGAAAGTCTTGCTTCAAGCGGTAGACGTTTTCGTACCGCAACGGCGGGACTTCGCGGTTCTCCCTGGGGCTGAGGCCCTGCAGCCAGGCCTTGCGCGCATGGACCAGGAAGGTCTTGCAGC